>CALDTL010000167.1 GCA_937923965.1 uncultured Caulobacterales bacterium
GTCATAAGAGAATGTTCCACGTGGAACATTTTATATCAATTTAAAATTGCTTTATTATTTACCGATGCAAAAACTAGAAAAAATACGATCAAAAACCTGCTCTACATCGCTTCGTCCTGCTAGTTCTTCTATATTTATCAGTGCTTTACGCAAGTCTTCACTTGAAAGCTCAGGGTCAGACCCAAGTTTCTCGCGCGCCAGATTAATATTTTCTGCCGCGGCACTGATACAATCGACGTGGCGAATACGGGTGAGAGCTGCATTTTCGAGACCGGCGTAGCTTTCGAGAATTTGCCGCTCAATCTCGGCCATCAAAAAATTCACGCCTGCGCCGGATAGAGCATTGCCTTGAATCTCCGTCTTGGATTTTCGCACCGCCTCTGTCTCCAAATTTCGAAACACAACATCGGCCGCCAGCGATCCATCCACCGAAGCGCCGCCCCGAACGACATGAACAACCAAATGCGCATCCTCCGCGCGGGCGCGGGCACGCCGCACACCTTCTGCTTCAATCGCGTCGTCGCTCTCTCGCAAGCCCGCCGTATCTGAAAACGTCACGGGCAGTCCCGCGATAACGGCCTGCGCTTCGACAATGTCGCGTGTTGTCCCGGCTTGCGGCGACGTAATCGCCACATCGCGGCCCATGATGGCGTTGAGTAAAGTGGATTTGCCTGCGTTAGGCGCGCCGATAATTGCGGCTTGCAATCCATCTCGCACCGCGCGCCCGCGTGCAGACCCTGCGAGCGCCGTCGTCATGCTTGTGTAAACTTTCGCTAAAAACGGATAGGCCGCATGAGACAGCGCGTCCGGCACATCGGCTTCATCGGCAAAATCAATCTCGCCTTCGATTTGCGCCAGCGCATCCAAAATCAGTGATTTCCACCCCTCATAGGTCTCCCGCAGCGCCCCGCCCATATTGGAGAGGGCCTGCACGCGCTGACCTTCCGTTCGTGCATCGATCAAATCCGCGAGGCCCTCGGCCTCTGTAAGGTCCATTTTGCCATGCTCCACCGCGCGCCGAGTAAACTCGCCGGGACGCGCCTGCCGCAGTCCCAGTTCCATCAGCCGCCGCGCCGTGGCTTCCAAAATCGCCACACTGCCGTGGACATGGATTTCCGCGCAGTCTTCACCCGTAAAACTTTTGGGCCTGGGAAACCAAAGCACCAGCGGCTGATCTATCACAGCGCCGTCGCCGTCCACGATGGCGCGAAGGCTTGCCGTGCGGGGCGGCGGCACATCGCGCCCTGTTAAAATCCGCAAAGCCCGTCCCGCGCTAGCTCCGGACAGCCGCAGCACACTCACCCCAGCGCGGCCAGGGGCCGAGGAGAGCGCAAATATGGTCTCATCTTGCAGGATAGGTTTGTCTGACATAGAGGCGGAATATGATACGCCAGCGAAAATTCAAAGCCTCCATTTCAACTGTGGTCCTTGCCGCAATTTGCGCAGCGGGTTGCAAAGCGCCAACGCCCTTGGAAGCCACCAGCCAAACCGCCGATATCGCAGCGCCGCCACCTAAACTCGCGCCCATCCGTAAAGCCCTATCTTGCCTCCCCGAAAGCGCCGCCATCATCGCGGCTCACCGGGGCACGGATGAACGCTGGCGAGACATCGCCGAAAACTCCATCAGCGGATTAAAGGCCTTAATCGACCACGGCACCCTCATGGCGGAAATTGATGTGGCGGGATTAAAAGACGGCTCGCATATTACATTTCATGACGGCGTCTGGGACGATATTTCAACGGGCAGGGGGCCTATCGCCTCCAGCCAAAAATCCGACCTCGAGAAAATATTATTGAAATCTCGCGACGGAAAACTCACTGCAGACCGCCCGCCTTTACTCACCGATATGCTGGCTGCGGCCAAAGGCAAGATTTACATAGAGGTCGATTTTAAATCCTCCGCAAAATATAGACCCGTTATCAAAGCCATTCGAGATGCGGACATGGCCGATCAAGTCCTGCTCATCGCCTATAGTTCCGGCCAAGCGCAGCAGCTCGAACGTCTTGCGCCAGAGATGCTCCGGTCAAACCCGCCTGACGCCGCAAAAAAAGACCACGCCGTCTGGCTAGGATATGAAGTGGCTAACGGATCGACTGCCGCACGACTTAGAGACAGCGGACATTACACGATTGGCCGAATCGGCGACCCGAGACGACAACCGCCAATGCGCGCCTTACAATCCGCTGCAGATATTTTGGTGACGGATCAGGCCGAGCGTTATAACGGGATCGCCGGATTAAAAGGCGGCGCAAAGGCGGAATATCAGGCGTGTTTGTTGGAATAAAATTGACAGGATCGATAACAACCCATCAAAAAATGATGTCATCCATTAGATCAGCAACATCAGTATTCAGTACAAATAAGACATCGCCTTCATATCGGAAGCGGGCATGCTGCCCGACTTGGTCGAGATTTTGTATTGCTTCTGTTAAAGAGGCAAATCCGTAAGCCGACACATCAAGTTGATCGACGTCATCTACAAAATCCATCGCAAAAGAAAATCCGTCGGAGAGCACAAAGGTGTCAGCGCCTGCTCCGCCAAAGAGTTTGCTGATCCCGCCATTCCCAGCCAACTCGTCATCGCCATTATGGCCATAGAGTTGATTATTGTTTTGGTCGCCAAAAAGCACATCGTCGTGATTAGAGCCGAACAAATTTTCGATTCCGATAAGCACATCACCATCGGCTTGGCCCCCAGTTGCTGTGCCGTCCAGCAGGTTAATCTGCACCGCATCGGTCGAGCCGTTATAACGCGCTTGATCCACACCAGATCCGCCATCAATGATATCTGCCCCATTGCCGCCATTCAATATGTCGCGGCCATCCCCGCCAAGGATCACATCGTTGCCGTTAAAGCCAATGAGAACATCATTTCCGCTCCTGCCGTCGATTGTATTGTTTGAGTTATTGCCCCGGAGAGTATCGCCAAAATTTGACCCTGCAATATCTTCAATAGAGATATATGTATCGCCCTGGGCTTGATTACTTGAACCCTCACCTGAAAGCAGATTGACATTTACGCGATTGGTAGCGGAGCCATAGTCAGCCGTATCAACTCCGGCTCCGCCATCAAGCATATCGCGTCCGGCTCCGCCTTCAAGAATGTCATTTCCAAGACCACCAATGAGTGTGTCATTTCCGCCTTCACCTAAGAGAATGTCATCACTATCTCTGCCAGTAAGTAGGTCGTTCTGAGAGGTCCCTCTAAACGTGGGATCCAGCAATGCGTTCTCAATGGATAAACCGTTGAAATTTTCAGCCGTGAAATCTAAAAAATCAACATTCTCAAACACAATGACATCGGACCATGCGATGGCGGTTCTGGATGATGAGTTTTCATATTTTTCGAACTGCAAGACGGCATCCTCACCTCGCTGCACGATGCGCGCGGCTCCCAGGTCAAATGGATTTTCACCTTCTTCGTTCCAGTTTCCGATCTGCCCTGAAAAATTTAGAGTTATCAAATCACCCGAAGGACCTGTTTCAAAATCAGTTATCAATATTTGCGTCGGGGGTGGTGATGACACCGTTGAAAAAGAGATACCAACGCTGTTCAGTAGCACTTCATCAGACCCGCCCCCGAGTGTGATTGTATAGCCCCCTTCGCCCCCTCTAGAAAATACATTGGATGAATCGGATCCGATTTGCACGACGTCATTGCCCATGCCCATGTCGAAAATAAAATTTGATGATTCGCTACTTGCCCAAACTTCAGCTTTGTCTTGTCCATTGCCGCCGATGAATTCTATATCATGCGAGGCCCTGTCGATATGAATCAAGCGATCATTACCCTCTCCGCCGTCTAAGGTGATTTCGAATCTCCCCGCCTGACCATTTATTTCACTATTTGAGACTCGAAAGGTGTCATCGCCGGCCCCGCCGTTAAGATGGTCATTTCCGCCAACTTCGTAATTTAGCGTATCGTTGCCTTCATTGCCGTTAAGGATATCGTCGCCAGCCCCCCCGTAGAGCCTATTGTTTCCGGAGTTTCCGTTTAGGACGTCATTGCCTGCCAGGCCATGGATATCTACAAACTGAGATACTCCTTCTTCAACTGTTATCGTGTCGTCACCTAAACTGGCAAAGAAGTTTGATCCAAATTCGTAGTCAGCGGCGGTGACCACATAGGTTGCATCTAAAGTTTCGCCCTCGCTGAAATTCAGACCGGCAAAGTTAAAGCTTGTGAAATCACCAACATTAGTATTTCTGAAGACGATTGATTGTATATCCTGATTTCCGTCTTGGACCGTTAGCAGGGTATCGGCCGCGTCTTGAGTCAACGTTAAGGTTCCATCGTGGAAAGGACTCACACTATTTGCTAATAGATCATAGATGATTTGATTTGATAGGATAAACCTATCACCGGTGTTTCCGGTCTCAAAATCAGAGATGATAATTTCGGACTCTAAGTCAAACATTATGACTTCATCTTGGCCTGTGCCTAATGAGATATTAAAATTTCCTTTAGCCTCATATGAGGCGCTACCAAGAATGACCTGATCATTACCATCGCCCATATTCAAATTGAAATTTGAAGCGGCGTTTCCAAACAGAATTTCAGTCAGATCTCGACCGGTCCCAGCATTAAAGGTAATATTGATTTGGTCTAAATCGATGTGGATTAAAGTGTCGTTGCCATCTCGCCCGTTGGCGATAACACGGTAAATCTCATTGGTATCGCTAGGCCCGAAAATCGTGAATCTATCGTTATCCGCACCTCCCTGATAGATTTGATCGCCAGTGTCATAATTGAAGTTAGTCATGTCGGGCCCACAAACAAATTTTTCATCTAATCTACCAATAGGTGTATTGGTGTCAATTCCATTATCGGTCTACTATCCGAAGAGTCGAGGCTCCTCGTAAGGTAGCAGTCCGTGTTTCCAGGCTGCGCGGATAATGACATGTCAGGTGAAGATGAGGCGGATATGTGACGGCCAGATTTTGCCAGATCATATCTTCCGCAAATATCTTAATTTTACTATACCTTCCCCCCGAGTTCGGTCATGATTATAGATAGAATTTGGCGCGTCATCACCAGGCGTTTAATACAGGGTAGGAATATGACCATTAGAACTTTATTTTTAGCGACGGCTCTCAGCGGCTTTATTTTGGCGAGTTGTCAGCAGCAGGCCGATACGGGTCAGGCCGAGGCACCTGTTTCTTCGATAGATGAGGCCGTGGCCGAAGCGGCGAAGAGCACAACGCCGATCATCCTTCCGGGCGCGCCGGGGCAATCTTCTGAAACTTTGGACGCTGAGTCTGCAATAAAGATCGCCGATAATAGTTATTCGCCCGATGATGTATCATTCATGCAAAATATGATTCCGCATCACGCGCAGGCTGTTGAGATGGCAAATCTTGTGGCGGACCGCACAAATATGACGGAAGTTGTTGAGCTCGCGGGCCGGATAAAAGCCTCGCAAGCCGACGAAATTAAATTTATGGAAGAGTGGCTGTCCGACAGAGTCGAGGATCTGACCCCGCCAGGACATGACATGCACAGTAGCGCGGATCATGGCGGCCATCACAAAATGGCTGGCATGGCGACGCCCGAACAAATGGAGCAACTCGCAAGTTCAGAAGGCACGGATTTTGATAGTTTATTCTTGAGCCTGATGATTACCCATCATGAGGGCGCTTTGACGATGGTTAATGATCTAACGCGCCAGCCCGGATCCGCCTATGACCCTGTCCTGTTTAGTTTCATCAGTGACGTTCGAAATGACCAATCTTCGGAAATCGAGCAAATGAGCGCGATATTGGGCTCTTTCTCTGCTGATCCCCGGGCCGCGCTTTCGGCCGGATTTACAGGTGCCGGGGAGGCGGCCCTGAACCTCGAGCTTGTTGCCTCGCTTCCAAAGCCCGCGGGCTTTTTTGATCCCAACAGCCCGTCAGGCCTGCCGCCGGTCAAGCTACCGAAAGGCGGTGCAAAGAAAAAAGCCGATGATGGTCAAACCGTGGAGAACACCCAATGGGGCAGCCGTTCACCGCTCCTTAGTTTCTCCAATACGGATATGGCGTTCCAAGACGACATCATGGTCGCGGGTAATTATCACGGATTCAACATTTATAAGCTCGAGGCGGATGGTAGCCCGAAGCTTTATAGTTCCGTGGTTTGTCCGGGCGGACAGGGCGATGTCTCGATTGTCGGAGATCTATTGATTATGTCCGTCGAGCAAACGCGCGGGCGCGTGGATTGCGGTCTGCAAGGGATTAGCGAAGATGTTAGCGCGGAGCGTTTCCGCGGTATCCGGATTTTCAATATTAGTGATCTGGCGAAACCAATCCAAGTCGGGCAGGTGCAGACCTGCCGCGGCTCGCACACCCATTCGGTTGTCACGCAAGACGCAGAAAAGCTGGTTGTCTATAACTCGGGAACATCTTCTATTCGTGAGGGCGAAGAGCTTCCCGGCTGCGTTGGCCGCATTCCCGGTGATAACCGCACGGCCTTATTCCGTATCGATGTGATTGAAATTCCGCTCGCTGATCCGTCCAAGTCTCGTATCATCGACAGCCCGACCGTTTTTGCGGATGAGGAGTCCGGCCGCTTGGCAGGCCTATGGCAGGGCGGCGATCACGGCGATGATACACAAAGAACGCGGCAAACCGATCACTGCCATGATATTACGGTATTCCCAGACGCCAAACTCGCCGCCGGTGCTTGCTCCGGTAATGGCATCATCTTTGACATCTCCGATCCGCTTAAGCCGAAACGGATTGACGAAGTTGTCTCAACCAAATTTGCCTATTGGCATTCGGCGACCTTTAATAATGACGGCACCAAAGTGATCTTCACCGATGAGTGGGGCGGGGGCTCCCGTCCGCGTTGCCGCGTTTACGACCCAAAAGATTGGGGGGCCAATGCGATTTACGATATCAATAATCAGACGCTGGAATTTAAAGGCTATTATAAGTTACCGGCCCCGCAATCCGACACTGAAAATTGCGTCGCACATAATGGATCCATCATTCCTGTGCCTGGCCGTGATATTTTCGCACAGGCTTGGTATCAGGGCGGTCTCTCTATCTCTGATTTCACCGACTCCGCCAATCCCGTTGAAATCGCCTATTTTGACCGCGGGCCGATACATGAGAAAAAACTTGTGCTGGGCGGTTATTGGTCAACCTATTGGTATAAGGGGAAAGTTTACGGCACGGAAATCGCGCGGGGACTCGACGTCTTTGCACTCACGCCAAGTGAGCATTTAAGCGCAAATGAAATCGCGGCCGCCGCCCTCGCCGATCAAGGCGGCACATTTAACCCGCAGCAGCAATTCCCCGTTACATGGCCAGCCGAACCTGTCGTCGCTAAAGCCTATATGGATCAAATGCAGCGTAGCGGTGATCTAACCACAGAGGCAGCGGCGGACCTCACGGGCGCTTTGGACCGCGCTGATGCTCAATTAAAAAGCGGCGGAGCCGATGCAGACCTGTCCAAGCAGCTCAGCGATATGTCCAAATCGATCAACCATGCAGCATTGTCCAAGACTATGTCAGACATCGCGGCGCGGTTGCGGTGATTAGCTGGCCCTTCAACTAGGCAAGAAGGCGGTCCGCCGCCGAAATCGTGCTTGGGAAAATAGTGGACTCTATTATTGCCGAAGGTAGTCCAAAATGACTTTGCATGATCTGGGCGAAGAGCTGCAAAACATCATTTTTTGGATAGAGGTCGCGGCCCTGAAAAAGACTCGCGTCCTCTAGGCCTGGCCATTCGCCTAAACTTTCGCCGCCGGCCACCGCGCCGCCGGTCAGGATCACGGCGCCGCCGGTGCCGTGGTCAGTCCCCTTGGTTCCATTCTGCGCAACCGAACGGCCAAATTCAGAAACGACTAGAACGATCGTGTGATCCCACGCCGCTCCTAAGGCGTCTTTCAGGGTGCCTATGCCTTCGTCCAGCGCTGCGAATTTTTTCGAGAGCCGTTTAATTTGGTTGTCATGTGTGTCCCAATCCCCAACGGAAATCACGCCAACATCCGGCCCGCTGTTTTGTGCAATGAGCCGCCCGATGATGGAAAACGGATCTTCATTTCTCCGCCCAGCGAGCGGGGTCTGCGCCGTCAAAAAAACCCGTAAATCCTCAACCTGATTCATAGCTTCCGTTAAAGCGGCATGCGGGGGGTAAAGCTGGGTCTTTAAAAGATGTAACAAAGCCTCATCACCGGGATCTATCTGCGGATTGGACCAGTTAAAGCTATCGGGCGCGCCGCGCAAAACCAAAGGGACCGACCTGCCAAATGAAACAGCTTGCACTGGAGGCGCTATCGCGGCGAGGGCGCGGCCCAGCCACCCCGTCGACGGGTGAGGTATATCAAGCGCACTTTCCAGCATATCTTGGGATTTAAAATGCGATCGATCTCGAAAAGGCAGTCCCGCTGCATGCAGGAAAGACAACTCTTTGGCCTCAAATAACGCATGCATATTTTTCAGCGCTGGGTGAAAGGCAAATCCGTCAGTCGCTGGAAGGCTCGAGCCGGCCAAGAGGTCAGGCCGCAAGTCGCGCAGGCGCTTACTATCGGGCCGGCCAATAAGAGATAATCCATCCATACCGCCGCGGCAGATCACGAGAATAAATCGGGGAGAGTTACGACTCATCGTCTTAAAAACTCCGGCGACATCATCACCATGCGCAGGGCATCGCCCCGCGTGAGTTGGCTATGTGCCGCCCTGCGGAGGTCCCCGCTTATATGGCCGCCTAACGCTTCTTCGATGATGAAAGCGGCATTGATCCAATTTGGACTCTCGGAGATCGCGCCCCTTAGCCACGACAACCGCCGCATAATGTATTCAGCCGTCACCAAACTCTCCCCTGTTGCGGGCCAGCCTTTTGGAGAGGGGGCGAGAAAGGGCGGCTGGCCAAGGTCGCCTGCGATTTCTGTATCGTCCCAAAGGGTGCTGTCTGGAACAGCGCGCCCAACGGAGATAATAAAATCTTGCGGGTCTTTATAGGCCCATTTATTTTCGGACCATGACAGATCCGAGAGGATTAGTGTTCGGGCAAGTGCGGATAAATCTCCATTTGTTTCTAAAAAACTGCGTTCCAGCTGAGAGATTAAATCTGGCGGCGCTTTGGGCGACACGAAATGCCGAACGAGTTTATGGGCAATAAACTTAGCGGTCGCAGGCTGCGCCGCAAGCCAGTTCAGGATATTCGGAGCTTGATCCTTTCCGCTATTGGCAAACTTATACCCCATCAGTGTTTTGGATCCCGGTTCATGTGCCGCGGGATTAAAATAGGCCTGTCCAAAAATATCTGGCTTCGCCGCTCGGCGGCTAACAGACCATCCGGTGAGCGCTTTTGCAAAAGTGATGATGTCATCAATCGCATAGCCTGACCCAATCCCCAGCGTGTGAAGTTCTAAAACTTCGCGGGCGAGATTTTCATTATAGCTTTTCCCCAACCGAACTCCTGTTCTTGAGTTTGGGCCGATAGATTGATCATTGTTCAAATAAATTAACATGGCCGGATGCAGCACAGCCGCCGACAGCAGATCTTTGAAATTCCCAAAAATGTTTGGCCGAATGGCTTCGCGCGCGTAGGCGCCGACGATGCCGCGAAGGAGCGGACTTCGTCCAGAGACTGAAAAATGATTGGACCAAAACCTGACCCAGCGCTCGGCAAATGAGACTGGCGTCAATATCGCCTGCCGGGTTCGCGCCTGAACTTCGGTTTGATAGGTGCGGTTCATATCACGCCGAGCGGGATGTCGTTTTGGATTAGACCGCGCTAGGCTTGCGCCGGTTGATTTTCGAGCGGCTTGCCGCATCGCGGCGGTTTGTAAATAATCAGATAGGATGTCTGTTGTGGAGCTCAGATTCGCATCTTTGATCATCAGCGTCTTGGACGTGGAGATTTGGGATAAAAGCCAGCCGCGCGGATCTGAACGCGCCGCTTTAAATTCTCCCGCGCGGGCGCCCATGCCAAAACTATTGACAGCGATGAAATCATCAGGCCTTGGAGCAGATCTCATCTTAAAGGTTTCACAAAAATTTTGTTCACTGATACCGCCTAATCCCAGGAAATATAGGGCCGAGAGAGACCAAGATTAGCAGGCTTTGACCGAAAGTCATCGCATTTGATTCGAAGGGTTTTAGCTGCGGCTTCGGGCTTGTTTCGCCCAAACTTTTTCCCAGACCGTATCGCCTTTTATTGAAGCAATAAATTTGCGGTGGGCGGCGATTTCAACTTCGCTGGGGCCGATTTTCAAGGGCGCGGATCGTTGGCGCGCGATTGGAAATCCGCTTTCATTATTTGTTTCTGCGGGTGTGGCGTCGAGCCCTAGGTTCATCGCGCGGCCGCCGCTGAGCTCTAGGTAAACCGCTGCCAATAATTCCGAATCGACAATCGCGCCATGTTTGTCGCGCGCAGACAGGGAGATACCAAATCGTTTACATAGCGCGTCCAAAGAGGCAGGCGATCCCGGAAATTTCGCATGGGCCATCGCGAGCGTATCTTTAAATCGATTTGCAGGAAGGGGCTTGCGCCCCGCCCTGATAAGCTCTGCGTTGACAAACCCCATATCAAATTGGGCGTTATGGGCGATTAAAATCGAGTCGCCAACAAACTCTAAAAACTCATCCGCTTTATCCTTGAACAAGGGTTTGCCGCGCAGAAATTCTGTGGTCAGCCCGGTGATTTGTACGACCTTTTCGGGAACGTCGCGGAGTGGGTCGAGATAACAATGAAATTGCCGCCCCGTCGGCAGGAGATCCACAATCTCCAGACAGCCGATCTCGGTAATGCGGTCCGCGCCTTTGGCGTCAAACCCCGTGGTTTCTGTATCAAACACAATTTCGCGCACGCCGATCATGTCGGCAAACTAACAGCTTCCGTTTGGATGTCACCTAACTGCGACCTAGGTTTTGTGGACGGTCTTTGGACAGCTTCGTAAAAATGTGGTAGGGTGCCGCGATGGGAGAGATCTATGAGCGTCAAAAATATATTAAAAACTAAAGGCCGTGATGTTTACGCGGTGGCGGATAATGTAAAACTCCGCGAGGCAATTGCGGTGCTGAATGACAAAAATATTGGCGTCGTCCTCGTTACAGATAACGCGGGAAAGATCGCGGGAATCTTATCCGAACGCGATGTGATACGCCGCTCGCTAACCCAAGAAACCGGTTTTCGAGACGAACCCGTGACAAAATCCATGACAAAAAATGTTCTGACGGTTTCATCCAGCGCGAGCGTGGATGATGTGATGGAAATTATGACCAATTCCCACATACGCCATGTGCCGGTTCTCGACGGCGATAAAATTAATGGGCTGATTTCAATTGGGGACGTTGTGAAACGTAAAATCGCCGACGCAGAAAACGAGGCGGCCGAGTTGCGCAATTATATTCGTGCGGGATGAGCGATCCTGTGTGAAATTTGCCGGCCTGCGACAAGGCAATCTTTACTTTATCCGGCTAGGTAACTGACGGGGCGAGATAGAGATCTCGAATGACGTCGCAAGAAATGGATGATCTGCTCTGCTTGCTGACGGCCGTCATCATTGCCGACAAGCATACCTACGCGCAAGAAATCCAAGCTCTCCTCAGAGAGATGGCAAAGCTACAATCCATTCTCAATGTTGAACCTGTTTGGTCCGAAGCTAAAATCCTGATGTGGTATGAGCTCAACAAGTCCGATGTGAGAAACCAAGCTTTAGGCCCCTATCTTAAGTCTTGGCTATATGAGCGGGTAAATCGACTCGCGTCCACGGAAAACAAATCCGCAATTCTCGAAGCCATGCGGCAAATTGCTTTAGCTGATGGCGAAATCCATGTGAGCGAGCGCGCCCTAATGGTCCTTACAGCGCGTCAATGGGTGCTTTATCCTTTGAGCGATGGCCCAAGTTAGGCCGAGAGCCTAGGGCGCGAAGTCTGCGTTGAAGGCGTCCACAAATCGGTTCATATCTGCGTCTGTTAAGACATCAATACCGGCTGCTTCGGCGCGGCCGCCGCCGCCAAATTTAGCGGCAAAGGCGCTCGCAGGCTGGGTCGGCCGCGCAAGCGGCGCGCGCACGGACACTCGGTAGCCACCGGATGCGGGCCCTAAATGTGTCAAGACAGCAAAGGCCTTATCCGGCTCCTCATCGACAAGGGCATTGGCGAATAATCCGCTAATGCGGTTGGCGGCAGCGCTGGCTGGCAGGGAGAGAATTTGGCCCGCCCGCGAAATATGGACTTCCCGGGCGCTGGCGGCGATCTCCCAATCAGAGCGATTGCCTTGCCGCAGGACATCCAAGGCCGCGGGCGCGTCTTCGATAAAAGCCATGGGATCAGGATAGGCTGCTAGAAGATCATAGAGATCAGAGGGGTGAAAATGCAGATCCTCTATTGTGAGACCATAGGCATTATAATTCACCAACTCGCCGAGTTCGCGCAATTGACTGAGCGGAACATTTAAGTCTCGCTCTGACGCAATGCGTGCCGCTAGGGCTTGGAAATTATCCCCATAAGCCCCGCAAATTGCCCAGGCCGAACGGGCACCATTTAGATGCTGATCAATCAAAAAGGCCGTGCATGTCTCGGGCGAGTCATCCATTAATACGGTAAGGCCGTTGTGGTCTGGAATATCCCCGGACGCATGGTGGTCGCAGAAGAAAACTTCTGCACCTGCCTGCAGTGCCTTATTCAGCCCCGCCGCATTACGCGCCATTCCAATATCCAGCGCGGTGATGCGGTCGCCCGTGGAGACGTGGTCCGCGACGCGGTTGAAAAGTGTCGTATCGCGCTTAACGCCCGTAATGCGCTTCGCGCCCGGCCGCGGCTCGACTTGCCGCAGCTGGAGAAGCGAGAAGATGCCATCGGCATCTCCATTGAACAGGTCAAAATCAGCCACGGGGTTTGGTCAATCAGAGATCAACCGTCAGGAAGCCGTTAGACTCCAGATAGTCAACAATCTGAGCGGCTGCATCAGCGGCCGATGTTTTAACCGTATCGATATGAATTTCAGGATTTTTCGGCGGTTGATATTCGGAGTCGATCCCCGTGAAGTTTTTAATCTCGCCAGCTCGGGCGCGCTTATAGAGGCCTTTGACATCGCGCTTTTCCGCGACGGCGAGAGGCGTATCCACGAAGACTTCAATGAAGGTTCCGTCTCCGGCTTTACTGCGAACCATTTGTCGCTCTGCGCGGTAGGGACTAATGAAAGAACACATTGTGATAAGGCCGGCATTATTCATGAGGCGCGAGACTTCGCCGATACGGCGAATATTCTCAACTCGGTCTTCTTTAGTAAAGCCAAGATCGCGGTTAAGCCCATGACGGATGTTATCACCGTCCAGCGTATAGGTGTGATGTCCGCGTTCAAACAGAAGCTGATCAACAAGATTGGCGATCGTGCTTTTGCCAGAGCCAGAAAGGCCTGTGAACCAGATGGTCGCCGGTTGCTGACCTTTTTGCTCAGCGCGAGCTGTGTGATCAATATTGAAATCTTGACGCACAATGTTCTTTGAACGGCGCAGGGCGAAATCAATAGTGCCCGCCCCAACCGTGCGGTTGGTCATACGGTCAACGACGACAAAGGCCCCAGTGGTGCGGTTGTTTGCATAGGGATCAAACGGGATGGGTTTGGTCAGTGACAATGTCACAACGCCAATCTCATTAAGCTCTAAGGTTTTCGCCGCCGCCTCGGAGAAATCTGCGACATCAACGCGGTGCTTCAGCGCCGTGATAGACCCGGCTGCCGAGGTATTGGCCGTGCGAATGATATATTGACGTCCCGGGAAAAGGCGCGTGTCATCCATCCAGATAAGATGGGCTTGGAATTGATCCGCGACTTCATTGGGCTCATCTGTTTTGCAGATGAAATCCCCGCGCGAGATATCAATTTCGTCTTCCAGCGTAATGGTAACCGCTTGGTCCATACGGGCATGATCAAGGCTTTCTTTATAGAGAACGATGTCCTTAACCGTGGAGCGTTTGCCGGATGGCATTGCCATGATCTCATCGCCTTTGGAAACTGTTCCAGAGGCAATCGTGCCGGAAAATCCGCGGAAGTCCAGATTCGGACGATTGACCCATTGAACAGGCATACGGAAAGGCGTGGAAAGCGCTTCGCGGTCAACCTCAACATCTTCTAGGAACTCCAGAAGGCTTGGGCCTTTATACCAGGGCGCAACGTCGGATTTCGTTGTGACATTGTCGCCGTCCAAGGCGCTGACAGGGATTGTCATAATGTCTTGGAAGTTTAGATTTTTCGCAAAGATGCGGAAGGCTTCGTCAATCTCGTTAAACTTACCTTGGTCAAAATCCACAAGATCCATTTTATTCACTGCAACGACGACCTGCGGAATACCTAAAAGGCTCGCAATATAAGCGTGGCGGCGCGTTTGTTCCATGACGCCGTAACGTGCATCGATAAGCAAAATCGCGACATCCGCAGTGGATGCGCCT
>CALDTL010000168.1 GCA_937923965.1 uncultured Caulobacterales bacterium
GCCGACATCGCAATTGAGGACAAATTCAATCCCGCCCTCTTCAAGACGCTTTACGCGGCGTTCGACGATGGATTTTTCCAGTTTGAAATTCGGAATACCGTAAATAAGAAGGCCGCCCGCGCGGTCATGGCGATCATAGACCGTGACTTGCCAGCCTTGCTCGCGAAGCTGTTCCGCCGTGGCGAGACCTGCGGGGCCTGCGCCGATGATACCGACGGATAATGTGCGGTTGCGTTTTGGGGCGAGGGGCTTAATCCAGCCCTCTTGCCACGCGGTATCGGTCAAAAAGCGCTCAACGGAGCCAATGGTGACTGTGCCGTGGCCGGATTGTTCAATGACGCAGGAGCCTTCACACAGACGGTCTTGCGGACAGATGCGGCCGCAGATTTCCGGCATGTTGTTGGTCGCGTTGGAGACTTCCCAAGCTTCCTCAATACGGCCTTCTGCCGTGAGTTTAAGCCAATCCGGGATGTTATTCTGCAAGGGGCAGTGATTCTGACAGAACGGGACGCCGCATTGGCTGCACCGCGAGGCCTGCTCTTGGGCTTTGGCGTCGATATAATCGCCGTAAATCTCGAGATAGTCTTCATTTCTGATATCAGCGTCGCGTTTCGCGGGCATATCGCGCGGCGTATTGACGAATTGAAGCATTTTCAGCTTTTGCGTTGCGGATGTCTTATTTGTATCGGCCATGGGGGTGGATTCCTAAATTCTTAGGGGCCTATACAGAGGGAATACAAAACACACAAGATGCGACATTTTGTCAATATGAGATATAAATTTGAAAATTTGATATGTTAAACATCTGTTTTAGTTATATTTTTTATAGGCTTGAGATTTTTTTCGATTTTTTGATGATATAAAAAATATACAAAATTGAAAATACTCACAGATTTTTGCTCGTATTTTGTGCCAAGGACCGCCTTTGTCCAAAGAAAGCCTTAACTAAAGCCCCATAAAGCGGCTCTATGTCGTGGCTCCAACTTATATTTTTGGCTCTCATTCAGGGGCTTACTGAATTTTTGCCGATTAGCAGCTCCGCGCATCTTATTTTACCTTCAAAGCTCCTTGGGTGGCCGGATCAAGGGCCCTTGATCGATGTTATGGCCCATTTCGGCTCTTTATTCGCTGTGCTGCTCTATTTTCGCAAAGACGTCGCAGATATTCTGCACGGCTGCGTGGATTTGCTACAGCGCAAGCTGAACACCAATAGCGCGCTAGCCCTGAATCTTATCCTGTCGACGCCGCCAACGCTGATTGTGGGTTTCCTACTGGCTAAAATGGGAGCGGATGATGCCATGCGGTTGCTGCCTATTATTGCCTTTACGACGATATTTTTTGGTGTCTTGCTTTGGTTGTCGGATATTAAAGCCAAGGACGACAAGCCTGTCGAGGACCTCACATGGGGCGGGGCCGCTGTTCTGGGTCTCGCGCAATGTCTCGCGCTCATCCCCGGGACGTCGCGTTCAGGTATCACCATGACCGCTGGCCGCACCCTGGGTTTATCTCGCGAAGCCTCCGCGCGCTTTTCTATGCTTATGAGCCTGCCCATCATCGGGGCGGGCGGGCTTTACGCTCTGATGAAACTTATATCCGCCGATGCGTCGGAGCAAACAGCGACCTTAGCGAATGGCCTCGTCGTAGCGGGCCTATCTTTTATCACCGCCTATGCCTGTATTGCACTCTTTATGAAATGGGTTGGCCGGATCGGGTTTTTCCCTTTCATGGTGTATAGGCTTGCATTGGGTGCGGGACTCATCTTCTTTATCGTGGCTAGCTGAGCAATTTGTAATGCATCTTTTATGAACCGCGTGATTGTTCCTTCATTCAACCAGGATTAGACCTCTTTTGTGAAACGCCTTGTCTCCATATTTGCGGCCTTACTTCTCGCAGTGCCGGCCTTTGCTAAAAGTCCTGAGCTGGTTCCTGTGCCGCAGTCAGCGCCTGCGTTTAAAATCAACTTGGTTGAAATTGATCGCCGGGCCAATTTGCTGATGCAACAATTGGAGATGACGGGCATGTCCGTTGCCGTCGTAGAAAACGGCGAGATGACCTTTGCGAAAGGGTATGGCGAGGAAATCCGCGATAGCGGCATGATGGTCACGGCAGACACAGTCTTTCGCTGGGCGAGTGTGTCCAAAGGCGTCGCTGCCAATACATTGCTCTCCGTTATTGAAGATGGCCAAATTAGTCTCTCTGACTCAGCCGAAAAGCTCGCGCCGTCTTTGGATTTGCCGGGGGAGGCGGGCACAAATGTCAACCTTATCCAACTACTGTCCCATCAAACCGGCATTGTCCGCAATGCTTATGACAACCGGATAGAGGCGGGACATGCCGCTAAATCCACGCGGGCGTCGTTGAAGGATCTAAAGCTGCTCTGCGAGCCGGGCACCTGTCATACTTACCAAAATGTCGCCTATGATGCCTCCGCAGAGATCATCGAAAATCAAACGCGCCTGCCGTATAAAACCGTTGTTCAAGACCGCGTTTTTGACGCGCTCGGCATGGAGAGCGCGAGCCTCACACTGGAGGGCCTGACCCGCAGCAAACGCTGGGCGCGCCCGCATGGCCGTTATGGCCAGCGCATCGCCGCCGTAAAGCCAACCTATTACCGCGTCCCTGCCGCCGCCGGGGTGAACAGCTCTGTGCGCGATCTAGCCAAATGGATGACCGCCCAATTCCCAGAAGCAGGCCAAATTCCGGCCGAGCGCCTAACGGCCATGCAGACGCCGATCATTCACACGACAGGCGAGCAGCGCTTTCTGAACCGCCGGTTCCGCTCCCTGCAAAGCGCGCATTACGGCCTCGGGTGGCGCGTCTATGATTATCACGGCCATAAGGTCGTCGGCCATCGCGGCGGGGTGCAAGGCTACCGCGCGCTTGTTATCTTTGACCCCGAGAGACAAGCGGGGATCGCGATGATGTGGAACAGTCCGCATACACGGCCCATTGGGCTGCAAATGGAATTTCTTGATCAGCTTTACGGCCTGCCGAAACGCGATTGGCTGCGCCTCAACGAGACAGGTTAGGGGTCCCGCGCGGGTTCCGATTAAGGCGTTGTTTTTGGCGCAGGCGCAGGAACAGCAATTGGCCGAGCCAAATTCCGCGGCACGATATTCCTCATAATACTTGCGGCATCAAACACGCTCAGGTCTTTGGTCGCCGGCGCAGTCGGCAGCAAAATCACCTCAATCGTCTCAGTAACTTTCCGCCCCTCCAATGTGCGCTCAATGTCCCCAACGCCGATGCCGACATTTGAGCGGCCATATCCCCGCCCGCCGGTGCCAATACCGAGCCCTGCGCTGATAGGATTAGGGCCGTTATCATAGCCATCGCCGCCAATGATTTGGAAATGGCTATAGCCTTCATTTGTCGCAATTTGCGCGGCGCGGAGGAGCGCAAAATCATAAGATTGATAGGGGTCGCGGCTGGTGTAGCTCACGCGGAACCGATCACTTTGGAGCTGCGTATTCCGATAGCCAAAATCTGACCCATAGGCGGGACCAAAATCCGACGGCGACAGGGAGTTACTGTTGGACGCACACCCTGCCAAAAAAGCGGCGCAGACGCTGGGAATAATAAAACTTTTCAGAATTGCCGTTTTCAAAATCAGATCCTCGTGAAGCAACGCAGACATTATTTGAGTTTAGACTGAACCTCGAAACAATTTCGCGCAACTAACTTATCCTCAATCTTATAGGTGTTCAGACGAAGGCGTGACCGACTCCTTACTCAATTCGCATCCGGAAGCTGGCGGATATTGAGCTGCCTGCGGCGAAGGCATTGGAGGGCGTGATCTTTATGTGGGTGACATTGGGGTCATACCCCCCTGTCGGAACATAGCCATAGACGGGCGGTTCCGTCGTAGAGTCCGAATACTCGACCTCTCCGGCGGCAAGGCAGCAGGTTAATCCGCTGCTGCCTTCATCAAAAGAGACAGGGCCCATTCCGGGAACGTTCGGATCAAAATCTCCGGTATATATTGTCAAATCTTCAGGTAGTTTATCCGTTAAAATGACGCTTCCGGCATCGACTGCGCCTGTTCCGACGTTAGAGATATTGAAGGTGTAAACCACATCATTCCCAGGTATCGCGTAAAGGTTCAATGCGTCAGGGTCATAGACAGACACGGATTTGCTGGCGTCTAATTTTCCGCCTGCGACGGTCACTGTGGCTTGGTCTGAGCCGATGATGACATCGCCAATCTTGGCGGAGGCTGTGTTGATATAGGTCCCATCAGCTTCTGGAATAACTGCGTCGTAGATCAAGCTGACACTGCTGCCCGCTGGCACGCTATAGGATGTGCCTGTCAAGCCGATGAAAGATAATGTGCCGCTATCGCCAGTCGCCGGGAGGACAGCTGAATTTCCGGCGTTGACCTCGCTCACGCCGTCCAAGACGTCATAGGTCACACCCGAGGGCAGCGTATCCGAAAAACTATCGATCATTGTGTCAAAGGCGGAGGGGTTTTCTACCGTGACAGTAAATTGCGCCGTGGTCCCAATCGTCTCAGATGTAATCAAACTCGGCGTTGCCGTTTTGGTCACGACTAAGGGATTGGTTGATGTGGGAAAATCAAAGGTGAGCGCGCCAACGCCGTCATAGTTTCCGGTATATTTGATGTTCGTATTCCCCGAGGTCTGGATGGAATAGGGGCGGGCCGTGCTGGTTGTGTTGGCGCATAAATATCGGAAAAAATAGCGCACACCGATGAAATATCCATTCCCGCTCTGCGATGTCGAGGAGACGAAATAGAGCGTATTTTCGGTGCCAACGGGAACGGATGTAATGTTGCTAGATGTAATCTCTGTCCCAATCAGTCGCAGGCATGCGGCATCAAAGTCGGTATTCCCAGCGGGCTGAACGAAAAATTCATCGTCAATGCTATTGCCGCCGAAATCATAGAGAATATCCGCGACAATGGTTTGTCCGATAATCGCGCCTTCCCCTAATGTCGTCGACAGGACTTGGCCGCCCGCATTGGCACTAATCGCTTTTCGCGCGGTCAAAGTCAGGGCTTGGGTCGATGTCGCGGAGGTATCATCCGTAAGTGTGATGAGGCCGCCGGTCGCGGGCGGCACCCCGTTTTTCTTGGAGGTATCGCAAGGATAAGCCACCAGCCAAGCGACCATGATGTCATCTCCGGGCGCGAGGCTGCCGAGCTCTAAGGTTGGGCTCTGGGCCCCCGCGAGGGCGAAACTGCCGCTCAATCCGTTTATCGTGGCGGTAATGCCGTTCACGGTGGTTGGGCCAGAATTTGTGACCGATCCGCCGACATAGGACGCCAAAGGTCCATCCGTTGGGCACTTATTAGAATCCGACGCCATGGACTGCTGGCCCGTGACCGGATCGCCCGTCGTAAAGACAAAATCGATGGAGGCATGCGCCGCCGCCGCCGTCATCAGATAGGCCCCCATCGTCATTAAAAACGTGATGGCAGCTTTCGTGCTTGCGCCCGTTTTAAAGTTACATCCCATAGGCCAAGATTAGCGAAATAGCGTATACATAGCCTTAATTTACAGACTTAACAGAGTCCGGTTTCGCATAAGACATGCGCTATGGCTGACTGCCCATCGCGGGAACAGCGAAAGATTTATCGGCACCTCCTCAATATTTAGGACAGCCCGCGTGACGGTCTCCGCGATGGAGACCAGAGTAGTTAGTTTGTTTTACGCGACGACCGTCACGCGGCGGCAGTTGTAGATGCAGCGGGCGGGGGTCCCTCAGTTAAGCGTTCCGGTCACCCACACCCGTTTTATTGGATATGACCCGGTTCAACACCCAGAGGTCGTCTCTCACCGCAAAAGGTCCGGCACAGTCTGGGAACTAAACCCCAGATGCTCAACCCTGCTGTCTCCCGAGCCAGTCAGAAAGCGCTAACCTGTCCAGCGCCCAGAAGAACCATTTAAATATATGTCCAAACCCCCA
>CALDTL010000169.1 GCA_937923965.1 uncultured Caulobacterales bacterium
CCCCAATGGAGACCGCGAAAGCGGGTCCGCTTGAACGTCAAAATTTGTATCAATTAAATGCCCATTATAATGGAACGGCAAATCATAGCTGTGGGTGCCTTCGGCATGGGCTTCCGTTAAATCAATAATGACCGGTCCGTAAAAAGCGGCGTCTTCAATCATAGCCACCGTACGGCCTAACCTAACACCGTCGTAAGCTGTGTCGATTTCAGCGGAGGTGAGTTTAAATCCGTCCTCATTGACGAAACGACCAATCTTTGGCCAGTTCCGATTTCCGACATCCACATCGCCATTAAAATGGCTTGTCTCATCAACGACAAGCGCATTGTGAGAGACGGTTTGCTTGGCATATCTATTATTCTCAGGCAGGTAATGCCCGCCATATTTTGCTTCGATGTTGAGGAAACGGGCCGCGCCATAGTCCCGCAATATTTCATAGCCGGCATCATAGACGAGCAAACCCATCTTATCGAAATGTCCGTGACCAAGGCCTTGAGAGGTATTCTTGACAACCGCCGCCAACCCCTTTGGGTCATCAGACGCGCGCAGGATATCAAGAGCGCCGTTATTTCCATCTGGCCCGTCGCCAAAGCGCATAGACTTATAGTCAAATGGTGTCGCTTTCCCGGCCGCCAAGTCGCGCGCTAATTTGCGGCTCTCGGGCGTGAGAACAAATGTGTCTTGCTCTGCGGCAATAGAGAGCAGTCCGGTATCCCCCGTCAGATCATAAGCAATCGCGACCCCGTTAAGTAGCTCATCCGTCTTGATACCTTTTTCTTTAATGGCATCATTGATTGGGAAAAATAGGCCGCCATAATTTTGGTGAATAAGCCCGTAGATCGCTTTCTTCAGAATGCCATCTCGTTTCTCAAAAATTTCAAGTTCAGGATTATTTTTCTGAACCTCTTGCGCGAAAATCACGAACGGCTTGAGTGCGAAGCGATGGTAATAGGGGCCTTCATTGTAATACCCATCTGGTGAAAACAAAACGTCCATTTGTTTAAGAAATCCCGCCTCACCTGATTTATCAAGGCCAAGCAAAGCTTGCTGCACATAGTCATCATCGCCAATCGCGTAGCCCGTGAGGCCGACGGCCGCCGTTGCCCATGTGCCGTGATTATGGACTTTGTTGAAAGTTTCAGGCGCGCCAACGGACAGGAAATCCGCCATATTCCGCAAAAGATCTTTTTCAATCTTGTCGCGCTGTTCAGCCGAAAGCGTCTCTTTTATGGCGTCATAGGTTTGAGAGATGTTGAGCAGGAACATGCTCTCATTCAAATTTTGCCAAAACATTCGACCGGGCGACTGTTCCTTCTTGGCAGGATGCAACTCCCAACTCGGATAGACATCTGCATAATCCATCATCGCTTGAGCGGCGAAATCTGCGTACTTTCTTTCACCCGTTAACTCATAGAGCTGCCCGATATCATAAAGCAGAAACCCATTGGCTTTATGAGTTTCATGCGTATATCCGCCGCCCGGATCTTTAGGCAGAGGTATCGTTAGCGGCGCGCCCAAACGCGCGTCCACGCGAACCTTAGCTTGTGCCAAAGTTTGATCAAAACCGTTCGCTTGCTCAGATTTCATAACATTTCCGGACTGCGCAGGCGCTTTGCAGGCGGCAAGGCCTGTCGACAAAGCTAGGGCAGATACAAGACCAAGAGTGAGGCGCATTATGGGGTCAATCCTTCATTATCAACGATAACCGCAGTCGGCGGCAAACCGCTATTTAACTCCACCACAATGGGTGCGGGGGTCTCGACAAATTTATTCTCGAATATTTTCGTCTTTGGCTCGCTCACCGTATGGGTCACTAGGAAAGGCGTATTTCCCTTGAAGACATTGTCAGAGATATTTGTCACCTGAACGCCGTGGAGGTGAATAGAGGCTTTAGATTTATTCTCTTTCCCCGCGCCAACATTTTCCAAACTGGAGCCCGTCATATTGAAATGCGGGCCGAAGGTGCTCTCATCACGTCCGCCGCGATAGTAATCGACTAAGGCGCCTTGAACATCCTTGAAGGTGGAATTTTCGATCGTTAGATATTCTGCATTATAAATGCCGTAATCATCATTTTCCGTATCGAGCTTGAATATCGCGCCCGATACAGTTTCAAAATTAGAGTCTTTAACGAGAATATTATCTGCGAATGTGCCTTTGGCCGCCGAGACCACATTAAAGAACTTATTGATGTCGAGGTCTTCAAAATCAGTATCTAAAATCTCGAGACGGTAATTTTGCAACATGGCATAGGGCTGGGTTCTGATGACAGAATTACCCTTATAATCGGGGGCATCCGCACCCGAAATGTTCAATCCCATGAGCTGAAGGCTTCCGCCGTCCAAAATCTCAAAAAGTGCAGAGCGTTCAAAGCTGAGATTAACAGCGCCATTCGCCTTAATGGTAAGCGGGACGCCAATTTTTAGGAACTTACCCACCACATAATCACCCGCGCTGAGCGAGAGCGTATCCCCGGCTTCCGCAGATTGAACGGCCGCAAATAAGGCGCCCTCATCGGAATTGACGTTGATCGTTTTCCCAGAGCCGAACGCAACAAGTGGATCATTTTTTGGATACCACGACACACCGGTCATATCTTTCGTTGTAACCTTGAGGTCACGGCTCGCACCAGCCTCAATGGACGCCTGAGGATACATCAGGCCATTTGCTGCGCGCGTCAGCGTGACTTTCTCGCGCGAGAACCCGCTCGTGAAATCTGGCGGATCCATGGAGCCCAACACGTTATTCTGAAAATCAATCCCCGACATATCGTCATAGACCGTGAAGACATCGCGGCCATCTTCATTGTAAATCAAATTGTCCATGAAAGTCGTATCGCTCGGCGGACCGCTGCGCTCTTCATCCGCGCCCGCGCCGAGTTGAAGATTATCGCTATTGATCATGCTATTATTTTCAATGACCGAGCCAATAACAGGATCATAGCGATTGATGGGTCCGTTAGGGACGCCGTTCATGACAACGAAAGCGCCGCCGAATCGGGTGCCCTTGAGGCCCTCCATGTAATTATTGCGGACGGTCTGCCGCGCATTAATGACGCGAACGCCGCCCGTGTGATCAACGTCATTTCCGAAAAAGACATTCCCGTCTACGAGCGTGTCATTCCCGTGCCGCATCGTTAGGGTGCCGCGGGATTCGAAGAATGTATTATTAAGGATCTTATTTCCCGCAGATTTGCTGGAGATAATTTCTAATTCACCGTCGCAGCGGTCAAAATAATTATTCTCGACTGTTGTATTGGAGTTCGAGCGCGAGAAATGGCTTGTGCCGATACGCAATGTTTCGCCGCCATTTGACCCTAGAATTGGCCGTGGCCCAAAATAATTATGGTCGATACGATGATTATTTTCACGGCTCGCTTCCGTATCCATCTTCACCGCCATAGTGACGCCCTGATTACGTTTCCCGACGAGGTGATTGTGATCAAAACGATTGTTCTTGCCATACATCAGCACCCAAAAATCGACTCCATAGCGCTCGGGCTGATTATAATTATCAATGACAACATTCGTGACGCGAGAATTATTCGCTAGCTTGGCTTTGTTTTCACGGAACGCCACAACGACCTGTGTAGGCGTATAGCCGTCTTTGAAAACAAGATCGGACACTTCCAGATATTCACCGCCGAGTCGGAGGTTGGATTGTCCCGTTAGAAAAACCTCGCCCGGCGTTTCGCCTCGCAGACGGATTGGCGCATCTTCGCGCCCCTCGCCCGTAAAGAGGATTTCAAAATCTTCCCATCGCCCATTGGCCAGAACAATCGTATCCCCAGGGCCAACGGATTTCATCGCGTCGGCATATTCCTCTTGGGTTGTGACGAGAACTTCATTTTCGGCAAGCTCCCCGCTTGGGGCCGCTTTAGATACGTTAGTCGTTTCGGTTTTGGGGCTTTGCGTTTCAGGCTTTTGCGCCGGCGGCGCGCAGCCAATAAGCGCGGCCGACAGAACACATGACGATACAAAACCGAGCCAATGGCGCGGCCTTTTCGAGCGAAACGGCTCAGCTTGTTTTTCACGATGGTCCACACCAATCCCCTATATCTAAGTTGGCTAAGGCTCTTGAATTGAGTTCTTTTCAGCCGGCGCGGATAAGATTAAGCACTAGTTCCGCCGAACGTGTCAACCAATTACTCAAACCAATTTATCCAATTGGTTTAGATACACATTATTTTACAGCAATTGTTGCGACAAAGTATAACGGGACCGGCTCTCCAAAGCTTTTCGCTGAACTTCTTTGTAGGCTTGCTCTTCAGACTCTTTCAGGAGAGCATTGATCAAACGCGAGAAATGCGCGCGCATTGCCAGCCGAGCGCCAGCCGAATCGCGGTTACGAAGCGCGTCCAGAATGGCCTCATGTTCATCTTCGCGGTCCGTGTTATCTTTCGCGCAAGCCTTTTCATAGACTGTCTGAAGCTGGGCAGCTTCGGTCCGCATTTTCCAAAGACTATCCACAACAAACAAAATGGCGTGATTTTTTGTCGAGCGCGCAATCGTCAGATGAAATTCGGCATCCGCCTCCTCGGGCGTCAAATCCCCCGTTACGTCGCCCTTCATCACATCAATCATATTCTGCAAATATTCCAGCTCCTGATCCGTAATCATGGAGGCAGCAAGGGCTGCAGACTCGCCTTCATATAGAGCTCTTGCTTCCGTCAGCTCAAATGGGCCAACTTTTGGAAGGCCAAAGACGGGGAGGAGCGATTGATCCAGAACATAAACGCCCGACCCAACTTTGATCTCGACCCGCCCTTGGGCCTGCAAAGCAATTTCAGCTTCGCGTATTGAAACCCGGCTCACGCCAAACCTCTTCGCTAGCTCTCTCTCTCCGGGCAATCGTGACCCTGGCGGGAAAACACCTGAATCAATGAGCTCGAGCAATTTATTCGCTACGGTATGATAAAGTCTCTTCTCTGTCATATTGGGCTCCCCAACAGTTTAGCCACTGCCATAGGTAGACCGCCGGGCTGTCTATGCCAATTTAAAAATGACATCGCTGTCAAAGATGATTGGTCATACAATGAGGGGCCAACGGCCCCTCATCAGGAAGAATCAACCTGTCGCCTAGGCTAGGCAGCCAGCGGCCTAGAAACGGCCTCTTAGACCAAAGAAGATACGCGGGCCGTAATCATTCACTTCATACCGGTCATCTACGACGTAAGCGAATTGGTTCTTAGGCTCACTTCCGATGTTAATAATCTCGGCTGACAAGCGGAAGTTATCGGTGACCTTATATGCGGCACGTGCCTCCCAAACACCCACTTCACCGACATAGCGAAGACGTGTTCCGTCAGAGATGAACGGCTGGAAGTAATTATCACGATACTTATATCGAACTGAGAGATCCAATCCGCCGATACCGTAATAGGCCTCCGCAGATAATGTGTTCTCTGACAGTCCGGGCAAGCCCGCTGGCGCGATGATACCCTGATTTGTCTGAACCAGCGTCCCGTCAAGTTGGCGTTGGAATTGATCCCCATAACGGCTGTCCTCAAACTCAAAATTTGAATCCACGTAGTTATAGCTGATCTTTGCACCAAATCCGCTCAATAGTCCCGGAAGATAGGAGAACGCATGGGACGCAGTGACCTCAAGACCCACAAGTGAGCTCGTATCATCACTTGTGTTGGAGGTTGAAACCGCCCGCGTGATATCTGTGCCATTTACACTAAATGTTTCATTTTGAACAATGTTCTCAAATCCACCTTGGAAAGATTTGTAATACGCACCCACAGCAAGGATTGTGTCCGGGTTGGGATAATATTCGAAGCTGGCATCGTAGTTCCAGGACATCAATGGATCGATTTCAGGATTGCCATCGGCTCTTACATCGCCAATCAATCCGTCAATAGTCGTAATCGGATCATCCTCATCACTTACATTTCCGGAAATGACGCGGCTGAAACCCATATCGGCTGGGTCAGCGCGGGACATAGCCCGGAAGGCACCCAGGCGAACAATTTTATTATCCGTGAGTTCCATAATCATAGTCGCGCTCGGCAAAATCCGAGTATAAGAATTATCGGCTGAAACAGCTTCCAAATCTCCGAATGACAATGTCAGTTCTCCATCATCACCCTCTGCAACATTTAAGGCTGATCGATACCCTGTGGCATCAACATCAGTTTGCACAATGCGCGCGCCAATATTACCCGAAATCGGCAAAGATCCGTCCAGATTACCTTCATAATTTGACATGAGATAAATAGATTTGGTTGTTTCCTTAACATCGATAACGTCAAGGCTTTCCTCAGGCAGACCCGGAGCGGTTGCTGAGAAGGCCGCGCCTAACGCCGACGCAAAGGAATTTTCGCTAGCATCAGGACTGGTCAAGAATGCGTTGATATTGTCCAGTATTGAATTTAACGACGCCACAGACGTTTCCGCGACACACCCGGCGTCAAACTGCGCCCAAGAGTTACCCGAAACAGGGTTTCCGGCGGCATCGAGTAGCGGGCTTCCGTCACTATTGAAGGCCGTAACGAGGTCACCGTCGCGGACGCTACTCAAGAAGGAGTTACCTTCGACAAATGGGTTGAAACATGCGTCTCGAGTCGAAGCGATAATCCCAACAATATCATCCTGCAAGGTTTCAAACTGACCGCCAACGACATCGTAGAGATCGTCATCACTGTCATCAATCACTTCTCTATTGTTAATCGTGAGCTCACCGTCATTCTCAATCTCGAAAGAGAAACGACCGCGGTTAGCACTCAGCGGGTTACCCGAGTCGGTGCCTCCGCCGCCGCCTAGGTCCACATATTCCATCTGACCCCAACGCACGCCAGCCTCAAGCTCTTTAAAGAAGCCGTCACCCAACTCATATTTCGCATCGAAACGCGCTGCATTAATGGTGTTCGTTCGATCAACGTCATTATCAATGCGGACACGCAGACGGTCCACAAAATTACTCGGATCATTTACATCAAACGCATCACTCCCGTACAATCCAAATCGTTGGACACCGCCAGTGTTATCGAAGGTAATGACGGGTGACCGGTCAGATTGAATCCTAAACTCGCGATTATTCTCCTCTCGCTTCGTTCTTGAGTAACCGTAATCGGCAGACACTGACAAACGGTCGGAAATGTCATAAGCGACGTTAACACCGCCCCCCAAATATTCCTCAACACGCTCAAAATCACCGCCTTGAACTTCAATGTTTCCGTCCGTGGCCCCAAAAAGAATGGCGCCCGTCGGTGAGACCTGAAGGGAGTCAAGCGTTGTATTGAAAGGAAGAGCGTCGATACCCAAACTCGTATCATTCCGTCGGCCGCCATTGAAGGTAAGGTCACTTCGCTGCTCTGATAAGGTGCGCTCTGAATATTGAACATCCACGTTGACATCTAGGCGATCACTCGGGGCCCACTGAACAGCGCCGAACACAGCGTCTCTCTGATCTCGTGTGTCGTTCTGGCGGAAATGACGCTGAGACGGCGCAAACACAAATGGAGCGCCAGAATCGATAGCGACTCCCGTTAACGGGTTAATTCTTGTATCAAAACCCTCAACTCGGGAACCCGAGTTACTTCTAAGACCCGCCAGCTCTGCCGCCGTCGGGCTTGCCGAACCGCTTGAGTCAGATAAGTCAAAACCTTCAACATTCACATCATCGCAATCATCATCGCCGCGTCGCCGCGTTTCTGGATTATTAGAAAAGCCCGTCACGGTGCCGTTAGAAGTCGGCTCGACGAAAGTCGACAGACCATTAGAAATCACACAAGCCGGCCGCGAGCTACTTGTTGAACTCGTCTGCCGAGCTTCCGCCTCTGGCTGAGAGATATCACTCCGCTGCACACCGATAGAGAAGCCAATGTCCCCAGTGCCAAGCTCAAACTGATCCGTGTAGCTGCCAGTTAAGCGATATCCAATATCGCCGGCCTCTGTATCATCTTGCTTTAATTGATCGGGGTTCACATTGCCCTTGATCTCAAACTGCATGCGCCGTTTTCCAAAATCCAATGGCTTAACGGTTTCAAGCTGAATTTGCCCGGCCACGCCGCCTTCAATCTGGCTCGCATCCTGAGTTTTAAATACAGATAGTTTGTTAATCAGCTCAGATGGGAATTGGGAGAAGTTCACGGAGCGATCGCCGGAGCCGTTGGTCGCAGCGCGCCCGTTTACCACAGTGGAGGAAAGATACGGTCCAAGACCCCGAATGGAGACCTCTGTCGCGCCGCCATTTTCGCGGTGAGACGCGACGCCGGTAATATTTTCGAGCGCTTCGCCAATAGATAGGGCCGGAATATCGCCAATCTCATCAGCCGACAGACCGTCAACGATCTGCGTATTATTCCGTTTCAACGCAATCGCGTCCTGAATGACCTGACGTGACCCTGTGACCACAATCGTGTCATCATCACCCGGTGCAATTTGCGCAAAAGCCGGTTGCGCCATGAGGCTGATCGCCAAAATAGAGGCCGAGGCGGCGAGGCCGCGTTTGATGTCAGAACATAGGTTTGGTTTTCCCACGACAGGAGTCGATTTAGCAATCATCTTTGATTTCCCCTCAGAAATGTAATTTGTTTTTTGATTGCTTCTGTTTTGGACCAGCAGATGAACAAATGTCAACCTTCCTCCCATACCATTTCAGCATAAATGGTCCTACCAATCCTTGGCGAGAAGAAAAGATGATATAAATCAGTGATATACTTACCGATTATACGCCATCTCCCCCCTTACTCAGGGCGCGTATTTTGTCTTGGGAGGATCAAAATCATCAAGATTTGAGCTAAAACTGTAACAAAAATGACACAGGCAAACCAAGACCGACACGCCTTGCCGAGAGTCTGCCCTGAAAACAATTATTCGTTGATTCCCTGCGTGTATTTTCAGCCAGAAGTTGAAGAGTGTGATGTTTGACAACTAATTTATCCGTTTCTTAACTCTAATCCCTAAACGCACCTTCACCTTGTTCCCCTAAGATAATTTAAGAGTGTTCCCTTGCCTGCCTGCTGAGCAGGTTTGGGGGTCTCTAGGTTACTTTGGGAATTACATTGGCTGTTGCTTTATCAAAAGCTCGGCACTCTGAGATCAGTCATTTTTACTTTGACTATCTGAGAGAGGCTGTGGACACACTTGAGCGCGCGCTTGTGCGTCTTAAGGACTGCGACTCGTCGCGGTGCGAGCCCGCTGATGCCATCGATATATCCCATCGTATCAAAGGCAATGCGGCCATGTATGGCTATCCGGAATTGGGTTTGATTGCGGGCACGGCCGAAACACGGCTTCGAAACCTTACCCAGGGCGCGGATCCGGCCAACGCCCTCCTCTCACTTATAGATCTCATAGATAAAATTCATGACATTTGCCAAAGCCAAGGCAGATCGGAGCCTTTAGCGCTCCAGAACACGTCTGCGGTCCCAGCTATTGATACAGTCTCAGCGTCCCAAAGCGCTGCCGTCTGTCTGGATCGCAGGCGTGTTCTCATCGCTTATGAAGACATTTGGGTATCAGAATTAATGGCGAGCTTGTTCGGATCAGAATTTTCGACAATGATTTGCCAGACAGGTGAAGTGGTCCTATCCGAAATCCGCCGGCAAAAACCGGACCTCATCATTTTAGACAGCGGTTTTGGAGCCTCAGATGGTTTGGATTTCCTGAGGGCGTTAAAAGACAATAAATATGCGCAGGATGTGTCTATTTTCATGACGTTTGACCCAGCTGCGCATCAGTTGATGGCCGAGGCGCTGAGTTTGGGCGTGGACGGTTTCGCAGAGGATAAGCATGAAGTTCTAGACATCGTCATCTCGGCAAAATCAATATTGCAAAAACAAGTCCCGAAGGTCCTTGTTGTTGATGACGACCCCGTTGTCAGGGACCTTCTCTCGCATGTTTTATCCGCCGCAGGCATGGAGGTGGATACCTTAAACGACGGATTAGAGGCCCTGAAATATCTCTCGCAAACCACGCCTGATATTGTCCTGTTGGACCGTTTCATGCCGCGGCTTGAGGGCGGAACCGTTCTATATGAAATTCAAAACAAAATTAACCTTAAGTCCATTCCTGTTCTGATACTTACAGCCATGGTCAACCACGGCGAGGCCGCAAGTTGGTTCGAACGCGGCGCAGCCGACTTCATTCCGAAGCCCTTTGACCCTGAAGAAGTTTTGATGCGCGTTAAGCAGCATTTGAAACATGAGCAAAAGATTGGATCGAAACCATGTCAATAAGATGTGCAATCATCGCAGCGTCAATATTGATTTCGGCCCCAGAACTCGCGTCAGCAAACACGGTCAATTCGCAGGCCTTAGAGTTAGCCAGCAACCAGAACTTTACTCAAGCGCTGGATCTTCTCTTTCGGCAAGATGAGGCTGCGAAAGCATCATATGAGCACCGGTTCTTGAAAGCTCGTATTTTGTCTTGGGACGGTCAATATGTAGCCGCGCGGCGCGAGTTGAACGCCCTCATGCGCTCTTATCCCAACAATGCGGATCTGAATCTCGCGCTGGGTAATGTTGAATATTACCAAGGCAACCTAAATGCGGCTCAGGCCCAATATGAAATCGCCCTTTCGCTCGCGCCGGATTATGTGGATGCGCAAAACGGCATCGCCAACATCAAAAAAGCGCGGGAGAGCCGCGTCGGTGACACAGGAAAAACACGGTGGCGCATTGACGGAGGTTTGGGCGGGTCAGACTTTGACAATGATGATTTACCCGAATGGAATGATCAGTTCCTACGTGCGGAATACGCCCCGCATAATCTCGCTTACCACGCCTCGATCCAACGATATGATCGTTTCGGCGCCAGAGATATTGAGCTGCGCGCAGGTATCGCGGATGCTGTTCGCGGGGGATGGGATTGGGGTCTGGAACTCGGCGGTTCGCCCGATGCGAGTTTTCGCCCAGATCTGAGCCTCGGCGGAAGGTTAGGTAAAGCGATAAATCTCGAAAACGGCCTTGTCTTATATCCTAACCTAAACGTTAGACATGATGACTACGCCACTGGAAACATTCAAACCGTGCAGCCCGAGCTGACAGCCTACTTGGCAGGCGGCACAATTTTAACAGGACGATTAATCGGGACCTTTCAAGAGGCCGAAGAGAATCAATTGGGCTGGCTGATTGAGGGGCGTCAATCCGTGACAGATCGATTGCAACTCAGAGCCGGCTATGCCCGAGCCCCGGAGGCCGTGAACGGTCTGGCCATAACAACAAATAGTCTGTTCGGCGGATTGACCTATGCCGTTCGCGACGATCTGGATTTACACTTGAACCTATCTCGGGATGATAGGGAGGACGTTTTCGTCCGAAATAGCGCAAATGTTAGCTTTACCTACAAGCGATAGTTTCAGCCTGCTTCTCCTCATATGGGGAGTAACGGTGTTTTTCTTATTCTCGGCAATATCAGTATGCGCCGTGATAACCCTTCGCCGCGCGTCACTCAATCGGCGGGCGGCAAAGAGACAGCAGAAAAAAACGAATTATCAGATCTTTTTGCGAGACATCATTCGGGCCGGCCCAAACACATATCCAATCCTAAAGCACGAACCGAGCTGTCATATTGATGATAAAACGTCTATATTTTTGCATTATTTCAGGACCCTGCGAGGCGAAAAACTTGAAGCTCTTCGGGATCTAATTTCAGGGTCCCATGTCGAGACGGAAATTATCGAGACAAGTTACAAAGGCACGCGCGGCACTCGGATGCAGGCTGTCAAAACCCTATCCTATTTGAACTCACAATCCTCGCTGGAAAAAATCTACGAGAACCTCTCCTCCCAAGATAAATATATCAGATTGACAGCGGCCCGGTGTTTAGTTCGGCGCAAGGGGCTCTTTTCCATGAGCGCCATCATTGAGGCCAGTCTCGATGGATTTCCTAATGATCATAAGTTATTGGCCGATATCCTATCGAGATTTGGAACCGACGCCGTTGACCCTTTAGAAGCAGAGGTCAGACGTTTGAAAAATGCCACTGGCGTCGCAGCATGTTTAGAGGCTTTGGTGATTATAATGCCGCCAAAGACATCCGTAGATTTCACCTTATTGATGACCCATCCAAGTCCTGAAGTCCGCTCAGCAGCGGTGGCTTTGTCCTCCGTCTCTGAATTTTCTGTTGAGATTGACCCCATAAAATTGGGCCTCGCGGACAAAGATATTTCGGTGAAATTACGAGCGGCAAAAATCGCCGAGGGTCTCAAAAGACGCGATCTAACATCAGACTTTTATGCCCTCACCTCCAGTCCCATTATGTGGCTTCGCTATTGGTCACTTCGTGCAATATGGGCGTCTGGTCCGTCCGGCGAAAAATTTGTAAACACCTTATCAAACACACGCCCATTAGCAGAGAAAGTCGCTTTAGAAATGAGGTCAGGCTATGTTTGAGTGGCTGACAGATCTCACAACCCATCCGGATTTTCATTCAGCCATCCTATGGATTAGCATTGCCGTTGTTGCCATCGGATTTATGCAAAATCTCATTTATGCCTGGTGCCTTCCACAGGCCTGGCTAGAGCTCAATAAACGCAGCCAGAGAGATGACGAGCATGCCGGCTGGATGACGCTGCGGTCCAGTTCTGCCTTGCCTATCTCTATCATTGTTCCCGCTTACAATGAGGCAAATACTATCCGCGAAAATGTGATGGCTCTGTTGGCGCTGCAATATCCCGACCTCAGGATTATTGTCGTTAATGACGGATCATCCGACAAGACGGCGCAAACGATGGTGGAAAAATTCAAAATGGTCGAAACCTATCTCGTAAGAGAAACGGAAACAATTTCCCACAAACCCATACGCAATATTTATCGTTCTGAAATTTATCCCTCACTCTTATTCATTGACAAAGAGAATGGGAAAAAAGCGGATGCGATTAATGTCGGCCTGACCTGCGTTCGGACCCCGCTTTTCTGTGTGATTGATGCTGACTCGCTTTTGGAGCCCACAGCCCTCCTTCAAGCCGTCCGACCTTTCATGGAGACGGCCGACAATGTGATCGCCGTCGGCGGCACGGTTGGAATTGTAAACGGGTGTAAAATTGAGAACGGCCAAGTCGTGGAATATAGGCTTCCCAAGTCGTTTCTAGCCCGGCTTCAGGTCGTGGAATATTTACGCGCCTTCCTGATGGCCCGGCTCGCGGCGAGCCGAAAAGGAAGCCTCGCGATCATCTCAGGAGCTTTTGGTATTTTTCGGCGTGACATCGCGGTCGCCGTTGGCGGCTATGATACAACGACAGTGGGTGAAGACATGGAGCTGGTGCTGAAGATGCACAGGCATATGCTAGAAAATAAGATCCCCTATGCCGTGCGCTATGTGCCCGAACCGGTCTGTTGGACAGAGGCACCTGAGAGTTTTAAATTCCTATCCAACCAAAGAACACGATGGCAGCGCGGCGCTTTGGAGTGTTTGAGCCGGCACAAGAAAATGATCTTTAACCCGCGTTATGGCCGCTTGGGTATGGTGACCTTGCCAACCTTTGTTCTTACGGATTTAATCAGCCCAATCGCAGAAATATTAGGATATATTTTAATGATTATTCTCGTCCTATTGGGATGGATGGATATTCGATTTTTTATCGCAATTAGCTGTCTCATCTTCAGCTATGGTGTTTTAATTTCGGTCCTATCATTGGCTTTAGAACAAGATGAAATCAGGCGGTTTTCCAGGGTCAGAGATTTGTGGATGGTATTACTCATCGCGGTCGTCGAGAACTTTGGCTTTCGGCAAATCTGTTCCATATGGCGGATACGCGGCCTAATCCAGCATTTGAGACGCATGAAACCCACGTGGGGCACGATGGAAAGACGCGGTTTCTCAACTTCTGCTAACTAACGCAAAACCGAACGGCATCAACAATCGCAAAACTCTTCGGTGATATAGGTCCGCGTTTTTTCCGCACTCCGCATTGAAAACATATGCGCCCTTGTGCCCTGCTCTACGATCTGACCATCGCAGAGAAAAATAACATGGTCTGAAATTCGCTTTGCTTGGCCAATATTATGAGTGACCATAATAATCGGAATTTCTCGGCCCTGTTCAATAACAAACGCTTCAATCGCGCGCGAAGATACAGGATCAATTGACGCCGTCGGCTCATCCAACAAAAGGACCTCTGGCTCTAAAACCAGCGCGCGCGCCAAACACAAGCGCTGTTGTTGACCGAGTGATAAGGCGGACGCAGGCTGCGCGAGCCTATGAGAGACTTCATCCCAAAGTGATGCCGCCTTCAAACTCTGCTCAATGATAGATCTTGCCTCGCCCTTAGAGAGCTTTCGGCTCCTTAGACCCATGAGCATATTGTCATATATTGAACACGGGAAAACGCAGGGTTGCTGAAACACCATGCCAACTTTGCGCCGAAGTTCAGTTACGTCAGGATAACCCTTCAGAACGTCGCGGCCTAGGACCTCAATCTTCCCAGAAAAAGACGCTCGCTCTGACTCCTCATTAATGCGGTTAAGCCAGCGAAGAATCGTAGACTTTCCGGCGCCCGAAGGACCAATCAAGCAGGTCACGCCTTTCGGCGGGAGCCTCAAATTCACATCTGAAACAATGCAGTTATCGCCATAATAGGCCGAAAATCCGTCCATATGAATACAATGGGGCTCGGCCGACGAGTCCGCGGACGAATGACCACTGACCAATGATAATTTAGGGCTCGACATTATTTTCGTCCTTCGCTGCTGAGGCGGCTACGGATTAATAACGCTAACCCGCTAAAGCCCGCGACCAAACCGACAAGGATGAGACTTGCGCCCCACGCATTTTGTAAGGCTTGAGGATCAGTAGATTGTTGCGCGAGTTCCAAAATATGGGTCGGGAGGGTAGAGACAGGCTCAACCAAACTCTGCGGCACAGTGACGCCGGAAAACGCTGTCGCGATAAACATTATGGGCGCTGTCTCGCCTATTGCGCGGGCGAGTCCAATTAACAAACCCGTGACAAGGCCATGAAAACTCTGCGGCAATGTCACGCGGCGTATAACCTGGGCCTTCGTTAATCCCAACGCAGCCGCATTCTCCTGGTAGGTTTTTGGGATCGCCGCCATAGCTTGATAGGTCGATAAAATCGCTGTCGGTAAGATCATAATGGCAAGAATAACTGCGCCGACAAACCAAGAAATACCCGTATTCAAAACGTTGACAAAAAAGATCAACCCGAAGAGGCCATAGGTAATCGACGGTATCGCATTGAGCGCATAGAGGCTTTGCTCCAACACATATCTAATTTTTGGCCGGGCATTATATGAGATTTGAAATATCGCGGTGCCTAACGCGAGTGGAAGCACCAGAACCGCCGCCGCAACCACCATAAGAAGGCTACCGAGGATTTGGTAAATGACGCCGCCAGATTTCCCAAAATCTTTCGCCGGCGTAAAGAAAAAGTCGAGGCTCAAGGACCCGAAGCCTTTGACGACAATCGAGCCTAACAGGAAAACTAATACGCCGCCGCAAAGCGCCAAAGACGCCCGTAGAATGAATGCGAAACACTTCTCCTGAACACGTCTGATATTAACCCGCTCAGACATGTTGGTCTTTCTGTCGAAATAAATATCGCGAGGCAATGGTGAGGAAAATTGTTATCAGGACCAGCAGTAAACCCATAAAAACTAAGGCGCTGAAATGCGGCGACCCAAAGGCGCTCTCGGTCACTTCTCGGCCCAGTTTAGAAGTGATGGTCTGTCCAGATGATAAAGGATTAAGCAAGGGCGACGGCAACCGATCTAAGGATCCAATCACCAGCATGACAGCCATTGTTTCGCCAAGGGCCCGACCCAAAGCGAGTAGCCCTGCCCCCGCAATACCGGATTTAGCCTTCGGCAAAATGATACTGAGAAAGACCTCATGGCGATACAAACCCAGCGACTTCGCATTTTCTCTATATTTGACGGGAACTGCGGAAATGGCATCTTCGGTCAATGTTAAAAACGTCGGCAATATCATGATGCCAAGTAAAATTCCGGCCGTTAGAATGATGCGGCCGGACTGCAGATCAAACAAATCAGCTATCCAAATATTGAGATAAGTCACCCCAATGAGCCCATAGACGATAGACGGGATACCCGCTAATATCTCGAGCGTGGATTTCAACACTCGCCTGAGTTTAGATGAGCGTGTCTCTGCGATATATACCGCTGCCATAAGACCGACAGGAAAGGCAATCGACACAGCGATAGACATCACAAATACCGACCCAAACAACATGGGCAATATACCAAATTTTCCGTCACTCGGGTTCCATTTTGTCCCGATGATATCGGCATTTCCAGTCAGTAAAATGGGGCCGCTCTGAACCAGAAGTGTCAGCAAAATCGTGCCCACAATCAGGATTGAGAGAGCCGCACTAGCAAAACAATAAGCCTGGGTGCCGCTAAACCTATACTTCCGCGAACTAGGCGGGTTTAAGGTGATGACGCTCAATTTGACACCCGAATATAACCGGCGTCTTCAACCATTTTTTGGCCTTTTGGTCCCAGCAAATAAGCAATAAATGCTTGGGCTGCCTGAGAGGTGTCATCCCGAGTCACAACATTGAGATTTCTAACAAAGGGAAACTCTCCTGTCCGAATGGTGTCTAAGGACGCCTCAATTCGTTTTCCGTCTTCCAAAATAATCGAAAGCCCGCGAACCTCTTCATTCAGCCAAGCGTAAGACAGCATGCCAATCGCAGCATCGCTCTGGGTGAGCGCTGTTTGTTCCTCATTATTTGATCCTGTCACCAAATCAGCACCGGCCGCCTCGGCTTTGGGGTCGCCCATAACAACCTTCATGAAAATCTGCCGGGTTCCTCGGCTCGCCTCTTTGTCTATCGCAAAAATTGCGCGATCCGGCCCGCCAAATTCCGACCAATTATCAACGCGGCCCGAATAAATATCTGAGATTTGAGAGAGGGTCAGCGCCGTAACCCCGGCGTCATATATTTCCGATGAAATGCTTGGCACAACCGCGTCGCGTCCAATCGCAATTTCCTGAAAATTTAGGCTGGCAAATTTTCCCAGTTCACCTGCAGTGATATCTCGAGACATCATGCCGATGTCGGTCTGGCCTTCTGCCAACTGATTGAAGCCGCCGCCCGACCCGCCTGCATTTACGATAACGGATATTCCCGTCTCGGCGGAATATTGATCTGCAGCTTTTGAGACGGCCGGCAAAACAGTAGACGATCCCGATACGCTAATCGCGTCCGGTGCAGAACATGCAGCCAATGTCGCCGCCAAAGCGACGAAAATGGAATATCTTAGACTAGGAATCATGCTGAATAAGGGCTCTCGGCTATTTTTAGACGATAAAGACCGTCTAAATTCAACATTCAATTCACCATTAAGTGAACATCGACCTCCGGCGCGTCTTTTTAGATCACAATCTGAAAAGCAAAACAGCGCTGGGTCTTTTAAACCCGAGCAGCCTGCGCGGGGTGTATGTTTGCCCCGCAGGATTTACCCCGCATAAGATGTCACGCCCAATGACTCGCATTCGCGCGGTCCCAATATCCTGCCCAGGTTTTTGGCCGGGTATCGGGGCTCAACAAAACCCCTTGGTCCAAAAATTCATAAATTTCGGCGTATGGCTGAACCTTCGTTTCGCTCACTCTTCTATTCACATGCCTGGCTGAAATATCCTCCACTTTAGTCGCGCCTGCTCCGGCGACTAATTTAACCAAGTTCTCGATATTTTTCCGGTGGTAATTCGCGACGCGGTCAGCTTTCAAATCAACATCTAATGCGTTGAACCGGATTGCCTGCTGGGTCGCGATGCCTGTCGGGCACTTGTCATTATGGCAGCTTCTCGCCTGAATACAACCAAGCGCCATCATCATCGCGCGAGCTGTGTTGATACTATCTGCACCGAGCGCAAACAAACGCACCATATGAAATGACGAAACCACTTTCCCAGAGGCAATGATTTTAATCCTATCTCTCAAACCGCAGCCGATGAGAGCATTGTGAACGAAGACAAGGCCTTCTCGCAGCGGCATCCCAACAGAATTTACCATTTCGATCGGCGCAGCGCCCGTGCCGCCCTCGGACCCATCAACGGTAATAAAGTCTGGCGCAATACCCGTTTCCAACATCGCTTTGCATATGCCGAGAAATTCGCTCTTATCACCTATACATAATTTAAAACCTATCGGTTTCCCGCCGGAGAGATCACGCAGATGAGCGATAAATTCTAACAGTTCTTTAGGTGTTGAAAAGGCGGAGTGCGCCGCAGGCGAAACCACGTCCCGCCCCATCCGAACGCCTCTGATGTCCGCGATTTCCGGCGTCAATTTGATGGCGGGTAATATTCCGCCATGCCCGGGTTTCGCCCCTTGAGAAATTTTCACTTCAATCATCTTCACGACATCAAGCGCAGCCTTCTGCCGGAAATGATTTGGATCAAAATTCCCCATCGCGTCGCGGCACCCGAAGTAACCCGTGCCTATCTGCCAGACCAAGTCTCCGGCGTGTTCTAAATGGTAAGGACTAATCCCGCCCTCACCTGTGTTATGCGAAAACCCGCCCATTTTGGCACCCTTATTTAGGGCTAAAATTGCGGTCTTGCTCAGCGCGCCATAGCTCATCGCGGAAATATTTAAGACGGAGGCCTCATAAGGGTGTTTACAGTCTGGACCGCCAATTTTTATGCGGGGCCGGTGATGGGTAATGGGTTTTGGGCGAATTGAGTGATTAATCCACTCATACCCATTTCGATAAACATCAAAGATCGTCCCAAACGGCCGCGTATCACGCTCTGTCTTGGCGCGCTGATATATAAGAGCCCGATATTCACGACTAAAGGGCGCGCCATTCGTATCGGATTCAACAAAATATTGCTGAATTTCGGGACGGATAGATTCGAAAAGATATCGAATATGACCTATGACGGGATAAATCCTGAGAACAGTTTTTTTACGCTGTTGAATATCGTAAAGCCCAAGCAGAAATATCGGAACAATCACAAACCAAGCATAGCTCGCCGCAGGCCAAATCATGGAAGAAAGAGCGACTCCACAAACGGCGAAAGTCATAATCACGAAAAACATTAGGCGCCCCGAAACCTCGGGTTTTGCGACAAGACTCGGCCACGAAAGTCTCGAGAAAAAAGCGCTAACGGTTGAGCGAGGGGCGTCCTCGTGAATTTGCACCATGATAGGCTCCGAGTAATTATATTATTACACTTTATAATTGCATAATAGCCTTTCAATTGTGCTAATGGGCGCGGGTGAGGAATAATGCCAGATCTGAGCGAGATGCGCGGGCGGATTCAAATCCGCCATAGCCAAAGCCGCGTGCCCCCGCTAAAGCGCCTCCATGTCACATAATAGCTTCGGACACTTATTTCGCTTTACGACCTGGGGCGAGAGCCACGGGCCAGCCATTGGCTGCGTCATTGATGGGTGCCCGCCGCGTATTCCCCTGACCGAAGCCGATATTCAGACCTATCTGGATCAGCGCAAACCCGGCACCTCGCGCTTTGTCACCCAGCGCAAAGAACCCGACGCCGTGAAAATTCTCTCGGGCGTCTTTGAGGGCCAAACAACAGGCACGCCAATCTCGCTGCTGATTGAAAACACAGACCAACGCTCCCGCGATTACTCAGAGATTAAAGACCGCTACCGCCCCGGCCATGCGGACCTGACCTATGACGCCAAATATGGCATTCGCGATTATCGCGGTGGCGGGCGCAGCAGCGCGCGCGAGACGGCCAACCGCGTCGCGGCGGGTGCGATTGCGCGCAAAGTTCTCGGCGGCGAGATTCAAATTCGCGGCTGCGTTGTCTCGATTGGCGACCAAGATATTGACTGCGCGAATTGGGATTGGGACGCGGTTTCGCAAAACCCGTTCTGGTGTCCCGACGCCAAAGCCGCCAAAGACTGGGAAGCCTATCTCGACGCGGTGCGCAAAGACGGCAATTCCGTCGGCGCGGTCATCCATATTGAGGCCACAGGTGTCCCCGCTGGCTGGGGCGCACCTGTTTATGCCAAGCTCGATAGCGATCTTGCGATGGGGCTCATGTCGATTAATGCGGCCAAGGGCGTTGAAATCGGCGCAGGCTTTGCCGCCGCCCGCTGGAGCGGCGTGCAAAACGCCGATGAAATCCGCATGAAAGACGGCGCGCCGGAGTTCCTCTCAAACCACTCCGGGGGGATTTTGGGCGGTATCTCAAACGGCGACACCATTACGGCCCGCCTCGCGATTAAACCGACCTCCTCGATGCTGACCGAAGTCAAGAGCATCGACGCCCAAGGCAATGAAATCGACGTCCGCACAAAAGGCCGCCACGACCCTTGTGTGGGGATTAGAGGTGTGCCTGTGGCAGAGGCCATGATGGCGGTGACACTAGCGGACCATATGTTGAGACATCGCGGTCAGGTTGGTTAATCGAGCGGATGAGGAATTATTGCTTACTTCTCCTTACCTTGTTGGCCTCACCTTTGGCCTGCGCCAAGCAACCTCTTAATGCTGCGGAACAAAAAGAAACATGTCTAGGTAATTGGAAGATTTCCGCTGTTGAAGACGAAGCATTTTTCTCAAATTTCCGCACAAAATACCCCTCTACGCTGAAAATCGGCAATCAAAAAGCGGCCTATTCGACCCAATATTATTACGGCGGGGATTATTTCGAGGGTTTCGAATGTTCCGTTAATTTATATGCTCATAGTGAAACTCGTGAAGTGTTTTTCATTTCCTGCGGAGTCTCGAGCGTTCCTGACTACCCGTCACTTTTTTACAAAGTGAAATGTGAAGGTGACAAACTTGTTGGCAGCGTAAATTCTTACAAACAACTTTTTGAATTCAAGGGTCAAAAGGTTGATTGAGCAAACGTCATACATCACATGCGGCCATTGAAGACTTCCCTGTCATGGAAGCTATTATAGCGATTACGCTGGCCGACCATATGCTGCGGCATCACGGTTAGGTGGGTTTCGTCTCTTTGAATGTCAGAATATGTTCGACCTATCCTTCTAAAGACGACTTCCGCCATTCATCGATAGACCTAGACGCAGCCCCCACCGCGCTCTAACCACTGCCCATGCTTCTAAAAATCCTCATTGCCCTTCTCATTATCGCTGTCGCAGCCTATTTCTGGCTCCGCCTGCGTGCCTCCCGCCTCGCTGGCGAAGACCTGTCCCAATATGATTCCGCGCCCGAACCCTTCGCCGTGGCCGAACAAGGCCAAGGGATGGAGCGGATAAACGCCTATATCCGCGAAATGTTTGTCGTCCCCGCCCAGGCGGGGAATGCGAGCAGTGGCTGGACCTCCAAACGCGAGCGGTTCGATGAAGCGGGCTTAAAACGATCGGGAGATTTTGCAGATGTCGAGTTTCGCCCAGACGTGATTACCATTGACGGCCACGACATCGCGGGCAGCTGGACGCTCGCGCCGGGATATGATGCGGACCGCCGTCTTTTATATATGCACGGCGGAGCCTTTACCGTGGGCAGCGATATTAGTCACCGCCCCCTCACCGTGCAGCTGGCGCGGCGCACAGGCATGGCGGTTTTCGCGCCGAATTATCGCCTGATGCCAGAGAACACCCGCCG
>CALDTL010000170.1 GCA_937923965.1 uncultured Caulobacterales bacterium
GCCGTCCACGGCACAATTAGCGGTTTTGGCGCTGAGAGTTATGTATTGGGTCTGCACGCGCTTTCAAATTTATTGGCAAAGCCATTGGAAGTTTAGACAAACCTGCTAGACCCTTAGTTTACGCCGATTCATCCGGGAGAGCATGATCATGGCCAAAGAAAATAGCGAACCAACCGCTAAAGACCTCAAATTCGTCAAAGAATTGATGGCACTGCTGGAAGACTCCAGCCTAACCGAAATGGATTTCCACAAGGGTGATCTCGGGATCAGCCTGTCTAAATCCGGCCCCGCCTCTGCCGTGCAGCATGTCATGGCGGCTGCGCCCGCTGCCGCGCCTGCCGCCGCCGCAGCGCCCTCTATGCCTGTTGCCACAAATGAAGCGCCTGCCGATGCCGCCGCCCATCCCGGCGCTGTGAAATCCCCGATGGTTGGCACGGCCTATACGCGCCCCTCACCAGACGCGGATACATTCGTAAATGTCGGCGACAAGGTAAAAGAAGGCGACACAATCATGCTCGTTGAAGCGATGAAGACCTTTAACCCGATTGTCGCGCCAAAATCTGGCAAAATTGAACAAGTCCTCGTCGATGACGCCAGCCCCGTCGAGTTCGGCGAAGCCCTGTTTATCATTGTCTAATATGCCCAAAGCGAGCAAACCTAACGCGGGCTCTCAAGGCCTTTTCAAAAAAGTTCTGATTGCCAATCGCGGCGAAATTGCCCTGCGGATCCACCGCGCCTGTAAAGAGATGGGCATTGCGACCGTGGCCGTCTATTCCGAGGCTGATCGCTCCGCGATGCATGTGCAGCTCGCAGACGAATCCGTCTGTATTGGCCCAAATAGCGCGGCGGACTCCTACCTCAATATTCCCGCGATTATCTCCGCTTGCGAAATCACAGACGCTGACGCGGTCCATCCCGGCTATGGTTTTCTCTCTGAAAATGCGCGTTTCGCCGAAATCGTCGAAGCGCATGGCATGGCCTTTATCGGACCGACGGCTGAACATATCCGCATTATGGGCGATAAGATTACGGCTAAAGATACGGTTATGGCGGCGGGCATTCCCGTTGTGCCGGGCTCAGATGGCTCGGTCACCACATATGAAGACGCAAAAAAGGTCGCCAAAACCGTTGGCTTCCCGCTCCTCGTGAAGGCGGCAGCCGGCGGCGGCGGACGCGGTATGCGCCTCGCGGAAACAGCAGAAAAACTCGAAGAAGCCCTCTCGGCAGCGCAGCAAGAAGCCATTGCCGCCTTTGGGAACGGCGAGGTCTATCTGGAACGCTACCTGACAGGTGGCCGCCATATTGAAATTCAGGTCCTAGCGGACACACATGGGAATGTTGTGCATCTCGGCGAGCGGGATTGCTCGCTCCAGCGCCGCAATCAAAAAGTGCTCGAGGAAGCGCCCTCCCCGACACTGACGGATGTCGAACGCGCAAGCATTGGCGGCATAGTGGCGACTGCGGTTAAAAAAATCGGCTATCGCGGCGCGGGTACGATTGAGTTCCTCTATGAGAACGGGGAATTCTTTTTCATCGAGATGAATACTCGCCTACAGGTCGAACATCCCGTGACCGAAGAAATTACAGGTATTGATCTCGTGCGCGAACAAATCCGTGTGGCCGCTGGCCTACCGCTCAATTATGAGCAGAAAGATATTCAGTTCAAAGGCCACGCCATTGAATGCCGGATTAATGCCGAGAATCCGAGAACCTTTGCGCCCTCACCCGGCAAGGTCACGAATTTCCACGCGCCGGGCGGGATGAACACGCGCTTCGATAGCGGGCTATATTCGGGTTATTCCGTTCCGCCGCATTACGACAGCCTCATCGGCAAACTCATCGTCTGGGGGCACACCCGCGAAGGCGCGCTGCTACGCCTGCGCCGCGCACTCGGCGAAATGGTGATTGAAGGCATTCAGACCACAATACCCTTGCATGAGGCCCTCCTAGATGATCCAGATTTTCAGGCGGGCGAGTATAATATTCACTGGCTTGAGAAATGGCTCGAGGAGCAGGAGTAGGCTTGCAGACAGCCGAGCAGATTGACCGAGCCCTCCACGAGGCCTGCGTAAAGAAAGGCTTTTGCACGCGCCTTGATGGCGCGTCGCTTATTAAAAAATACAACGGGAAAATGACTGCATATGATTTTGCAGCATCGGTTCATTTTGCAGAGGGTTTAGATTTCAAATATTCCAAACACAAAAAATCCTTAGAGGCCATTTTCGAGAAATTCGTTTCCTAAATTCCAGTATAGACCCGCAAACCCCACTGAAATTACATCACGCATCCTATGGACAAGCCATAGACATTCGCCCCAGTTTTCGGCAATCTCTCGCCGATCAATGCCCTATAAAATCAAACATAAATCCTACAATGAATGCCTCATTAAATATGTCGAGGACAAACCAGCGCGGGAAAAATCGGGCGTTAGCCTGACGATGATCGTAGGCGGAATAATCGCTATTCTTATCGGGATTGATTTCATTTTCGTGTTGGGCGTCATCGTCATCATGGCCTTTTGGCGGAACCTCACGAACCCGCCCCGCCGCAGCTTTTCTATCGAATTAAATCGCTATAAAAATCATATCACCGTCAAGAACACAGGGCAGGCAAATGCCAAATCTACGGTCCTCCCGCTAGAGCACTTGCTCGGCTTTGGGTTTCACGAAACGCAGCGGCCCAAAAAATCAAAGAAACAGCCCTATGCGAGACTATTTTTCAAATTTGACGAAGG
>CALDTL010000171.1 GCA_937923965.1 uncultured Caulobacterales bacterium
ATCGCACTTTGGCTGAACACTGGATTGTCGGCAGGGAATTTCGCTTGTCTGTTTTTCAAGTTCTGTGTGCGTTTTTGTCATCGTTCTGCAAACGGGGCGTCCGCGCGTTCCCTGCCTGCGGTTTTGCAAACCGCAGGCAGGGCAGACCTTATCAGGTCACGCGTACGGAATAAAAAAAGGTGGCCCGTCGCGAAGAACGAGCCACCCCGGAGGTTCCCGTTTAGGGAATCAGCCGTGTTTGACGTGCAGTCCTGCCGGGGCAGGACTTGCGGTTAGGACTATTTTTTGTCCATGATGATCCGTGTTTGCGGATAGGGTGTTTTAAATCCGGCTTTGCCGAGCGCATTTTTGATTTGCTCAGGCAGAGAGTAAGTGACGTCGAAATAATGCGCGCCATCCGTGAATGGACGGACAAGCATTTCAACAGAGCGCTCGCTCAATGTTTCGGCTTCGATGAAAGGCGCCGGGTCAGATTTAACATGTGGATGCGCATCGAGCACACCTTGGATAACCTCGCGGGCCTTTTGAATGTCATCTTCATAGGCGATGTTGAATTTCATATCGACGCCGCGAACCGGATGATGGCTGTGGTTGATGATCTTCTCGCCCCAGATTTTGCTGTTCGGGATGATGATCTGCTGGTTATCGAATGTCTGCATGTTCGTTGTGAACAGGTTGATCTCTTCGACATTACCGAATGAACCGCCGCCGTCGACGAAATCGCCAACTTTATAAGGACGGAAAATCAGAAGCATGACGCCAGCGGCCAAGTTTGACAATGAGCCTTGCAGCGCAAGACCAATAGCAACCGTTGCGGCACCTAAGACAGCGACGATAGAGGTTGTCTCAACGCCGAAACGTCCGAGAACGGCCATACCGACAATCGCGAGGATCAGGAATTTGGCAATACTTGCGAGAAAGCGGAAAAGCGTCTCATCTAGATGGTCATATTTCTTGGCCAGCTTGATGATGCCATTGCTCACGCGCTTGGCGATCCAAAGACCGATGATAAGAATGACGATGTCAATAACGACATTCAGCGCAAGGCCAATGATCGTATCCATACGCTCGGGGTTCAAAAATTCAGTTAGTTTATCCATGGGGTCCCTCCAGACGTTATTATGGTTGAGCGGGCTTAGACGTTAATGTGGGTGAACAGTTTATGAACGCCAAAATAAGCGCCTATTCATTCCGAATGCAGTTGTTCATTAATTATACATATTTACGTTTATAGGGACGCGCACTGCATTTCATTGAAGGAAACACACTCATGCAACCTATGACAAAAACTCTTGTGGCTTTGCTCGCATCATCCACGATGATGGTCGCAGCTCCGGCCGTCGCCCAAAGCTCTGGCATGCTCGCAGGCTGGTCCGGCGAAGCGTCTTTGGCAGGCTCCAAGACAACTGGTAACACAGATACGACAGACCTCGGGCTTGGCCTTAATCTCGAGAAAGAAGCCGATAAATGGCGTCATAGTTTCTACGCCACAGCAGATCGCGGCGAAGCGAATGACGAAAGAAATAAGCAGCGCTATACGCTTGGCTATCAGCTGGACCGCGATCTCACCGATCGTCTCTATGTATATGGCAATGCCGATTATTTCAGCGATGATTTCGGCGCCTTTGAGAATGGTTACTTTTTTGGCACGGGCCTTGGGTATAAATTGGTCGAGCCAACACCCTTGGGCTGGGACCTAGAAGCGGGTCTTGGTTACCGCTCGCAAAGCCCGCAGGAGCCGAATGTTCCAGGTGCTGTGACTCAAGCTGAGTTTGATGCATTGCAATTGGCTGGGGATTTTGACCGGACAAATGAATTGGCGGTCCGCGGGGCGTCGCAAATCACCTATGATTTCAACGATAATGTCTCGCTTTATAATAATAGTGAAGTGATTCACTCCAAGAGCGACACATATCTCTGGAACGAAGTTGGTATTACGGCAAACTTGATGGGGAATTTGGCGGCGCGCGCGTCCTACCGCATTGACCATCATACCGACGTGTTGCCGGGCGTTGAAAAAACGGACACAATCTCGCGTGTCGGGGTTGTCTACACAATCAACTAAGCCCTGTCGGCAACTAAGCCCTTTTGGGGCATCTAAAACCCTTTGCGCGGCGGCGTGACCTGCCGCGTAAATCCCGTGCATTGGCCGTTCGAATCTTGTAAGCGTTGAGAAACTGATTTGCAGGATTTTCTTTATGGCCGAGCCAGCCGCACAACCGCCCGCTTCCACCCCTGCTTATGGGGCCGATTCGATTAAGGTCTTAAAGGGCCTGGACGCCGTGCGAAAGCGCCCGGGGATGTATATTGGCGATACGGATGACGGCTCTGGCCTGCATCATATGGTGTATGAGGTGGTCGATAATTCTATCGATGAAAGCCTTGCCGGACATGCCGACCGCGTTGAAGTTATTCTGCACACAGATGGCTCCTGTTCTGTCCGCGATAATGGCCGTGGTATCCCTGTTGCGATCCATACTGAAGAAGGTATTTCTGCGGCCGAAGTCATCATGACCCAGCTGCATGCGGGCGGGAAATTCGACCAAAATTCCTATAAAGTCTCAGGCGGCCTCCACGGTGTGGGCGTCTCCGTTGTGAATGCGCTGTCCGTGGCCTTGCAGCTCACAATTTGGCGCGACGGCAAAGAACATTTCATGGAGTTCTCCCACGGCGATTCGCTGGCTCCGCTCAAAGTTGTTGGCGACGCGCCGCAAGACAATAGGCGCGATGGTTCGGTCAAAACATTGACGGGAACAAAGGTCCGCTTCCTGCCATCCGAAGACACCTTCACCATGGTCGAATTTGACCGGGACACGTTAGAGCGCCGCCTGCGGGAGCTCGCTTTTCTAAACTCAGGCGTGATGATTATCCTGACGGATGAACGTCCCGAGGACCCCATTGTCGCAGAGCTCTATTATGAGGGCGGCATCGAAGCCTTTGTCCGCCATTTGGACGTTAACAAAACGGCCGTTCTAGACGAGCCCATCAAGGTGCATGCCGAAAAAGACGGCATCACAGTCGAGGCCGCGATGTGGTGGAATGATGGGTATCACGAGAATGTTCGCTGTTTTACGAATAATATCCCGCAGCGCGACGGCGGCACCCATTTGGCGGGCTTTCGCGGCGCTTTAACACGCACGATTAATACCTATGCGCAGGGCATGGCCAAGCGGAACGATAAGGTAAAACTCTCCGGCGATGATGCGCGCGAAGGCCTGACCTGCGTCCTGTCGGTCAAAGTGCCGGACCCGAAATTCAGCTCACAAACGAAAGACAAATTAGTTTCCTCAGAAGTGCGCCCCGTTGTCGAAAGCGCAATGAATGAAGCGCTCGGCGAGTGGTTTGAAGAACACCCCACCGAAGCGAAGCAGATCATCCAAAAAATCGCTGAAGCGGCCGCCGCCCGCGAAGCGGCGCGCAAGGCGCGGGATTTAACCCGTAAGAAAAGCTCGCTGGATGTCGCGTCTTTGCCGGGCAAACTCGCCGATTGCCAAGAGCGTGATCCGGCATTGTCTGAAATTTTCATCGTGGAGGGGGACTCTGCGGGCGGGTCCGCCAAGCAAGCCCGCGATCGGCATAATCAAGCGATATTGCCGCTCAAGGGAAAAATCCTAAATGTAGAGCGCGCGCGTTTTGACCGGATGTTATCCTCGCAAGAAATCGGAACGCTGATTACCGCGCTGGGCACTGGTATTGGCCGAGATGATTTTAACGCGGATAAAGCGCGCTACCACAAGATTGTCATTATGACCGATGCGGATGTAGACGGCGCCCATATTCGAACATTACTGCTGACCTTTTTCTATCGCCAAATGCCTGAGCTCATCGAGCGGGGGTATCTCTACATCGCGCAGCCACCGCTTTACAAAGTCGAGCGCGGAAAGAACACGCAATATATCAAAGATCAGGTTGAGCTAGATGAATATCTTATTGATGCTGGATCACGCGATGCGTCCCTAACGCTGGATAATGGCTCCGTGATTACAGGCGAAGATTTAAAACGTGTCGCGCGCGAAGCTCTGGCGGTTCAACAGATTCTAAACCGTATGAAGCATAATGCCCCGGATAGCGCCATTGCGCAGTTGGCGATTTCGGGCATTTTGGATGTCGAAGAACATCCAGATCTGATTGAGGGCGCGGTCGCGCGTTTGGACTTGATCGCGGATGAAGGCGAAGATGGCTGGGCCGGGCGTTATGATGATGACGGAGCGCTTGTCTTTGAGCGGGATGTGCGGGGCGTGACAGACCGTATATCGCTTCGGCCAAGTTTCCGAGGCAGCTCGGATGCGCGGCGTCTGCAGAAACTCGCCCCATCTTTGAAAGAGACATATTCCGGCACGGCCAGTTTCCGCCGCGGCGAAAATGAACCGATATATGTGTCCGGCCCGGCTCAGCTCTTGGAGGTTGTTTTTGAGGGCGGACGCAAAGGTTTCAAAATTCAGCGCTATAAGGGTCTGGGAGAGATGAACCCGGATCAGCTTTGGGAGACGACATTGGACTCAAATGCAAGGTCCCTTCTACAAGTGAAAATCGAATCCGCCGATATAACGGATGATCTGTTCACAAAACTCATGGGCGATGTTGTTGAACCTCGCCGCGATTTCATCATCGCCAATGCGCTGGATGCAGAGGTGGACAGCTAAGTTTTACCTCAGCGTGTCGCGGGATTGGCGCTACACCGCAATTGACTCGCAGGGTCAATTGCGGACGTTTCGCGTGCTCATCGATATTTAATCGATTGTTGCCGGTTTGTTTGTCTATCTCATTTCGTTTATCTTTCGTTTCAGTATTTAGTGGGATGTTCGCGAGGGTGGGTTCAGGCTCCAGCGGAACTGGAATAAATAAATAGTTTTCGAGCCGTCCCAAGATTAAGACCAGCCAGTTTGTCGGACCAGTTGGCCCCTCGCGACGACGCCTTTTTCCGCTACCGGCCGAGCTACGCAGTCGAGGCGTAAACAGCTCGCGATAGGCCACCCAGATTGACGGTCGTGACTCCGCCGCTCCCAATGACAAGCGCCGCTTCTTTCCGGCCAAACCAACGTGCACTTGGCCGCCCGTTGAAAGAAGACAAGTGTAGTTATTGCACAGCTTTACCAAACCGTGGACGCATCTTTTTTTACCCTTGTTTTTATTGGGAAAATTCGGGTTTTTGTGAGGGACGGGCAACGCCCGAAAAAAGTTTGAAGATCTTTTTTCGGTGAATCGCCGAACGACTATGCTTGTCGGATAGGGCATTTTTTCGAATCGAAAATTTCAAATTTAGTCTTCGATTGTATTTTTTTGTTCTCGTCTCGCGGCAACTTCCGCTTCCCATTTTGCTTTTCGCTCGGCGGCTTCTTTCTGTCTCCGCTCAATTTCCGCAAGTTTCTCTTCACGCGCGGCCCTTCGGTCCTCTTGCCTTAACGCTTTTTCCTTGGCTTTCTCGGCGGCGACTTTGGCCTTTTGTTCCGCCGCTTCCTTTTTTCTTCGTTCAATCCTCGCAAGCCTTTCATCCGCAATGTCTTTGCGGCGCTTTAATCTGGCCCTAATTTCACGGTCTCGTGTCTCAGCTTCAGCGATGGCTTCAGGGCTGTACATGGCTTTTGAGCTATCGGCGGGGGATAACCAATCTAAAAATTCTGGATAATGGAAGTCTGCAACCGTCGTGATAATGAAATCAGCCTCTAAGATATTTGAGTCGTAGAACAGGCGTTGCATGTCAGCAGCGCTGACGATTTCGGTCCTCAAATGATAGGTTGTCTGAAAATGGCTGGCGATAAGCTCTCTGACGACCGGACCAAAACTATTGGAAAAAACGATGGCTGTCTTCGTATTGGTTGCATGTGGGTTTGTTAGCTTTGTGACGCGCACGTCAGATTTGTCTGACCCCGACCTCAAGGGGTACAAAACATTATTCTCTACAATAATGCCTAATTGGCTTCTGTTGCGGTCGCATCCCGGCGTGGTCTCGCCGACGCCCGTTAAAAGGCCGATGTCCCAATTGACGGGTTGCGCTTTGCAAGGGCCTGACGGCCACATGGGCGAAGCACTTAAGTTGTACTCATTTGCCAACTCCTCGGTGTAGGCCCAGGCGCTTTCGCCCTGCCAATGATAGGCTGTATTTGGGTAAAACAGAGGATCAGATGCTCGGTCTTGGAATGTCCCAAGCGGATAAAATATGTCGACGTCCGGCGCTAGATCTTCAATTTTGAGACCGTGATTATTTTGAGGTGAGATTTTGGAGCATCCCTCTCGAATATCCGCAGGTGTCGAGCGCGGAAGATCAGCGCTCATTAAGACAGACTTTGTCGGAGTCATACCGTAGACAACCGTCGCGCCCCCTTTACTCAATAATTTCTGAGAACGGATGAAACGTTCTGTCCAATCTTTTTGTGTGTCCGGTTTTTGACCTTCCAAGCACAATCGTCTCCACCAAGAAAACGGGTTGTCTCGCGTCGCGTCATCAAAAGGCGCCGTCATAAACAGAGCGCCCTCCGCGTTCTCTACCATGTATAGATCGCCCGTCGCATGGAAGGTATTATAATAAAATTTGCGCCGGGCTTTAATGATTTGGAACCCGCCGCCAATGTGATCATCCACGAACCCGTCCAACTGCGTGAAGGTTTGCTTTGGTGATATGAGCGCTTGGGTCAGGTCCGGGAACGCTTCCAACTCGCGCTTTTCCCATTTCTGCCGCGCTTGGTGATCGGCCAACGGCATGGTGAGTGCAGGGATAGCCAGAATAGCAGACAGAATAACAGCGTAAAGAATGACCCGTTTATCTGCTCTCAGCATGATCTATAACCTAAAAACAAGATTGTGGTTCATAGGTCAATGGGATGGATTCGGCAAGACAGACCATTCATGTGCAGCGGCCAAATACCGTATCGCACGAGCCGCTCGCCCAACCCGTTTGGGCCTTAAAGCGTAAGATGGTAGGCCGCGCTCCCGGCGGCTAATGTCCAGCGGACCTAAGTTTCACCGGCCTTTGACCGCGCGTGATGCCTTACTCACAGCCCACCGGACAAAATGAGATAATCTCGCTGGTGATGGCGCTGTTTCCGGCCGGTAGATTATACCCGATGATTACGCGGTCGGTTTGTGTCTGGAGGGTCTCATAGACATTCGCGAGAACATTTTGAGATAAGTCAAACTCTGCGCCGAGCGTGTTGGATGTGCCGTCCGAAGACACAAGGCGCGCTCTGAGAGTTGACCTCCCCTCGCCGAGGATGACTAAAACGTCGCCGTTGCTGAGAGATAATGCTGACGTCGCAAATTGATCCTCAACGCTGTCACTGATTGTAAATTCGTCGCCGACAAATGACCCGTTCGGCCGGACAACACGGCCGCGCACGACAAAATCAATGAAGTCACCATTATCGGCGAAGGCCTGACTTTCTACCCAGCTGATCAAGCTACTCCCATTGCCAAATGTTGCTGCGTCGAGCCCGCTCGCTAAATTAGCGCCCGGTCCGGCAGTGGGGTCCACCGAAATAGTCGGACCTGACAGGTCATGATTTGATGTGTATCGTTGCGCTTCTATGGTTCTCAATCTCGGCGAGGCGTTTGTGTCTTCGCGGCGCCACGCCACGATATAGCCGTCAGAACCGATAGCGGTCACGGCGGGATCGCTCAGGGTGGAAACTTCCGCTGAGGGATCTCCGGGCGGCGCTATTTCTGAATATGCGGTGATGACATTTTCGACACGGCCGTCAGGGTTGAAAATATCAACGCGAATTGAGGCACTAATACCGCCGTTCAAGCTAGAGACATTGATGATTTGATTTTGCCCAATCGGCGTTTGGTCAAAATTTGCATCGAACCCGATTGCAAATTCTGGATCACCAACAGGCGATAGATTGCCAACCAGCGGCCCCACCAGGCTGCCAAGATGCGGCGCGGCATTTTCGTAAGCATACAAAAGCGGAGCATAGGTCGTGCCGCCGTTTTCAATCACCGAGATTGGCAGGAGCCCATTCATTTGCGTGGAGGAGGTTGGGCCCGCCTGCGGCAGATCAAATGATCCATTGAGCTGCCCGCCAACCGGCGCGCCCGCATCCGAATAGATTTGGGAGGCGATAATATTATTGCCCGACGACGAAAACCCATCGGTCCAATAAAGACGATATTGGTCGTCGCCTTCATTCGTCACCCCAATCAGAGCCGCGAGTGTTGTATTGATAGGCGGTCCAGGCCGGACCGTTGCAGAGGCCGCAATCGGCTCTGCTGTGACTGTGACCGTATCAGTCGTGCTGGCTGTTCCGTCAGACGCCGTGACTTCGAAAGTCAGCGCGGTGTCTTGGGTGACAATGGGCGCGGTCAAATTCAGAGTCGTATCTTGGGTGGAGACGCCTTGCAAAGCGAGCGGCCCTGCCGTCTGCGCCCATGTGAAGGTCAAGCTGTCCCCATCCGCATCGGTCGAGCCAGACGCCGTCACGACAAAGGCGCCGCCTTGCGTAACCTTGCTGCTTTCGGAGCTGGCCACGGCGACAGGCGGCGTATTCCCGGAAGGCGTTGGAGTCGGGGTTGGTGGCGGCGTTGAGGCCGAGCCGCTACTACTGCCGCCGCTACCGCCGCCGCAGGCCGCGAGCAAAGACGCAGCAAGGACGCAAGATAACGCATTGCGAGATATAAAAGGCATGACAGACTCCCCCCAAGGGTTACACTATTATTTCCACGCCTGCCCGAAGCCTAGATCTTCGAACAGTATTTTTCAATTAAATATGTCTTATCTCATTTGTCCCGCCCGGGCTTAAGCTACGCCAGCGCTCCGGTGAACGCATGGCAAGTCCAAAAAACGATGTAAAATACAACATCGCGCATTGAATCACGAGGCGCTTGCGCTCACATAGCCATCAGATGTCCAGCGTCCCTACATTTACCGGCCCCTTTTCCTTGGCCGACCTTGATGCGCGCGCGCGAAATATATTCCGCGATGTCGTTGAGGGGTATTTGGAATCTGGCCAGCCTGTCGGATCTAAAACACTCGCGCTTTCCGGCGGGCGCTCGCTCTCCCCGGCCACAATCCGTGCGGTCATGGCCGAACTCTCCCGCTATGGCCTCCTCACCAGCCCGCATGTGAGCGCGGGCCGTATCCCAACACAAATCGGCCTGCGCCTCTTTGTCGATGGTTTGCTGGAGATTGGAGATTTGGGGCGGGCCGAGCAAAATACGCTGGAGAGCAAACTCGCCGCAGCCGGCGAGGATCCAGAAGCCCTGATGCAAAAAGCCTCGGCCATGATGGCAGGCCTTGCAGGGGGCGCTGGTCTTGTGCTCGCGCCGCAGTCCAACGCCAAAGAGCGCGCGCTGCGCCATGTTGAATTTGTTAATTTGGACGACGGCCAAGCCCTTGTTGTCTTGGTCCATGAAGACGGGGCGGTTGAAAACCGAATTATGGAACGCCCCATCGGCGTCTTGCCGCACAGCCTTGAGCGCGCGGGTAATTTCCTCTCGGCGCGGCTGAAAGGTCGCCGCCTGTCCGAAGCGCGCGAGGACGTGCTGGCGGAGATCGCCGCGGGCGAAGCGCAGATCGATGCCGCCGCCGCGTCCCTCATCGAGAAAGGCCTCGCCGAATGGTCCGCGCCCGAGGACAAAACGCGGCGCAGTCTTATTGTGCGCGGACAGTCACATCTGCTTGACAATTTGGAGGCCCATACCGATGTGGAGCGCATCCGTCAGCTGTTTGATGATTTGGAACGTAAGGAAGAGCTAATCGACCTTATGGACCGCGCCGAAGACGCCGACGGGGTGAAGATTTTTATCGGCTCTGAGAACCCCTTGTTCTCCTTGTCCGGCTCGTCTGTTGTGATTGCGCCTTATCGTGATCAGCAGTCGAATATATTGGGAGCGTTGGGCGTGATTGGCCCGACACGATTAAATTATGCGCGCGTAATTCCGATGATGGATTACACGGCGCAAGTGCTGGGACGCTTGCTGAAACGCTAAGCAGCCCGCGAGATTAGAGATTGCGGAGACGATGACATGGCTGGAAAAAAAGACACCCCGAAAGATGAGTGGGATGATCTCATGGGCGAAATCGAATCTGAAAAATCTGCTCAGAAGCGCCGCGCCGCAGCGTCTGCTGCAGCAGATGATATTCTCAAAGCGGCGGGTAAAGCAGATAAAGCAGCCAATGCAGAGTCCGCTGACGAAACAGGCGAGAGCGAACCTGATGCTGGCGCAGCCGCTGTTGCGCGCATCGAAGAGCTGGAGCTAGAACTCGCGACCCTCAAGGATCAAGCCTTGCGCGCGATGGCGGACGCCGAAAACGTCAAGCGCCGCTCCGAAAAAGAAGTCGCGGCCGCGCGGGTGTTCGGCATTGAGCGTTTCGCCAATGACGTGCTTTCCGTTCATGACAATCTCTCCCGCGCTTTGCAGACATTGGAAGGCACGAATAAAGCAGAACTTGGCGAGAACGCCAAAAATCTCGTGGAGGGCATCGAACTCACCGAGAAAGATCTCATGGCGGTTCTGGCGCGCCACGGCGTCACCGCTGTGCCGGGCGTCGGTACAAAATTTGACCCTAATGTCCACCAAGCGGTCGCCAATATCCCGTCCGACGAGGATAAAGGCAATGTCGCCACCGTCATGCAGTCCGGCTTTAAAATCGGCGACCGCACTCTGCGCGCGGCAATGGTCGCGGTCAGCACGGGGAAAGCTTAATCCCTGAACTTCCCGAAGTCGAGACCGTTCGGCGGGGGCTAGCGCCTGTGATGGAAGGTGCGCGCTTTGCGCGCGTCACGCTTAACCGGCCAGACTTGCGCTTTCCATTTGCAGAGAATTTCGCAAGCCGCATTCAAGGCGCACATCTGACCCGCTTGTCGCGGCGCGCTAAATTCTTGCGGGCGGACCTCTCCAGCGGCGAGACTTTATATATGCACCTTGGCATGAGCGGGCGGTTCATTATTGAGGGCGGCTCAACAAAAGAAAATGGGGGGCTGGCCAATTTCGCCCATGAACATGCCGCCAATCCAAAACATCATCATGTGGTGTTTGAAATGGAGCACCCGGATACAGGGCGCGCGGTCATCACATATAATGACCCGCGCCGCTTTGGGTTTATGGAGCTGATTGGCGAGAGCGAGCCTTACCGCCTCGATCATATCGGGCCGGAGCCGCTAGGGAACGCCTTTAACGGCCCCGTATTGCGCGCGGCTCTCAAAGGGAAAAAATCCAAAATCAAAGCCGCGCTGCTCGATCAGCGTGTCGTGGCGGGGCTCGGCAATATATATGTCTGCGAGGCGCTTTACCGGACTGGCATCTCGCCGCGCCGCGCGGCAGGCCGCCTCAAGGTCGCAGAGACTGACGGCCTCGCGGGGCATATTAAAGATGTGCTCTCCGAAGCCATCGAGGCTGGCGGCAGCTCTTTGCGAGATTTCTCAAACACCGACGGAAAGCTCGGCTATTTCCAACATAGCTTTGACGTCTATGGCCGCGAGGGCGAACCGTGCAAAAGCTGCGACGCTCCGATTAAGCGCATCGTGCAAAGCGGGCGGAGTTCTTTTTTTTGCGGGGGGTGTCAGCGGTGAGTTTGAAAGATAACGCGTCAGCCGATCACTACCGGCGCTTTCAAGCCATGCTTTACGATATAGGCCTGATAATCATTTGCATTTTGTGGCCCGCAGCCAGTCTCCTGCAAGGCAGCGTGCCCTTTGATAAGCGGGCCGTCATCACCGCACTCGTAATATTTTGGATAGCTTACCAATGGGCCAGCCAACGTTTTACAGGTGCATCGCTCGGGCAACGTCTGGCGGGTTACAAAATTTTGGTGACCAAGACGGGACGTCCACAATTTTTTCTGCGTGTCATTTATGGTTATGTCGCCCTGATTTTTAGCTCGCCGACAATGATATTCACACCCCAAAATACGGACAACGTCTATTGGTGGGATCGAAAAACTCACACCCGCGCCGTTAAAACGCGCGATTAATCTCACTATTGAACCCCCTCGCCGCGCGCGCTATGCCGCCCATCCAACAAAAGAGAGCTATACTAATGGCCTATGAGCATATTGAGATTACGCGGGACGGCGGCGTTGCCACGGTTCAGCTGGACCGGCCCAAGGCGCTAAATGCGCTTAATGTCGCCATGATGAGTGAGCTGGCGACAGCCCTCGAGATGTTAGAGGCCGATGACGCTATTGGCTGCGTGATCCTGACAGGCCACGACAAGGCCTTTGCAGCCGGTGCCGACATCAAAGAGATGATGGAAGACAAATATCTGGACCTCTACAAAAACGATCGCTTTGAGCAATTTCACATGGCGACTGAACGCTTTCGCAAACCTATCATCGCAGCTGTGGCAGGTTACGCCCTAGGCGGGGGGTGCGAGCTAGCGATGATGTGCGATTTTATTATCGCCGCTGACACGGCCAAATTTGGCCAACCGGAGATCAACCTGGGCGTTATGCCGGGTATGGGGGGCACCCAGCGCCTGCTGCGCGCTGTCGGCAAATCAAAAGCCATGGATATGTGCCTTACCGGCCGAATGATGGACGCGGATGAAGCGGAGCGCGCAGGCCTTGTCTCGCGCGTCGTGCCGCTCGATAAGCTCATGGAGACCGCAAAGGAGGCTGCGGCCAAAATTGCCAGCCAGAGCCAACCTATCGCCATGATGACCAAAGAGACCGTCAATGCAGGCTTTGACATGACCCTTCAGCAAGGCATTCGCTTTGAGCGCCGCATGTTTATGTCCATGTTCACGACACATGATCAGAAAGAAGGCATGGCGGCCTTTGCGGAAAAACGAAAGCCGCATTTTAAAAACAAATAGGTGTCAGCGCCTCGCAGGCGCAAATTTCACGAACTGCACGGGCGGATAAACCTGCTATTGACGGACTGAAAACCTGTCCTTATATGGCCCCTTGATTATAAAGGCCCGCGCAAGCGTTGCGGGCTTTGTGCATTGACCGAATATGGCATTGACAGAAGATGAAAGAGTAACACATGGCAAATACGTCCTCCGCCAAGAAGAACGTTCGTAAAATGGCTCGTAAAACAGCCGTGAACAAAGCGCGCCGCTCATCCGTGCGGACAAACCTGCGCCGCGTCGAAGACGCGATCACAGCGGGCGACAAGGCTGCGGCGACGGAAGCGTTGAAAACGGCGGAGCCATCCCTGATGCGCGCTGTCTCAAAAGGCGTCTTTCA
>CALDTL010000172.1 GCA_937923965.1 uncultured Caulobacterales bacterium
CCATCCGGCGACGCCGCCAATGATCAAAAATATAATTAAGCTTTCTAAACCCATGTTTTTCTCCGATGTTTTACGACTTTTTAGTGACGGGTAGAACCTGAGTTAAAATCATAGGGGTGTCTAGTATAAAAAAGGCCGCCCCTTTAGGAGCGGCCTTTTCTAATTAGATATCGCCTTGAACCTACTCAGCGGCTTCTTTCGCTTCGGCAGCGAGGTTCCGCAAAACATAGTGCAGGATGCCTTCGTTCTTATAATATTCATGCTCATTATCCGTATCGATACGCACATTGGTTGTGACTGTTTTCGTCTTTCCGTCCGGGAAGGTGATATTCACATCCAGCGTTCCGCGCGGCTTGAGGTCTTCAATGCCAGAGATAGAGACTGTCTCGTCGCCCGTGAGGCCGAGTTTCTCCCAACTCTCGCCCTTTTGGAATTCGAGCGGTAGCACGCCCATCCCGATGAGGTTAGAGCGGTGAATACGCTCAAAGCTGGAGGCAATGACCGCTTTCACGCCGAGCAGGATTGTGCCTTTCGCGGCCCAGTCACGCGACGAGCCATTTCCGTAAAGGCTACCCGCGAAGATCACGAGGTCTTTCTTGGCCGCCGCATATTTTTGCGCGGCATCAAAGATTGGCATGATATCGCCCGTCGGGACATATTTCGTCACGCCGCCCGTTGTGCCGGGAGCCATCAAGTTTTTGATGCGGATATTGGCGAATGTGCCGCGCATCATGACTTCGTGGTTTCCGCGGCGAGAGCCGAAGGAGTTAAACTCAGGCTTTGGCACATTATTATCATTGAGATAATCACCCGCCGGCCCGTCATGTTTAATTGCGCCCGCCGGAGAGATATGATCGGTCGTGATGGAGTCGCCGAGAAGCGCAAGGATATTCGCGTCCTTCACGTTTTCCACCGCGTCGGGCGTTGCGCTCATGCCGTCAAAATAAGGCGGGTTGCGAACGTAAGTTGACTTTGGTTTCCAGTTATATGTTTTCCCGCCGGAGACTTTAATGTCGCGCCATTGCTTGTCGCCTTTATAGACATCGGCATAGCGTTCCGTGAACATTTTGCGCGTGATGATTTTGCGCACGACCTCTGCGATTTCGGCAGAGGTTGGCCACAGGTCTTTCAGGAAAACGTCATTGCCTTCGTGATCAACACCGAGCGGATCGACATCAAAATCATGGTGCATAGAGCCCGCCAGCGCATAGGCCACAACAAGCGGCGGCGAGGCGAGGAAGTTGGCCTTGAGATCCGGCCCAATGCGGCCTTCGAAGTTCCGGTTGCCAGACAGAACGGAGCAGGAGACGAGGTCGCCATCCGCAATGGCTTTAGAAATCGGCGCCGCGAGCGGTCCGGAGTTTCCGATACAGGTTGTGCAGCCATAGCCGACAATATCAAAGCCAAGCGCGTCGAGGTCATCTTGCAGGCCAGATTTTTCGAGATATTCGCCGACGACTTGAGAGCCAGGCGCGGTAGAGGTTTTCACCCAAGGCTTAACCTTGAGACCTTTTTCGCGGGCTTTCTTCGCCACGAGGCCAGCCGCCATCATAACCGATGGGTTGGATGTGTTGGTACAGGAGGTAATCGCCGCAATCACGACATCGCCGTGGTCGAGCGAATAGCCTTCGCCTTCGACCTCAATGGCTGAGTCGCCCGTCGGGGTTTTGCCAAATTCATCGCGCAAGATCTTGGCGAAGTGAACATTTGCGCCTTTCAGGTCGAACCGATCTTGCGGACGTTTCGGGCCTGAAATCGCAGGCCGCACGGAGGCCATATCGAGGCTAATGGTGCTGGTGAAGACCGGCGTGCTGTCATCGCGCCAGAGGCCTTGCTGTTTGGCATAGGCTTCGACGAGATCGATACGCGCCTCCTCCCGGCCTGTCGCCTGGAGATAGCGCAGCGTATCCGCATCAACGGGGAAGAAGCCGCAGGTCGCGCCATATTCCGGCGCCATATTCGCGAGTGTCGCTTGATCTTCGAGAGACAGATGGTCGAGGCCCGCGCCGTAAAATTCCACGAATTTGCCGACCACGCCTTTTTGACGGAGCATTTCAACAACGCGCAGCACGAGGTCTGTCGCGGTTGAGCCTTCTGGCAGCTGACCCGTTAGCTCAAACCCAACAACTTCAGGGATCAACATAGAGATTGGCTGACCCAGCATAGCGGCTTCAGCTTCAATACCGCCGACGCCCCAACCAAGCACAGAAATGCCGTTGATCATCGTTGTGTGGGAATCCGTCCCAACAAGCGTATCTGGGAAGGCATAGGTTTTACCGTCCGCAGTCTTTGTCCAAACGGTTTGCGCGAGGTGCTCGAGGTTGACTTGGTGACAAATTCCCGTTCCCGGAGGCACAACAGCGAAATTATCAAAGGCTGTTTGGCCCCATTTTAGGAAGTCATAACGCTCCATATTGCGCTCATATTCGCGCGCGACGTTCTTGGCTTCCGCGCCGGGTGTTCCGAAATAATCCACCATGACGGAATGGTCGATAACCAGATGCACGGGGTTGAGCGGGTTAATGGCTTCGGCAGATCCGCCGAGCTTGACGATAGCGTCGCGCATGGAGGCGAGGTCCACAACGGCCGGAACGCCGGTGAAGTCCTGCATCAAAACGCGGGCGGGGCGATAGGCGATTTCATGGGTTGAGGTCTTTGGGCCCAGCCAATCTGCGATGGCTTGGATATCTTCCTTTTTGACCGTGTTGCCATCTTCATGGCGCAGCAAGTTCTCGAGGAGTACCTTCAAAGAGCGGGGCAACTTCGAGATGCCCTTCAGGCCGTTTTTCTCGGCTTCTTGCAGGTCGTAATAGGTATAAGTTCCGCCGCGGACTTTCATCTCGCGTTCGCAGTTAAAGCTGTCCAATGATGCCATATCAGGTAAGTCCTCAAATCGGTGTCGAATTTAAAGGGCTTATGGCAAAATATAGGCCTATTATCAACGGTTCATCGCCATGCATATCTATTCAGACTGAGTTTTGGGTGAAGGACCAGATTGACTAGCTTTGGGCTAACATGCGCCACGCATAATCGCAGAGACGTTTGCCGGCCATGCGGCTCGCGAGATAGCTATTTAAGGCGGATTCTTCCGCGGTGAAAGGCGCAAAACGGCCAACATTTTGGGCGGCGCGAATAACGTAGAAAAGAAATTTCTCTTCGCTTTCTGCGATGTCCCAACCCGCGTCTTGCTCAACCGCTTTTCGAACGGCGTCAACTGACGCATGGCCGCTCCAAGGTAAATCGCTTTTCATTATGCCCATCCCACGTATCGCATCGCGCCGCGATGGAATGGAAATGCCAACTCCAAAGGGATGATTCAACATTTAAAGCGTTCTAGAGAACACCTCAGTTCTTTTGTGGTTACTATTTCATTGTCGCGTGTTTTTGGAGAAACGGAATTTGGAAGAGCGTAAAAAGCAGAGTGATCGGGAAAAATCCAAATACTTTAAAATTTGCCCAAAACTCTTCAGAAAAATTGCGCCAAATGAATTCATTAAGGACGGCGAGCACAAAGAAAAATAAGGCCCAGCGGATGGCCATGATATTCCATTTGTCATCTGGCAATTCGAAGGCTGACCCCATGAACATCTTTATAACGTTCTTTTTGAAAACAACGCCGCCAAGAATGGCTATGCCGAAAATTGTGTTCATGACGGTTGGCTTCATAAAGACAAAGCGCTTGTCATCAAATATGAAGGCCGCCAGGGCGACGCCGCCAATTACAATTGTTGAAAAAATCAAAATAGGCGAGGTGTGCTTAAATTTCAGCCATGCGTAAAGCAGCGCAGCGACAGCGGCGGCGGCCAGAACGCCTGCTGCCCATATTAACGCCTCATCCGGATTTTCGCGTTTGAAATAATGGAACGTTACAAAGAAAACTAAGAGCGGTCCGAAATCGATCCAGAACGGCAGTTTTTTTGCCTCAGCCGCCTTATCCGCGGGCGAGGCGATCTCTTCAGTCATAGCGGCGCGGCCTATTTAATATCGTCTTGATCAATCAACCCGTCATTGGCGATTTTCTCTTTGTCGAAATATTCTTTCGCCAATTTGAAGACCACGGGCGAAAGGAAAATCAACGCGATGAGGTTTGGCGCGGCCATAAGACCCGTCAAGCTATCTGCGATCAACCAGAAGGTCGCCACCACAATGTTGTCGCCTTCGGACTCGAAAGACAGGGCATAGGTCGAGGCGAAAACTGCAAGGACCCAGAAGATACGAAAAACAGGAATAGACTTTTCTTTAAAGATAAAAGCTGTGCAACGCTCGCCGTAATAGGACCAGCCAATGATGGTGGTGAAGGCAAAGATGCAGAGACAGAAGGTGACGATGTGCTCCCCGAAGCCTGTTAGCGTCGCTTCAAAAGCGGAGGCTGTGAGCGGCACGCCAATTTCGCAGCCCGCTGGTGTTTTACCTGACTCGAGCAATTCCAAAATCGCGGGGCTGGCGAGGCAATCCGCGCCCATGACCCCTGATGTGAGAATAACCAGCGCTGTGATGGTGCATATAATCAATGTGTCGATGACGGTGCCAAGCATCGCAATCATGCCTTGGTTGACGGGGTCATTATTTTGCGCAGCGGCATGTGCGATAGGCGCAGAGCCTTGTCCGGCCTCATTGGAGAATAAACCCCGCGCAACACCTTTTTGCATGGCGAGCATCATGAGTCCGATTGTGATACCTGTGCCAGCGCCTTGAAGACCAAAGGCGCCTTTAAAAATCATACCAAATGCGGCGGGCACGGCAGAAATATTCGCGGCAATCACAACAAGCGCCGCGACGATATACAAGACGGCCATGAAAGGCACGAGCCTTGAGGCCACCGCGCCGATGCGCTTAATGCCGCCAAAGATCACGCCTGCGACGAGGGCTGATAGGATGATGGCGACAATCCGAGGATCGAAATTATAAGCGCTGCCGAGCGCATCCCCAATGGAGTTAGCCTGAACAGCGTTGCCGGTGGAGAGGGACCCGATAATGCCGAAGAAAGCAAAGGCGACGGCCAGCCACATGAATTTTGGGCCTAGTCCATTTTTAATATAATACATTGGGCCGCCAACGCGGTTCCCATTGGCATCTACTTCGCGGTAGCGAACGGCAAGAACGCCTTCTGCAAATTTTGTCGCTGTTCCAAGGATCGCTGTCACCCACATCCAGAAGACTGCGCCGGGTCCGCCAATGGCAATCGCGGCGGCAACGCCCGCAATATTGCCGGTTCCAACAGTTGAGGAGAGCGCCGTCATCAGCGCCGCAAAGGGGGAGACATCCCCTTCTTCGGCTTCGCCGGAGCGTTTCTTAAACAACTGGCGGAAGCCATACCCGATTTTCGTGAGTGAAATAAACCTCAGGCCAACGGTCAAGAAAAACCCGACACCGAGAAGCAGGAGCATCATCGGAGGCCCCCAGACGAAACCATTTAATGATTCCATTAGGCTGTTAAAGGTTTCCATTCTGTCTCTCTTCGTCCCGCTAGCCGTTTGGGGCTATGTTATAATTCGAAGGACCTTGTTCCGCGTCGTAAGCCATAAGGCAACGAAAAATTTTCCTCATATTGAGCGTCTGGGGCAGTTCTACTGTAGCGGCGGGCTATAAAATCCGCTAACGGAGGCGCCTAACGCAATTTGGAACATTTTCGTATCATGTTT
>CALDTL010000173.1 GCA_937923965.1 uncultured Caulobacterales bacterium
GCCGAACGTGAAGCGTTTAAAAAACCCATCGTCGAGCAATTCGAAAAAGAAGGTCATCCTTACTTCGCCAGTGCACGGTTATGGGATGACGGGATTATTGCCCCAAGAGATACGCGCCGCGTTTTGGGACTCGGATTGGCAATGTCGGCAAATGCGCCAATAGAGGAGACACGCTTTGGCGTGTTCCGGATGTAGTGCGGATGCGGAGTGATATAACAATTCAAAATTCCGTTCACCCCAGCGCAGGCTGGGGTCCAGACGATAGTTTGAACTGGACCCCAGCCTGCGCTGGGGTGCACGGAAAGTTCGGTTAAGCTATGACCAAAAAAATCACAAAAATCCTCATCGCCAATCGCGGAGAGATTGCTTGCCGCGTGATTAAGACTGCGCGGAAAATGGGCATTGCGACGGTTGCTGTTTATTCAGACGCCGACCGCAAAGCTCTGCATGTGCGTCTCGCCGATGAGGCCGTGCATATCGGGCCGAGCCCTGCGGTGGAGAGCTATCTCGTGATTGAGAAAATCATTGCTGCTGCGAAAGAGACCAGCGCGGATGCAATCCATCCGGGTTATGGCTTTCTATCGGAAAATCCTGACTTCGTGCGGGCGTGCGAAAAAGCGGAAGTCACCTTCATCGGCCCCTCTGCCGAAGCCATGGAAGCCATGGGCCTGAAAGACGCCGCAAAGAAACTCATGGACGAAGCGGGCGTGCCGATTACCCCCGGCTACCACGGCAAAGACCAATCGCCGAAACTGCTGAAAGCGAAAGCGGGGATGATTGGCTATCCGGTGCTCATCAAAGCCGTCGCGGGCGGCGGCGGTAAGGGCATGCGCAAGGTTGAAGCAGACGCCGATTTCGACGCGGCGCTCGCCAGTTGCCAGCGCGAGGCGGCGAGCAGCTTTGGCAATCAAGACGTGCTGATTGAAAAATATATCCAATCCCCTCGCCATATTGAGGTGCAGGTCTTTGGCGATACCCACGGCAATGTGGTGCATATGTTCGAGCGGGATTGCTCGCTGCAGAGACGCCACCAAAAAGTCATAGAAGAAGCCCCTGCCCCCGGCATGACGGACACGGTCCGCAAAGCCATGACCGACGCGGCCGTGAAAGCCGCCAAGGCGGTGGATTACGTCGGTGCAGGCACGGTGGAATTTATTGTCGACGGGTCCGGCAAGCTAAAGACAGACGGCTTCTGGTTCATGGAAATGAACACGCGTTTGCAGGTGGAGCATCCGGTGACGGAAGAGATTACGGGGCTCGATTTGGTGGAATGGCAGATACGTGTGGCGCGCGGGGAGAAGCTTCCGAAACAGAAAGACATCAAGATGGAAGGTCATGCGGTTGAGGCTCGCCTTTATGCGGAAGATCCCGCAAATGACTTTCGACCCAGCATCGGAAGTTTGTCAGAATATGCGAGTTTTACAAACTATAAATCCCACGAAGGCCACCATCGAATTGACACCGGCGTAACTGGAAGAGATCGTATCACGCCATTTTACGACCCAATGATCGCGAAAATCATTGGGGTCGGCAAGAATCGGGACGTCGCCATTTCAGAATGTGCCGTCGGAATTCGCTCAACTAATATTGGGGGAATATCCTGCAATGATCAGTTTCTTGAAAATTGCTTGAACCACGAAGCTTTTGAATCTGGAAATATTTCGACTGGCTTTATTGAGAGCTATCGAGATATTCTTATATGGCCGGATCTTCTGCAATTAGATGGCTTGTATGCTTTAGCGGGTGCCCATTATTTCTCGGGTGTCCCTGATCAGCTTGTAGACGAAGACACGTCATCAATCATAAAGTCGAATCCGACGCCTTTCGATAAAGATGATGGCTGGAGGAACAACCTCCCAGGGCAACACCGGATTTGGTTTTTGCGCGACGGAAATCCTGTCGAAGTTGAACTGGAAGAAATTGACGAGACATCAATCACACTCTTGGTGAATAGAGAGCCCATTCGTGTCCATGACACACATGCGCCCTATCCCACAGAAAACGTTGCAACGATTTTAACGTATCGGGATAGTTGGTTTTTTCTTACTCTTGATGACGGAATTCAAGTCCAGAGGGAATCAACCAGTATTTTCGTTCCGTTCTATCACACCGTCGATTCAACACATTCAGCTTCCTCCGACGCCATAACCGCTCCCATGCCCGGGAAAATCATCGCGCTGAATTGCGCGGCCGGAGATGCCGTTTCCGAAGGCGATGCGCTCGTCGTGATGGAAGCTATGAAGATGGAGCAAACCCTCACCGCGCCGAGAGACGGCGTTGTCGCAGAGGTCGGGGCGGCAGTCGGCGAGCTCGTCACGGACGGCACAGTTCTTGTAAAACTCCAAGAAGAAGAGAAAAAATAGATGACCACCACCCCCTACCCCACACTCGGCTTTGGCCATTCTGAAACGACCGAGATGATCCGCCAGACGGTTTATCAATTTGCGCAATCGGAAATCATGCCCATAGCGGACGCGGTCGATGCCAATAATGAGTTCCCCCGCCATCTTTGGGAGAAAATGGGTGCGCTGGGGATGCACGGCATAACGGTGTCTGAAGAGGACGGCGGTTTGGGTCTTGGCTATCTGGAGCACACAATCGCAATTGAAGAAGTCTCGCGCGCGAGCGCCTCTATTGGATTGTCTTACGGCGCGCATTCCAATCTTTGCATCAACCAAATCCAGCGCTGGGGCAATGCCGAGCAAAAAGCAAAATATCTGCCCAAGCTGATCAGCGGAGAACATCTGGGCTCCCTCGCCATGAGCGAGCCGGGCGCGGGGTCGGACGTTATGTCCATGCGCTTGAAGGCAGAAACCGCGCAGGGGGGCTATCTGCTGAACGGTAATAAAATGTGGATCACCAATGCGCCGACTGCGAACACTCTGCTGGTCTATGCCAAAACCGACCCCGCAGCCGGCAGCAAATCCGTCTCGGCGTTTCTGATTGAGAAAGACTTTGAAGGGTTCTCCACAGCGCAGAAGCTGGATAAGCTGGGCATGCGCGGCTCAGATACTTGCGAGCTCGTCTTTGAAGATTGCTTTGTTCCCGAAGAAAATATTGTCGGCGAGATTGGCGACGGTGCAAAAATCCTCATGTCTGGTCTGGATTATGAGCGCGTCGTGTTGTCCGCTGTTTCCACCGGAATTATGCAGGCCTGCCTAGATACGGTTTTGCCCTATATCCACGAGCGTAAACAATTCGGCAAAGCCATTGGCGAGTTCCAACTGATGCAGGGCAAGCTGGCCGATATGTATGTCTCGCTCTCCACCGCGCGGTCCTACTCCTACGCCGTGGCGGCGGCCTGCGACCGCGGCGAGACAACGCGCAAAGACGCGGCGGGCTGTATTCTTTATGCGGCAGAACGGGCCACACAGGTCGCGCTGGACGCGATCCAAATGCTGGGCGGGAACGGCTACATTAATGACTACCCGACCGGACGTTATCTGCGCGATGCGAAGTTAATGGAGATTGGCGCAGGGACATCTGAAATCCGCCGCTGGTTGATTGGCCGAGAGCTATTTAGCGAGACGAAATAGGATTGAGTTTTTGGAAAAATAAGCTCCTGATCACACGGGGCGCAATGGTGATCAGGAGCTAGGCAAAATCCCTAAGAATTAAGCCTCTCGTGGATATAATATACTTCATTCAAATGTCACCCTTTAAACTGCAAATAACAGGTCATGGGACTGATTATTGCTCCCAAAATTCCGTCACACTTTGGACGGATGGTCTGGCGCGCGGCAATGCCCGCGCCCTCGGCACTCCGATGTAGATATATCCAGCGACCCGGTCTCCATCCTTCGCGCCTAATGCGGCATTTACACTGTCATCATAAGCATACCATTCGGTGAGCCATTGCGCGCCAAACCCATGAGCTTGAGCGGCTAAGCATAAATTGAAACAGACAGCCGCACTGGAGAGCTCCTGCTCCCATCTCGGCGTGCCGCGCGGACACTCCACAGGCGAGGAAATGACAGCAATCACCAAAGGCGCACGGGTCAATCGACCGCCCTCAAATATAGCCCGGTCTGCCGGCGCTTTTGGGTTTTCCGCCATAAAAGCGCTGGCAATATATTGTCCAAAATCAGACCGCGCCTGACCTTCGAAAACCACGAAACGCCACGGCGTCAGCTTTCGATGATCGGGCACACGCGCGCCAATCTCTAAAATCTTGTCTCGTGTTTGTGGATCTGGGCCGGGCCCCTCCATCACTTTGGCCAAATTTGATCTCCGCGTAGAGAGAAAATCAATGAGTGCAGGACGATGCACCGGGAGCGGGAAGTATGTTGGCTTATCAGTCATATCATCGCATATAGTCCATGACGCCCCAAACCGAAAGAGACTGGAACAAAATGACGCCCGAAAAGAAACTCTCAGACCTTGGTCTAACTCTACCGGTCGCTGCCGCGCCTGTGGCAAATTATGTTTCCTATGTGATTAGTGGGAACCTCGTTTTCATTTCTGGCCAAATTTCAAAAATCGGCGACAATGAAGTCAAAGGACGCCTCGGCGACGGCATGACTGTGGAACAAGGTCAAGCCGCCGCGCAGCTTTCGGCCCTCAACATCATCGCGCAAATGAAAGCGGCGTGCGGCGGCGATTTGTCCCGCGTCAAACGGATAGTCAAACTCGGCGGGTTTGTCCAAGCCACAACGGATGCGACGCAAGCTGATATTCCAAAAGTCATAAATGGGTGCTCTGATTTAATGGTTGTTGTATTTGGCGACGCGGGTCGGCATGCGAGATTTGCGGTCTCCGCCCCAAGCCTGCCACTTGATGTCGCAGTAGAAATTGATGCGGTGGTCGAAATTTCAACGTAATAAGCGGTATGTCAGAGCCCAGCTATACCGCCACAATACTGACTCGCATCTCCGATATAAATGCCAAAGATTGGGATGCCTTGATCCCGTCTGGCAATCATCCATTTTTATCCCACCGCTTCTTACTCGCGATGGAGGAGAGCGGGTCAGCAACAATTGAAACAGGCTGGGCCCCGCGTCATATTTGGGTTGAAGATGCAGATGGTAATCCTGTTGGCGCCGCGCCGCTCTACGCAAAATCTCACAGCCAAGGCGAATATGTTTTTGATCATAGCTGGGCCAATGCCTTGATGAGGGCGGGCATGGATTATTATCCAAAACTGCAAGGCTCTGTTCCCTTCACCCCAGCGACAGGGCCACGTCTTTTGGCCAAAACGCCAGACGCTAAACAAGCTGTTGCAGGGGCGATGATGCAAGCTTGCGCCGAATGGGGGATGTCAGGCGTGCATCTGACCTTTCTGCAAGAGGAAGATCGAGCGATTTTAAAAGATTTGGGATTTGCCGCCCGCGAAGATCGGCAGTTTCATTTCATCAATAGAGAGTATGACAATTTCGATGATTTTCTCGCCAGCCTGTCTTCTCGTAAACGCAAAAACATCCGCAAAGAACGTAAAGCCGCGCAGGAAGGCGTCAAAATAGAACGCCTCATCGGGGACGACCTCAAGTCCGAACATTGGGATGTGTTCTATCAATGCTATCTCGATACCAGCACGCGGAAATGGGGTCGTCCCTATCTGACCCGGCAATTTTTCGATATTATGCAAGACACCATGCGGCAGGATATCTGCCTCGTGATGGCGTCGATAGACGGAAACTATGTGGCAGGGGCGCTCAATTATATCGGATCAGAAGCCCTATATGGGCGTAACTGGGGCGCGCTCATTCACAAGCGCTTCCTGCATTTTGAACTCTGCTATTACCAAGCGATCGAAGCTGGATTAGAGCTTGGACTCCCGCGCGTCGAAGCCGGCGCGCAAGGCGAGCATAAGCTCGCGCGCGGCTATGAACCTGTTGTGACCCACTCTGCACATTGGCTCTCCCATCCTGGATTAATGCAAGGCGTTGAGAATTATCTTGTCCGCGAACGCGCAGCCGTAGAACATGAAGTTGACATTCTCAGCCAACACACACCGTTCCGAAAGGGCTGAGCAAAGGGAGTGGAGTTGCGGACAATTTCATGGTCTAAACGGCTCATGACTCTACACACGCATTATGACGACACGAATGTATTCGCCCAAATTTTACGAGGCGAGATGCCTTGTGCCAAAGTTTACGAGGACGGCGGCACTTTGGTGATTATGGATGCTTTCCCGCAATCTAAAGGCCATTGTCTTGTAATCCCGCGCGGACCTTCTGTTAATCTGCTCGGCGTAAAGCCAAAGGATATTGGCCGATTATTCGGAACGGTCCAGCGCGTGACGCAAGCGGTCGAGACAGCCTTGAAACCCGACGGAATTGTCGTAACACAATTTAACGGCGCCCCCGCAGGACAGACCGTCTTTCATACCCATGTTCACATCATTCCGCGTTATGACGGCGAAGCGCTGGGGGCTCATGGCGGGGATATGGCAGATATGGACACGCTACAGGAATTGGCGCAAAAAATTCGAAATGAACTGGAGAGGTAAGATGAGGGTTTTTCTTGCGGCAGTCAGCCTAACAGCTTTTTTAACGGCTTGCTCAGGCTCAGCTCCCGATACGGATGTTTCCGCGCCAGATGTGCGTGCGGTCAGCAGCGCGTATGACATTACCCGCCAGTATAAAAAATTTGCCGAAGTTCAGATGAACCCTGATGTATCTTTCTTAACCAATAGCGAACGGCGGGTTGTCAATAAGCTCATTGAAGCGAGTGATTATTTGTCAAAAATATACCTTTTGCAGCGCGGTGAAGCCTATCCGGCCCAGCGTCATGCGTTGCAGCAAGAGGCGATAAAAGGCGATACAGATGCCGTTATGCAGCTTGCGATGTTCGATTTGCATTTCGGGCCTTGCGACACATTAGAAGACGATGCCCATGTCTTTGTCGGCGACACGCCCTGCCCCGAAGGTGCTGGTTTTTATCCAGTGGATATGACCAAGGCCGAGTTTGAAAATTGGATTGCTGCGCACCCAGAAGATAAAGAAGCCTTCACCTCTGGCTACACAGTCATTCGCCGGACTGCTGATGGCGGATTGAAGGCCATTCCCTATCATGTCGAATATGCTGAGTATTTAAAACCCGCAGCCAAGCTCATGCGCGAGGCCGCTAAGATATCTGAGAATGCCCAACTCAAACGCTTTCTCAATCTACGGGCAAGAGCGTTTTTGACCGATAATTACTTTCAGAGCGAAATGGCGTGGATGGATTTAAACGGTCCCATCGAAATCGCTATTGGACCATATGAAGTTTATGATGATGGATTATTTGCGTATAAGACCGCGTATGAGAGTTTCGTTACCGTCAAGAACCCAGAAGAATCTGCGGCTTTGGATAAATACAAAGATTTTCTCAAGGACATGGAAAAGAACCTACCCGTCCCCGAGAATTACAAGAATTTCGCGCGTGGCTTTGAGTCTCCTATAGCCGTGACATATCAAGTCCACGGAGGCGGCGACAATGAAAACGGCGTCCAGACGATCGCATTTAATCTTCCAAATGATGAGCGCGTCCGCGAGGCCAAAGGCGCGAAGAAGGTTATTCTCAACAATGTTCTCGGGGCAAAATATGATCGTATTCTTGCACCAATTGGCGAGCGAGTTCTCGTGCCTGAACAAGCCAAGCTGACCGCCAAAAAATGGATGGGAAATAACACGCTCTTTCACGAGCTGTCACACTCCCTTGGGCCGGGGACAATTACGGTCAATGGTCAGAAAACGACCGTGAATGCCGAATTAAAAGACCTCTCTTCGGGACTGGAAGAAGGTAAAGCCGATGTTATGGGGGCCTACAATATACTGTATATGATGGATCGAGGCGAGCTGGATAGCGCCGACCGTGAAGCTTTCCTTGCGACCTATTTTTCCGGTAAATTTCGATCTATGCGTTTTGGCACCGGCGCCGCCCACGCCAAAGGCGCCGCCTTTCAGTATAATTACTTCCGCGAAGTTGGGGCCGCCGAATGGCTTCCAAAGAAAAAGCGTTTCAAGTTAGATTTTGACAAGCTGGAGCAAGCGATTTCTGATCTAACCGGCAAAATCGTTATAATTCAGGGGGACGGAAATTATGATAACGCCAAAGGTTTTTTGGATAAATATCTACCGCTTGATGATGCGGCAGAAACTGTGCTCAATGACTTAGACGACATCCCTTATGATATCCGGCCTATCTATCCGGAGGCAATCTAATGAAACGCTTTACACCGCTGGGGTTTACTCTGGCTGCTCTCGTTTTGGCTTCCTGTGCTGAAGGAGGGAATGCAACGATTGAAACGAAAACTATTGGTCTGATCGGAGATTGGCAATCTTTAGAGGATCCGAGTTACGTCTTGAAATTCAACACGGAAACTTATCGAGAGTTTTACGATGATGAAGAAATGTCTCGCGATCAATGGCAAGCTGTCAAGAGCTGTGAAGACCCACAGCCGATGGCAAAAACGAATGAAATCTATGGGGGGTTTCAGATTTGGACGAAGGAAACAGATGATCGCATTTGTTACGCAATTTCAAAATGGACTGCGGACAGCGTCTCTCTTACCTATGCAGGCACCACATCATCTTATAGACGAGCAGATTAACCGCTTTTAGCAAACCGCAAACCGCCGCCATCGATTAACTCGACTTTGGTCGCACAATTTTCTTCCCCCGAAGTGCAGCGTATCTCGGGAATGCTCAGCGTATCATACGCATCACAACTCTGGCCCTCCACAATGACCCGGGCTTCGATCACCTCGCCGGCGTCGGCTCTCGGGGCAAACATATTCCCTCTGGCATCCTCGCCCGGACCGCTCAGATTAAATCCAATCATGGTAACGCTCGTCTCGTCCTCCAGTCCATTTTCAACGCGGATGGGGAAAATGCAAGCATAGGGCTCTGAAACCGGCGGGCTCAAGCGCAACCGAACAACGCCTGTTTTGACCGCAACGGCCTCGCCCATTCCGGCTTCGCCTTGCAAGACAGGCTTATCTGTCTTGTCCGTTTGGCCGGGCTGACAAGCCGCCAAAGCCAAGGCACTGAAGCAAAAAAATAGAGAAGAAAAAATCTGTTTCATGACAAACCTTAAATGGGGATTGCATTGCGCGTAGCATAATCTTGAATGACGCCGCGTAAAGACGAAAGCCGGGACTCCACACTCATATGCGGCGCAATTATTTTCGCAAGGTCCTGCGTATCGAGCTTAAGTAGCGCGGCTTTCACAGGCCCAATACCGGTCATCGGCATAGACAAGGTTCTATAGCCAAGAGCGGCCAATGTAATAGCCTCCAAGGGGCGGCCTGCGATTTCGCCGCAAACCGAAACCGGCGTGTCATTCATAGCGCATCTGTCCGCAATAAATTTAAGCACGGATAAGGCCGCGGGATGCAGAGGATCATAACGGTCCGACACCCGTGCATTGTCACGGTCTGCTGCAAAGAAAAATTGCATCAAATCATTCGCGCCGACACTGACGAAGTCAGCATGATCACAAACTGCGGACACTTGCCATGCCAGAGACGGTGTCTCGAGCATAACTCCAACCTCTATTTTCTGTGGCAAATCTAAATCGAGCGATTTGGCTCTATCAACTTCACGATCGAACAAAGCTCGGGCTTGTATCATTTCATCCACTGTCGTCACCATAGGAAACATAACGCGTAAGTGTCGATTGGCTCCTGCCGCCACAAGCGCTCGAAGTTGATAGCGCATAAGACCTGGTCGATCTAAAGCAATGCGAATGGCGCGCCATCCAATGGCAGGATTTTCTTCGGGAACCGGATCAATGTAGGGAAGAATTTTATCACCGCCTAAATCTAAGGTTCGGAATACAACGGGCCGGTCACCGGCGGCGTCGATCGCCTCGCGGTAAAGCGCGGTCTGTTCTTTTAATTTCGGCATGAAGTCGCTGACCATAAATTGGAATTCAGTTCGGAAGAGACCAATGCCATCAGCGCCAACCTGATCGAGCTGCGGCAGGTCAACCAAAAGGCCCGCATTTAACTGCAAAGAAATGGCATGACCATCTTTGGTGATCATCGGTTTAGATTTTAGATTATCATAAGCCCGAGCCAGCTCGCCTTTCACATTCATGCGAAAGGCAAAACTATCCTCTACGCTCTCGACAGGACGAATATGAACAACGCCAGATTCGCCGTCCACCAGAACCGCATCCCCCGTCTCGATGACATCTAATATACCGTCCGCTCGGCCGACGAGAGGTATCCCGAGCGCCCGGCAAATAATTGCAGCGTGAGAACTGGCGGAACCTTCCTCCAGAACAATCCCGCGTAATTTCTGCCGATCATAATCCAGTAATTCGGCGGGGCCTAACTCCCGCGCAAATAAGATCGCATCATCTGCCAGTTTGCGATTTCCGGGACCGAGTTGTTCCCCGCCTAGGGCTCGAATAAGGCGATTGGCCAGATCTTCCAAGTCATGCAGGCGTGCCCGAAGGTAAGGATCACGCGCTTTCATCAAACGGGCCCGATGCTCATTTCGAACACGCTCTACAGCGGCTTCTGACGTCAGGCCGGATGAGACGGCCTCCCGCAAGCGTCCAACCCATTTTCGGTCATAGGCAAACATGCGGTAAGTTTCGTAAATTTCTTTGGACGCCCGCGACAGCGAAGCGGCCTCACCAGACACCATCGCGTCAACGCTGGCACGTAGAATATTAATCCCGTCTTCGAGACGAGTTTTCTCTTCAGCTATGTTTTCTGCAAGCAAGTTCGACGGCGCGACGGGCGGCAAATGCAAATGCGCTGAGCCTCGAACGAGGCCCGGTGCGAAAGCTTTACCTTCAAATTTCTCTGGCTTAATCGGCGCAAGGGAAATCCCTTTAAGGGCCGCTTTTTTTCCACCAACTCGTTCGTCATCGATAATAATCTCTGCAAGCACCATTGCGACCGTCAGAAGGTCCTCCACCTCGCCCTCGGTAAAAGTGCGGGCTTGTCGGCTCTGCACAACCAGCACCCCTAACGTCCGTCCGCCGCGAAGAATGGGAACCCCAAGAAAACTGTTAAAAGGATCTTCTCCGGTCTCGGGCCTATAAGAAAAAAGAGGATGCCCCGGCGCATCCGCCAAATTTAGAGGGCGTGCCGTCAATGCGACATGCCCCACCAAACCTTCACCGGGCTTTAACCGCGTTTTATGCACCGCAGATTTTTTCAAACCTTCCGTCGCAGAGAGCTCAAGTTCAGCACCTTGACGGAGCAAATATATAGACGCGACCCTGACCTGCATGGAGGACTGAATGGCCGAAACAAATTCGTCCAGTCGTTTTTGAACAGACTCGGTTCCTGCCATAGCTTGGCGAATAGCTTGCATGAGCTTACGCGGGGATGTCTCTATAGTCTCATCAGCTGTCATGGCAGCTCCTGTAGCAGGCAAGAAGCGTCAAGGCTTGTGAAAACCTGTTAGGACGGTCAAATGAGCCGCTCATGACAAAATTTGGTCAAAACGACAAACGGTCAATCTGAATTATCGCGTCCAGTTTCATCTTCTGCAATGTCATGAACCGCTGATTGCGATGGCGCGCGGCCCATCACAGGCTCCTCTATATGGACGATGATAAGCTTGGATCCCAAGTTGACCTTAGGAACAGCAGTCTTGGTAAAAGGGTGATAAAAACTATTTTGACTCTCGGCCGATTTCATGGGCTGGATTTCTAGCATTACACCTGCACCAAAATCATGCACCCCGCTCACGCGGCCCAACCGCTTTCCATCAGTTGTCTTGACGTCCAGCCCAACCAAATCCGTATAGTAATATTCGTCGTCTTCGGGTTCGGGTAAGGCTGCGCGCGGGACGAAAAGCTGTGTGCCTTTCATCGCCAGCGCTTGCTCCCGCGTCGTGATCTGCGAGGAGCGCATTGTAAAATGCTTTCCCACAGGCCGCGGGTTTTTAGGCGTCAGTATGACCTCTCCGTCAGCCCCCAATAAGGGGCCATAAGTGGAGAAGTCTTCCGGGTTTTGCGTAAATGACTTGACCTTGACCGCGCCATGCACGCCATGCGCGCCAACGATTATGGCGACGCATGTTAATCCCGAAGATGGCTCAATCAAAGAAGCGCCTTAATTTCATCAACGAGATCGATTTTTTCCCAAGAAAATTCACCATTCGCCCCTGGCTCGCGGCCAAAGTGACCATAGGCAGCAGAAGACGCATAGATCGGCTTATTCAAATCTAAATGCTTACGAATACCGCGCGGTGTCAAATCCATAACTTGGCGAATGATCTTCTCAATTTGAGCGCCTTTGACAGGATTATTATCATCGACATTCACATAGATAGATGTCGGCGTAGCCACACCAATCGCGTAAGAGACTTGGATTTCCACCCACGGAGCAACGCCCGCTGCCACTAGGTTCTTCGCCAAATAGCGCGTAGCATATGCCGCTGACCGATCAACTTTCGTCGGGTCTTTACCGGAGAAGGCACCGCCCCCATGCGGCGCCATGCCGCCATATGTGTCAACGATAATCTTGCGACCCGTCAGCCCTGCATCTCCGTCTGGTCCGCCAATTACAAACTTGCCCGTCGGGTTAATGTGGTAAACCGTATTATCCGTCAGCCACCCTGTTGGCAGAACCTCTTCGATGTAAGGCTTCACGCGCTCTGCGATGGCGCGGCTGTCTAGTGAGGCATCCAAATGTTGGGTTGATAAAACAATAGCTGTCGCCTCAACCGGGCGGCCGTGGTGATAGCGCACAGTGACCTGAGATTTACTGTCGGGGCCAAGCCAATCCTGACCTTCTGTTTTCCGGGCCTTGGCAAGACGCTCGAGAATTTTATGGGAGTAATGCACGGGAGCCGGCATGAGCGCGCCTGGCACGTCCAGCGACGCATAACCAAACATGATGCCTTGGTCGCCAGCGCCCTCTTCAGTGTGAAGGCCTGTTCCAGAATCAACGCCCTGCGCAATATCGACGGATTGCGCGTGGAGAAGGACATCAACGTCCGAGTTTTTCCAATGGAAGCCGTCTTGCTCATAGCCAATATCTTTTATCGCTGCGCGAGCAACTTCCTCAATCATATCTTTCGTAATTTTATCCGTCCCGCGGGTCTCGCCCGCGATCACGACTTTATTGGTTGTGGTCAGTGTCTCGGCTGCGACGCGCACGTCCCAAGGGGACATGCCGTCTTTGATGGATTCACTGAAATAGAGGTCAACAATTTCATCGGAGATGCGGTCAGAGACCTTATCAGGATGCCCTTCGGACACGGACTCGGACGTAAATTCGTAAGTTTGGCGGCTCATATCTGGCTCCAGGATTTTAAGGCTCTGCGCTTTTTATTTTTATCAGGGCCTGGATGGTGAAAGGCGGCCCAAATAGGGCCGCCAAATTTAGGTATATATCTAATTAGTAACGGTAATGCTCGGGCTTGTAAGGTCCGGCTTGCTTGACACCAATATAGTCGGCTTGCTCTTGGGTCATCTCGGTCAACTTCACGCCGATTTTCTCTAGATGTAAACGCGCAACTTTTTCGTCCAAATGCTTCGGCAGCATATAGACTTTATTTTCATATTTTTTCGTCTTGGCCTTGCTGTCTTCCCAAAGCTCGATTTGAGCGAGAACTTGGTTTGTGAATGAAGCTGACATTACGAAAGATGGATGGCCTGTGGCATTACCAAGGTTCAAGAGACGCCCTTGGGAGAGCAAGATCATCCGATTTCCTTTGGGGAAAGTGATCATATCAACTTGGTCTTTAATGTTAGTCCACTGTAAGTTTTGCAGAGCCGCAACTTGTATTTCATTATCGAAGTGACCGATATTGCCGACAATCGCCATGTCTTTCATCGCGCGCATGTGCTCAAGACGGATGACGTCCTTGTTGCCCGTTGTCGTGACGAAAATATCTGCATCTTCGACCGTGTCTTCGAGTGTTGTGACTTCAAATCCGTCCATAGCCGCTTGCAGCGCGCAGATCGGGTCCACTTCAGTAACTTTAACGCGCGCGCCCGCGCCGCGAAGTGACGCAGCGGAGCCTTTGCCAACATCGCCGTAACCTAGAACAACGGCCGTCTTACCGGCCATCATTGTGTCGGTTGCACGGCGAATACCGTCGACGAGCGATTCTTTACAGCCATATTTATTGTCGAATTTTGACTTGGTTACGGAGTCATTTACATTAATCGCTGGGAACGGCAGCTGACCTTTTTCGACCAGTTCATAGAGGCGGTGAACGCCAGTTGTTGTTTCTTCGGATACGCCGACGATTTGATCGCGCATTTTTGTGAACCAGCCCGGAGATTCGTTCATACGTTTTTTGATTTGCGCGAAGATCGCTTCCTCTTCTTCGGAACCAGGTTCGCCCTCAATCAACTCAGGCTCCCCGTTTTCTACACGCGCACCCATGAGAATATAGAGCGTAGCATCTCCGCCATCATCCAAGATGATATTCGGGCCTTCTGGGAATAAGAAAGACTTATCCAGGTAATCCCAATGCTCTTCTAAGGTTTGGCCCTTGATTGCGAAGACAGGCACGCCGGCCGCAGCAACCGCAGCCGCAGCATGGTCTTGCGTCGAGTAAATATTGCAAGACGCCCAACGCACATCCGCGCCAAGTGCTGTCAATGTTTCGATAAGGACGGCTGTTTGGATTGTCATGTGGAGGGATCCGACAACGCGCGCCCCGGCCAAAGGCTTCGAGTCTCCAAATTCTTCGCGTAAGGACATGAGTCCCGGCATTTCGGTTTCTGCGATATCCAGCTCTTTTCGGCCGTAATCTGCTAAGGCAATGTCTTTAACGATATAATCTGTTGCACTCATAACGGGCATCCTGAATGTTCTGTGAAGTCTAGTTGGAGGTCCCATACGCGCTGTTTTTCATATCGTCAACATCATATAACGTTTTTTTTATATGATTAAGATAATGCTCAATAATATCTTAACATGGCCTGCCACATTAGCATTGCGTAACGGGATGTTTGGCTTTCCCTGCCCGCGCAGTCTGATAGACTTGGGGTGTGACCTCTGTTTCAACCCAACCTGAAGTTTCCGTTATCATTGTAAATTACAATGCCGGGAAATATCTAAGGCCCTGCGTGGAAAGTTTGCTGGGGCAAACGCTGACAAATTTTGAGTGCGTCCTGATTGATAATGGTAGCACGGATAACTCGCTTAGCACCCTACCCGCGCTTGACGACCGCTTCACTCTCATCGAAACCGGAGAGAACTTGGGCTTTGCGGTTGCCAATAATCGGGCCGTTGAAAAAGTCACCGCGGATTGGATCGCGCTCCTAAATCCCGACGCTTTCGCCAGACCAGATTGGCTTGAGCAAGGCTTGGCCGCCGGCACTCTACTCCCCAAAACGGCTATGGTGGGCAGTACACAATATTTAGCCTTAGAGCCTGACCGGTTTGATGGGCTTGGAGATGAATATCATGCATTTGGCGTGGCCTGGCGGGCAGGATTTGGCAAACCTGTTGAGACTGTTGTGACCCGCGAGGCTTTTGGACCTTGCGGCGCGGGCGCATTTTATGACCGCCATGTTTTTGAAAAGCTAGGCGGCTTTGATGAGAGCTTTTTTTGTTACCACGAAGACGTCGACCTTGCCTTCCGCATGCGCTTAGCTGGCTATAGATGCGTCCAAAGTGCGGACACTATTATTGACCATGTCAGCTCAGCGATCTCAGGACGGGCCTCTGCATTTGCGGTTTACTACGGAACCCGAAATCGAATCTGGACCTTTTTTAACAACATGCCGATTCCGCTTCTCATTCTGCTGACCGTTCCTCACCTATTGGCCAATTTGGCATTTCTGAGCGTTAGCGTCTTTCGGAAAGGCCGTTTCAAACCCACATTCCGCGGCGTAAGGGACGGCCTATTCACCCGTCCAAACAAACCTAGCGCTAAAGTGAAACGTGACGTCGGTCTGGTTGAATTACTAAAATCAATGGGATGGAATCCCTTGAAAGTTGTAAGGCGAGCAGCTGTTAACACTGCACCTCTCTCATTGGGGGGATTTTCTGGCGAAAGCTTTTCTGGACGAGACACCGATTCCTGATAGTGAGACTCGCATGATAGATTGGGCTAACCGCAGACATGAATAGTAAACTCACACGCAGAGGCCTGATCGGCTTATCGGCTGGGGCCGGGCTTGCGGCCTGCGCAAATCCAAACCCGGTCACGGGTAAAAGCAGTTCCGCTTCTAGCACGGGCAGCTTCCGGCACGGCGTCGCATCCGGCGATCCGTTCGACACCAGTGTCGTTTTGTGGACTCGAGTCTCGTCGGAAGATGACGGGAATGCTGACGTCTCTTGGGAGGTGTCTACGGACCCCGATCTGGAAAACATGGCCGCCTCAGGCAAAGCCACAACCAATAAATCCCTAGATTATTGCGTGAAAGTTATCGCAGAGAATTTAGATCCGGGACAAACCTACTTTTACCGATTTCGCATTGGCTCTGCCGTTTCGCCGATAGGCCGCACCCGGACTTTACCCCGCGGCGACACATCAGAAATTCGCTTTGCTGTGGTGTCCTGCGCGAATTGGCAACACGGATATTTCAACACCTATGATGCCATCGCCAAACGCGCAGAGAGCCAGCCCTATGACGCGCTGATTCATCTGGGCGATTATTATTACGAATATGGCCCTTTGCCGACGCCGCGCCTGCCTGACCGTATCCACGACCCTGCGAAGGAAATCATTACCCTGGACGACTATCGCCGGAGGCATGCGCAATATCGCACGGATGCGGCTCTACAATCTGCAACGGCAGCCATGCCGCTAATTGCTGTTTGGGACGACCATGAAACCTCCAATGATAGCTGGAAGACGGGCGCGCAAAATCATCAACCCAAGACAGAAGGGGACTGGAACGAGCGCCGGCAAGCGGCCTTAAGAGCCTATTACGAATGGATACCGGTACGAGAGCCTAAAGCTGGCCGCGTGCGCTCTGACATCTACCGAAATTTCCGCTTCGGTGATCTCGTGAACTTGACCTGCGTGGAAACCCGCCTGACTGCGCGGGCGGAGCCAATTATAATCGAGTCCTATGTTGACGATATCGTTCAAGACGGCGGAGCTGATAGATTCCGAGAGTCGGTTCTCTATGCTGCAGATCGTGAAATGTTCGGCGGTGATCAGCAAAATTTCATACTCAACTCTCTTCGCCAATCACAGTCCGATAATGTGCCTTGGCGACTCCTGGCCAATCAGGTCATTATGGGGCGATTACTAACACCTGATTTTACGCCCTATATTTCTGAAGAGGCATTAGAAAAAATAGAAGTCGACTGGCCGGAAGTCCGCGATTTCTTGACCCTCAGCAAATACAACATGCCCGTTTATCCGGATAGTTGGGATGGGTATCCTGTGGCACGCGAATCCTTTTATGCGGCTTTGGACACAGCCGGAATAAATGACATGCTCGTGTTAACAGGGGACGCGCATGAGTTTTGGCTCAATGAGCTGACGTCGGAGGCCGGCAAAAAAGTCGGCATGGAACTTGTGACGAGCTCGGTCTCATCAGAAACTCTGACCGCCTATTTGGGAGATGCAACGGCAGATCACAACCTTTTGCTGACCAAGGAAAACCCAGACGCTAGATATTACAACGCGCTGCAAAATGGTTTCATTGATCTGACTTTAAAGACGAACTCCGCAGTGGTTCGGATGATGACCATAGATACGGTATTATCACGCGAATACACGCTCAGTCAGGCAGCACAATTTACGATCCGAAAATCCGGTGGCACGATAAAAGCCTCTTCTCCAAAAGGCCTATCTATCGCTCAGCGCGCACTCTTTCACGGGATAGGCTGAACCTTGAATGCATTAAACTTTGGGTAGGCCCGGCGTGCCCGACAAATGTGGATTTTCTGCTAGGTAATCTGCCTTAATATCGGTTGAACTTCTTCGCGATCCGTCATGGGACCAGCCTGGCGGAGCCAGTAAATATTTAAGCCTCTCGCGCATCTTAAGCTTGGGTTTAGACACATCTTTGACCGCGCCCCACATCTCCGCGAAAGCAATTTTGATAGGATTATAAGTTCCGATATCACTCACGAGGCCGTAGCGAATCTCCACGTTCTGGTCTTCGGGGACAAATGTGCCGAACATCTTGTCCCAAATAATTAGAATGCCGGCGTAATTGGAGTCCAAATATTGCGGGTTTGTCCCGTGGTGAACCCGGTGATGTGATGGTGTGTTAAAAATGGCCTCAAACCAGCGAGGCATTTTATCCACCGCTTCTGTATGAATCCAATATTGATAGAGTAAATTTAAGGCGCCCACGAATCCTAGTAAAAGCGGATGAACGCCTAAAAACACGAGCGGGGTTGAGAGTAAAACAAAACCCGTGAAATGATTATTCCACGGCTGCCGCAGCGCGGTGGAGAGATTATAGAATTGGCTGCTGTGATGAACAACATGCGCAGTCCATAACCAGCGAACGCGGTGCGCCGCTCGGTGCTTCCAGTAATAAAGACAATCTTGCGCGATAAGCGCCGCAAATATGATAGGCAGACTGACGCCCCAATCAAACACCCTAAACTGCCACGCCCACATGAGAACGGCAAGACTGACAAACCCCATCAACAAATCGGACGTCAGGTTCCCCAATCCCATCAGCATGGAGGTCAAAGCATCTTTTGTCTCATACCGCCCGGCCAGTTTTCCATTTTTCACCAGAATCCATTCAATTAGAATAGACAACACAAAAAAGGGCGCGGCCCAGGCCAAAATCATTGGGAATGTCGAACTATCTATTGGCATGATATGGGCGGCTCCAAGACATCCACTCGCATCTCGCGAACATCCATAGTTAGAAGTTCTCCGGTTTCGCCAGGCCACATTGAAAAATGATCCAAGCCTTGGTTTACAGTTAAAGCGCCGGGCGTATATTCCATGACATAGTCATCCCAATTTGGCGTCAGCCGTTTGCGGACCCACGGACTATCACCCGACCCGGCTGTGAAATACCCCATATCAAAAGCCTCTAAACCATTAATCGCGGAAGATCGGGCCGTAATGGTCAAGCGCAAACGCCGTGTGGCAAAGGCGCGCTCATACTCTGGCCCCAGCGGCGCGAAAATTCCGGGTTTTGGGTCAATCGTTGCGCGCGCGGCTGTGCTCGTTAGGCGCGCATAAGCAGGCTCCCCGCCCGACGCCGCGACAAAGACCGATTGTGTTCCGGGTTGAGCAGCTAACCTGGCAAGGTTTTCACCGGACATCACATATCCATTACACCAAATTTCTCGATCTGTAAGCTCAACTTTTTCTCCAAAGGATAGCGCTAAAAGAACAATGGCTATCGCGAGCAGAGCTGCGAGCGGATAAAAAATGCGGTCTTTCAACATATGTAGAAAATGGACTCATTTAAAATTCACGGAAGGTTCAGACCGCTCATATCATGTATATTCTCGCAATAGCCATAGATTTTACTGTGGCACCTCATGTGTTGGGAGTACCCCATGTCCAAATCGACCCGTCCGTTTCTTGGCCTAGTCGCCGCGCTTTGCCTGTCTTCATCCGCGTTCGCTGCACCGCCAGAGACGCCAGACAATTCTGAAGCTTTAGCCGAAAAACTTGAAGATAGGCTCTTGGAGCATGAGGGCGATATTGCCCGTTCGGCGGCGCGTTTAAAGCGCACAATGGATAAAAATAAGGCTTCGGCGAGTGAGGATATATCCGAGAATTTTGAAGTCATGGCAGATGTCATGGAAGAGGTTTTTTCCGAGGATGGCCTGTTTCGGGATTTAACGGCCCTCTTCAGCGCTTTTGCTGAGGATATTGATATCGACACCGATGGCGGCAACACTGTCCTGAGTTTTGACGGCACCGAAGTTGGAAAAATCCAGCATAATAAAAGCCGAGATAGCGAAGATACAATCTCAATATCCGGTCTTGGAAAAAGCCTGACGCTAGATCGCCAAACTGTTATCAAGGACGGCAAGTCAAAAACCCGCATCGTCATTGAAATGGACGGCGCCGATGAGATCGAAATTACCCTTCCGAACCTAGACGAGAAATAAAACTGCGCGCTCATCCGCGCGCTCACGTAGCGCGCTGCCAAGCATGTCATTTAGCTCTCCCGTAAAGCGCTCTGCCGCTGCATCTTTCCAAGCGGTTTGCACAGCCATAATCAAATCAGGTCTTTGTTTCGTCACAGCAGATCGAATCCGTCCATCCGTCAGAATTTGCCGCGCGATCACGGGAACTTTCGCGCTGCGCATTTTACCGGATAGAGCTTTCTTGCCGTAAATGTAGGTCCCGCCGGCGAGCGCCCCGCCCAAAATCACACCTAGCGGATTGAGGAATAAGGGCGCGAAGAGATTGGCATGCGCCAGCAGCGACCCAATCAAAATCGCGGACAGCGTTGTCCCCACTAAAGCCGTATCCGACTCCATCGACCCCACATGCGGCATGGAGAGCGAGAGCCCTTCCAAATGCCGCGCAACCTGCTGCGAGTCAGTCAATGACAACACCATCGCCGGCAGGCCATGTTCGCGGCACAGCGGGTCGGTCACGGTTTCAATATCGCGCTGCAAGCCTGCAAACCAAACATCAATGACCGGACGCAATTCTGCCTGCGCCGCGTCAGAGCCAAGCCAATCGGCCACGCGGGTGTTTAAGGCGGCCTCGACATCATCAAGACTTTCAATCTGGCCAGAACGCCATTCTTGGAAAGCCGGTAAGATGCAGCTTTCTGTGATGGCATCCACCAGCACGGGTGCGAGGGTTTGCCCCAGGTCTTGCGACGCTTTTTCTGCCTTGAGCGCAATTTCGCCGCCGTCGCGGGTATGGCGATCCACTTCGGATTTGAAACTCGCATGGAGATATTCAAACCGCCCAAGCCAGGCCAAGCCGCGCGCAATCGCAAATTCAGGCTCCGCGCCGCGCACGATACGCGCCTTTGGGAAGGCGGCTTTCGTCGCAGGCAACACCAGCGGCAAGCGCGACGCGCCGCCCGTCAGCAGCACAGTATCAGGCGCGCGACCACCGAGATTTTCTATCGTTTCCTTCAGCGCGAAATCATAGGCGGTGCGCCAGCTATACCCATTCAGCGCCTCCAGAGGTTTGTCCAAAATCGCGTCCGCATCCGCTTTGTCGATACGAATATCAAACACAACGCCGCGTCCAATTGGCAAACGTTTCAGCAATTCAACCGGCACATCCTCGCCGGTGAAATAGGCCTCTTTCGCTTCGCGGCACCAATATTCCATTATGGGGCGATAATGCGGATAGGCCGCAATTAATTCCTCAATCTGTGCGCGGTCGTTCTGCCGCGCCAGATTCATCTCGAAGATTTCCGTGTCTAGCAGGCCAGAGCCCAAAATATTATGCCCGACATCCTGCGCGTCTAAATCGCGGCAATAAGTAAAATCCGTCGTCGAAGACCCGATATCGACAATCAACACAGAGGCCCGCGCATCCTCGACCGAAAGATAGCCTTGCTCCAAAGCGGTCATCAGGGCCGCGCGGGATTCGGGCACAATCCGGACGGTCTTTAAGCCCGCCGTATGGAAGACATCTTGATAGGCGGCGCGGTCATCGACGCTCCATCCACTGGGACACCCGACAATGAATTGGCTTTTCTTGGGACCCAATATGGTCCCCTCATCCGTGAGCCCGTCGATCAGGGCTTGGGTGAACATGAAGGTCGGCACGCGCACCGATTCCAAATCTAATTCCCGTGACTTAAATTTGACAGCCACATTAGCTTTCGGACCCAATGCTGCGAGGTTCAGCGCCTCTGCTCCAATTTTTACGCCGGACTTATCTGTCGCAATGGCGGTGACGAAACTGCGCCGTCCGCGCCATTCCAAAATCTCAGGCTCGCGTACGGTAGAGCCAAAAGCGCGGCCTAGCGCCGTCTCGCCGTGGCCGAGGTCAAATCCAATAAATTCGAGTTGGGTTTTCATATTTAAGCTCGCACCCAAATTGTCCCGCGCCGCAGCACGCTGCCGTCTTCGCGCACCAACGCCGGCGCGGCCATTTCGATTCTAGGACCCACGCCAATGCCGGGGAGTTCATCGAAATGGTCTTTTGTTTTTTTCGAATAATCGACAATACTCACGCCGCCCGATTGCAGCAAGCTGGGGAGTTCTTTGCGGATGAGCTCCATTGCAAAATCGGGGTCCTCTGCGCTGCCCGCCTCAAGCAAGCTTTGCATCATTGCGGCAAGGCGCGGCGTGTCCGCCCAATGGGCTTCGGCCTGCGGCTCTGACAGGCGCATGAGGATATGATCCGCCGTCTTCAACGCATCTTCAATTTGCCCAATGAGGCCCCCCGCATCCACGGACAGCCGCGCTTCGGCGGTGAATTGCCGCCCGCTTTGGTCTTCCAACGCCGCAGGGGCTTTGCGGCTGGGCAGCATGGACATCAAGCTTTTCCAGCGCTTCGGCTCTAGCGTGTGAAGCCCGGCTAATATCGCCGCCGAGAGCATGACCAATCCCGCGCCTTGCACCAGCCCAACGAGGCCTAA
>CALDTL010000174.1 GCA_937923965.1 uncultured Caulobacterales bacterium
CCGCGACATCTGTGTCGTTGGAAGCCGTCTTGGAAAGCGTCAGCAATGGCGTAGGCGGAGTCGGGGCGATTGATTCATCGGCAGTCACAGTCGGTAGAGTTCCATTGGCCGGCGTTGCGGCCAGCGTCGCCGTGTTTGTAACTGGAACGCCCGCATCAATATCAGCCTGCGTGACTGTATAGGTCGCGGTGAAAGTCTGGCTGTCCCCGATCGCAAGATCCACTGTTGCCGGCGAAATTGCAGACAAGGTGCCAGTGCCTGAGTGCGCATCCGAGACGGACACATCCGTTAGCGTGACGTCACCGGTGTTCGTCACTACATATTCATATGTGATAACTTGGCCGACCGTTACATCGGTATCGTCGCTGGCCGTTTTCGTCATTGTCGCAGCAGGGGCCGGCGCAGCAAGCGCAGCGGTTTCGTCGGCTGTTGTAGAGGGCAGAGTTCCGCCGGCCGGCGTTGTATTCAAGGTCGCCGTATTCGCAATATCAACGCCGGCATCGAAATCGGCCTGCGTAATGACATAAGTGGCTGTGAAGTCTTGGCTGGCACCCGGCGCAATATCGACGCCTGAAGGCGTAATGGCGGAAAGCGGGCCTGAACCGGAATGCACGTCGGAAACAGATGTATTCGTAAGGGTTACATTCCCCGTGTTTTCAACGGTGTAAGTGTAGGTCACCGTGTCGCCGACGACGAGATCGCTGTTCGGGCTGGCGATTTTCGAGAACAAGGCTTCAGGCATTGGCGCTGTTAGAGAGATGGACTCATCTGCTGTAGGTTCCGTAATGCTACCAATTGCAGGGGTCGCGCTAGCGGTTGCTGTGTTCGTGATCGGCGTGCCGAGATCAATATCAGCTTGGGTGACCGTATAGGTCGCGGTAAATATCTGGCTTTGAGCCGGCGCGAGATCAACGGAGGCCGGCGAAATGTCCGACAGGGTTCCATCAGCATTGTGAACATCGGAGACAGACACATCGGCGAGGTCCACATTGCCGGTGTTTTCCACAGTGTAGCTATAGGTAATGATATCTCCGGCTTGAACGTCCGTTGTTTTGGAAGCGACCTTGGTCAACGTCATCTCAGGCGCGACCACAACGCCAGTATCATCATTAGTGATTTCGCAGATGGCAACATCCCCGGTATCAAGCGTGAGACTGGCTCCAGACGCGCTTGAATTATTCAGCGTTCCGTTGTTACAACTCCATGCACTCGCAGAATAAGCTGGGGTCAAGAGCTCTGAGAGCGAATATGTTCCTGCGTCTAATCCAACAATTTCATTGGATGTATAGGTTGTCGTAGCTCCTGACGCGGTGCCGCTGTCGAATGTCAAATTCCCCGCAGATGTGGAAATTCCGAAATCTGAAACGCTGCTGGTGCCGCCATTATCATTGACAACATTTTTGACCACTTGAAGACCCGTCGTCAGCGGGAATGTAACGGCATTGGAAATTGCGCATTTCGGTCCCTCAATTTCAGTCGGTAAACCAGTTCCGCCCCTTTTGGCATTATACCCCATAGCAAATTCAATGACGGGCGAGCTATTGACTTGCCCATCGCCATTTAGATCACAGGGAAAATCGACCTGAACAATGACATCGGTAGCTGAAACAGAGGATGTGTCTCCATAGTCAGCCTCGCCGTCGAGATCTAAAAACGGATCGTCCCCGCCCACGCGCACAAATGAGAAGGGGTCTTGAACAACGACATTTCCGTCAAAAATTGCACCTAGCAGCAAATCATATCGTGTGCTCGCATTTTGCGTATAGGTGATATTATATTCCAAAGTCGCCGTATCCGTGGGTAGATTGCACTGAGCTTGCAGAGAGAAGGTATTCGTGGCCACGGCCGTAATGTTTGCGTCATTCGCTGTGCAAGAGGGCGCAGGGTAAGGAACTTGCGCGAAGGCGGTCTGGACCGAGAAACATAGGCTCGCTGAAATAGCCGCGCGTGCAGTTTTATAGGAAAACGCCCTGAGGGATGATCCACTTGGTCGCGCAGACACATTGCTAGGCCCAGAGGCGTTTTGACTCTGATCCGAGGATGATTTCGGCGTCTTACGCCCAAACCATGCCTTCTTCTGTGCAAATAATTTTTTCAATAACCCGGTCATCGGTCTTACCCTAACTCTAGTTGAGCGGACAAGGTCGGACTAAACCCCTGAATCACTAGTTAATTAGTCCTTTTATTTACGGTTATCGAAATATGAATCGGTTATCTGGGGTTCAGCTCGATTAACTTTTATGATTAAAATTCTCTTTTGGGGTTGAAAACAAAGACTTTTTTTCGCAGAAAGTGTTAAATTTAACATACTTTAACTAAAACTGAAGGTTGCAACAATTCGCGTGAAACAGCGCCCCACAGCGGAAATTCTTGCACTACATTTTAGCCCTATTTGAGTTACTATTTTATAGTGTTAATCGCGATCAAAGGCCTCTTCTAGACATGATAACTCCGGCGTTTTCTCAAGCGCGCCTTAACCTCATGGTTACAATTCGTTACTAAAGGACTCGTTGATCTGAGGCCCTAATCATGCGTTCAAAATCGAAAAACTATCCGCCCCCCGGGAAAGCCCCGGAGATATTCTACGATCAGGACAAATGCCCTGTGCGGAGTATTTTGGGTTTGCTCGGCCGGAAATGGCCGAGTTTGATCCTCTGCCACCTATCTTTCGGCTCACATCGCTTTTCTGAACTTCGGGGCGCTATCCCCGATATCTCCCAGCGCATGCTATCGCAAACATTGCGAGAGCTTGAGCGGGATGGTCTCTTGACGCGGGAATCGCAGGGCGGTGTGCCGCCTCGGGTAGATTACGCCCTCACGCCGCTAGGGGAGAGCTATATTGAACCACTGCAAGAAATGCTCATGTGGGGCGCGAAGCATAAGGGCCGGATTGAGATTATCCGCCGCGCTTATGACTCCGAAACCGCTGTAAAGACGGCTGGCTGAACACGCGCAAACTGACATCACTTGACAGTCTGAAAAATTCGTGGGAAATATCCCACAATGAGCCAAGACATCATCATACGAATTGAGAACTTTGCGGCAAAGGTCGGTCAATCCGAAACGACGATCGCACGCAAGGTCTTTAATGACGGCAAAACGTTGAAGCGTTTGCGCGATGGCGGGCAGCTCACACCAAGAACACAGGATAAGGCTATGGCAGCATTAGACACGCTTGAACGCGAAGCGGCGGGACCAGAAGGTCAACGTCTCACGCATTTGGATCGATTAGAAGCCGAAAGTATTCACATCATGCGCGAAGTTGTTGCGCAGTGCGAAAACCCGGTCATGTTATATTCTGTCGGGAAAGACAGCTCGGTCATGCTCGAGCTCGCGATTAAAGCCTTTTACCCCTCGCCTCCGCCCTTCCCGCTCTTGCACGTGGATACGCGCTGGAAGTTTAAAGAAATGTATGAGTTCCGCGACCGCCGCGCCAAAGAAGCTGGCATGGAATTGATTGCCCATATCAACCCCGATGCGATTGAACAAAATGTAGGACCTTTCTCTCATGGGTCGGCCGTCCACACGGACATCACCAAAACCCAGGGCCTGAAACAGGCCCTCGATGCGGGCAAATTTGATGCGGCCTTTGGCGGCGCGCGGCGCGACGAAGAGAAGTCTCGCGCGAAAGAGCGTATTTTCTCATTCCGGAATGAGCATCACCGCTGGGATGCCAAAAACCAACGCCCTGAACTGTGGGACATATATAATGCCCGCGTCCAAAAGGGCGAAAGCATGCGCGTTTTCCCGATCTCCAATTGGACAGAGCTGGATATCTGGCAATATATCTACCGCGAGAACATCCA
>CALDTL010000175.1 GCA_937923965.1 uncultured Caulobacterales bacterium
CGTTACTCGCGGTCGACTGCGAGGATGATTGCCAACGCAGGGCCCGGCGTTCGATCGCGCCGATGATGCCGTTCAGGATGAGCGAGATAACAGCTAGGGCAAAGACATAGGCAAACAGCTGCTCGTAGTTGAGCTGGTTAGGGCCTAGCTTTTCAACTGGGCCAAGCGGGATGCCGCGGGAGAAGCGTTGCTCGTACAGCTCTTTATTGCGAGCGACTTGGACGACCATGCTGTCGCTGAGCGCGTTGACCACCGACGCGCCAACGCCGTGCAAACCGCCGGACGTTTGGTACGCCTTGCCGGAGAACTTGCCGCCTGCGTGCAGCGTGCAGAGGATTACCTCCAAGGCGGATTTGTCGGGGAACTTTGGGTGCGGGTCGATCGGGATGCCGCGCCCGTTGTCGCTGATCGTGACGGAGTAGTCAGAGTTCAGCGTGACTTCGATGCGGTTGGCGTGGCCAGCGACGGCCTCGTCCATGGAGTTGTCGAGCACCTCGGCCACCAAATGGTGCAGCGCGCGCTCGTCAGTGCCGCCGATATACATACCGGGGCGTTTGCGCACCGCATCTAGGCCCTTCAGGACCTTAATCGAATCAGCGCCATATGCTGGATTTTGGGTGGCGGGTTCAGCCATAAAAGAATTCCTGCAAATCAGTTACCAGACCTTTACAGGATTCGGACCATCATTGCACGGATTTTACGCGGCAGATCGCGCCGCCGCGTAAAGTGATTTAGGCGCCCTCAAAAGCGGGCTTATTTGATCGTGTAGACAACCCCGACGCGCGAGATCGTGTCTGTCTTCTCGACGCCCGGAAGCACGTCTGTATGATGGTCAATCCGGTAGGACGCACGCGCCGCCAAATTACCCATGAGGTTCGCTGTAACACCGACTTCGTTCCAAAGATATGTGTCGCTTTTTGAATGAATGACTTCACTATTATTATAGAGTGAAACATTATCATTGAAATCATAGGTGATCTGGGACGCACCACGGAGCGCCAGCTCATTTTGGCGATCAAAATCACCGGCCAGTTGCAAAGCATCAAATTCAGCTTGGGTCACCGCGCCTGGAACAACTGGCTCCTGCGGGCTTTGCGAGCGATAGCCAAGACCGGCTTCAAGGTCCCAACCCAATGGCGTTGGCTCAAATAATTTATAGCCGAGACCCGTACCGAGAAAGTAGCCATTTTCATAGGCCCCAAAATCGTCAGAGTAATAATCGCCGTTACCATAAACATAAAGGCGGTCCGTTAAGTCACGGTCAAGCTGATAGCCGAGTGTGTAGCGCTGCTTGTTCCGCTCGTCATTCGCTTCGCCGCGGTCTGCAGTCGCATAGAACTTATGACGCCATTTATCCGCTTCTTTTGCGAGATTAAGACCAAGTCCGATATCCGTTGTATCTGTGTTACCCGTTGTCTTGGAGCCCGCCAAAGACGCCTCACCGGACCATCCAGCTAACATACCAGAGCTTTGTGCAAACGCCGGAGACGCGACCATCATGCTAGATGTAGCAAGCAGGCCAGCGAGTGTTTTTGTTGTGAGTTTCATGTGTGTCTTTCCACCAAAATAAATGAAGTGCGCGCCATAATCCGCAGAAGGTGTATAACAAATGAACAAGTGCATTTTATTACGTTCATAAACTGTTCACCATAGATTGCGCTATGAGCCGCCAACCATAATTATGTCTGGAGGGACCCCCATGGATAAACTAACTGAATTTTTGAACCCCGAGCGTATGGATACGATCATCGGCCTTGCGCTGAATGTCGTGATTGCCATCGTCATTCTTATCATCGGTCTTTGGATTGCCAAGCGCGTCAGCAATGGCATCATCAAGCTGGCCAAGAAATATGACCACCTAGACGAGACGCTGTTCCGCTTTCTCGCGAGTATTGCCAAGTTCCTGATCCTCGCGATCGTCGGTATGGCTGTTCTTGGACGTTTCGGCGTTGAGACCACATCTATCGTCGCTGTCCTTGGTGCGGCTACGGTTGCTATTGGTCTTGCGCTGCAAGGCTCATTGTCCAACCTCGCGGCTGGCGTCATGCTTCTGATTTTCCGTCCTTATAAAGTTGGCGATTTCGTCGACGGCGGCGGATCATTCGGTAATGTCGAAGAGATCAACCTATTCACAACGAACATGCAGACATTCGATAACCAGCAGATCATCATCCCGAACAGCAAAATTTGGGGCGAGAAGATCATCAACCACAGCCATCATCCGGTTCGCGGCGTCGATATGAAATTCAACATCGCCTATGAAGATGACATTCAAAAGGCCCGTGAAGTGATCCAAGGTGTGCTCGATGCGCATCCCCATGTGAAATCTGACCCAGCGCCTTTCATCGAAGCCGAAACATTGAGCGAGCGCTCTGTTGAAATGCTTGTCCGTCCGTTCACGGATGGTGCGCATTATTTCGACGTCACTTACTCCCTGCCCGAGCAAATCAAAAACGCGCTCGGTAAGGCTGGCTTTGCTACGCCATATCCGCAAACACGGATCATCATGGACAAAAAATAGTCCGCGCGAGTTTCCTGTTCATCAGGAAACCTGCATAACGAATTGGTAGTTTCCTGAAAGGGAACCTCCGAAGGTGGCTCACTATTGCAGTGGGTCACCTTTTCTATTGCTCGGTTTGCTGTGAGGTTAGAAAAAACCGCGTTTGTGTCTTCTGAATGATTTAGGACCAAACAATGACCGGACGAAAATAGTAGAAAATCAGGCGTATTAATCCTGCTTGTAAATAACGCCGTCTTTCATCACGAAGTCAATATCTTCTAAAGCCTGGACATCGTCTAGCGGGTCTTCATCCACCGCGATGATGTCCGCCCGCTTGCCAACGGCAATCGAGCCATGTGTTTTTGACGTTCCAAAAAGCTCTGCGTTCCCAATTGTCGACGCTTGTATGGCCTCCATGGGAGACAGGCCCCATTTCACCATATAGGCAAATTGACGGCCATTTTGTCCGTGGGGATAGACCCCTGCATCAGATCCAAAAGCAATTTTGACGCCAGCCTGCGCGGCAGCTTCAAACCTTTCGCGCTGTGCTTTTCCAACCGTCCGCTCTTTGTCCAGACTCTCTTCAAGAATACCCGCAGCCTCGCCCTCTGACAAAATATAATCGGAGACATAAATATCCATCGACAGATATGTGCCATTTTTTTTGGCTAGTCGAATGCCTTCATCCGAGATGAGGCTGGAATGCTCGACGGAGTCAACACCGGCGCGAATCGCGGTTTCGATGCCCTCTGCACCATGGGCATGGACCGCAACTTTGAGGCCTAATAAATGCGCCTCCTCTACAATCGCTTTCATTTCCTCAAAAGAAAACTGCTGCGCGCCAATTTTCGTTCCCTTGGAAAGCACACCGCCGGTTCCGCAGAACTTAATAACTTTCGCGCCATATTTATTATTTTCTCGAACTTTCGCTCTAACGGCCCAAGGACCGTCAGCCACGCCGCCAGACGTGACCTTATACTCATAAGGGAGAAGATTATTATCACAGTGACCGCCGGTAATCCCAATGGAGCGACCCGCTGGGATAATATTGGGACCGACAATATCTCCGTCATTTATGGCATTCATGAGATCAACATCCGCAAAACCTGGCGCGCCGAGATTTCTCACGGTCGTAAAACCAGCCATGAGTGTTTTCTTTGCGTTGACCACGCCCGTAATGGCCGCGCGCGGAGTGGACACAGTCAGGCGCTTATACCCATGAACCGTTGCGTCGCTGGTCAGATGAACATGAGAATCAGACAAGCCCGGCAGGATCGTCATTTCCGACATATCTATCAAAACCGCGTCGTCTGGCAGATCAATGTCATCAATCGTAGCCTCGGAGCCTATCGCCGTAATAACTCCGCCTTCGATAACAATGACGCGATCCTTCAGCGCTTTTCCGCTTTCAACATCGATCAGCGTGCCGGCATAGATGATTTGAGTCTCGGCCTCTGGCGTCGGTCCATCAGCGGCCAGGCCAGCCGTCGAAAAACCGAAAAACATAGCCGTCGAGAGCGCCGTAGAGAAAGCGATATGTTTCATCATGATCTGTCCTTTGAATTGCCCGAGCAGCTTATCCCATCCACCGCATAGGACAAGTCAGCCTTATTTCCAATGCGCCATGCAAGCTATATGCCGCGCTTTTCTTTCTTAAGCAAAACCGCCATAGGACCAAAGTGATGTCTCGGTTGAACAGTCCTGCGCAAAAGCTCGCCCTATTTTTGAGCGGATTATTGGTCCTGCGGTTAATCATATTGTTCGTCGCACCCTGGGGTTTGCACGGAGATGAGGCGCAATATTGGGCTTGGTCACAGGCGCCTGCCTTCGGATATTTTTCCAAACCGCCGATGATCGCTTGGGTCATTGGCTTGACGACATCGGTTTTCGGTGATGCCGAATGGGCCGTGCGGCTCTCCGCGCCGTTTCTGCATATTGGGACAGCGACAATGATTTTCTTAGCGGGGCGGCGGTTATTCAACCCTGACGCCGGGTTTTGGGCGGCGCTCATATACATCTTGATGCCCGCTGTGTGGCTCTCAAGTTACATTATGAGCACGGATGCGGTGCTTCTATTTTTTTGGGCAGTCGCCCTTCATGCCTGGGCGGGCCTTCGCGTCACGGAAACCGAAAAAGGGCCAAGTTGGGGGCGCGTCCTACAGCTTGGCGGCGCACTAGGATGCGGGTTGCTGTCCAAATATGCGATGGCGTTTTTCTTTCCTGTTTTGATTTTGGCCATTGTATTTGACCCGCCAAGCCGCAAGTCCTTGATGAGTTTAAAAGGGGCCGTTGTGGCCATTGTTGCCGCTTTGCTTCTGGTGCCAAACCTGATGTGGAATGCTGCGCACGAGTTTGCGACCATTTCCCACACGGGAGAGAATGCAAATCTCGGTCAGGATTTATTTCACCCGTCTGAGCTCTTTTCGTTTTGGGTCGATCAATTTGGCGTCTTTGGGTTATTGCCTTTCCCGATGTTTCTCTTGGCGCTCATTGCGGGATTTCGAGGGAAACTAAATACGCCCGCAGTGTGGATTGCAGAGCTAGCCGCGCTGCCACTTTGCGCGATTAGCCTTCAAGCCTTCATTTCGCGCGCCAATGCCAATTGGGCGGTGACCGCCTATGTGGGAGCCTCGCTGCTCGTTGCGGTTTGGGCCCTACGACAGCAGACCCGAACAACATGGCTGAAGTGGGGATTGATTGTACAAACAGGTGTTGTGATGGGTCTTGGCGGTTTGGCCATGAGTCCACCTTTAATCGATGCGGCGGGATTGAATAATCCAGTAAAGCGCCTGCGCGCCTGGCCGGAAACGGCGGAAGCCGTGAAATCCATAATAGCGGAGGATTATTATGCCTATATCGCGGCGGATAACCGCCTCGTGTTCTACGATCTGAACTATTATCTTTCGTCGCTAGATCCCCAAAGGAACAAAGTCCTGCTAAACATCAAGATGGACCGAGACCAAACAAAGCTCGCCATGTGGTCACTAAATGCGTCGCCCGCCCACCATGCGAGTTTGACACGGGCCTTGCCTGATACAGATGCGCCCGTTCTCTTGATATCCTATCATCACAACTTCGAAGCCTATTTCCGGGAAGATTTCGAGGAACTCACACCGTTAGAGCCGATCATTATCAATCTCGGGCCGGGCAAAACGCGAGAATTAAAAGTCTGGCGCGCGAAAGGTTATAAACGCACCTCCCGCGAAGACAGAACCTAAAGGGCGCAGATTATTTTGATCCCCAAAGCTGCTGCGTGCGCGCATCGCGACGGCAGCCCGTGCGATACCGATTATAATGAGCCGGGTTTTTCTTGTAATAATCTTGGTGATAATCTTCCGCCGGATAAAATGTCACAGCAGGTAAAATCGGCGTGACAATCTCTGCCTTGAACGGCTTATTCGCTCTAACATTTGCGAGTGAACTCTCGGCGTCGGCGCGCTGTTCAGGCGTCACAAATATACCCGTTGTGTAGCTATGGCCTCTGTCGCAAAACTGGCCTTTCGCATCTGTTGGATCGACGGTTCTCCAATAATGATCAACAAGCTGGCGATAGGTGACAACCGAAGGGTCATAGATAACTTTGATGACCTCTAGGTGACCTGTGCGGTTTGTGCCGACTTTTTTATAGGTCGGGTTATCTAAGGTTCCGCCCGAATAACCAGAGATGGCTTCGCGGACGCCCGTGATTTTTTCGAAATCAGATTCAGAGCACCAAAAGCAGCCCCCCGCTACGATCATCTCTTCGAGACCGTCTGTACGCGTGCTTTTGAAAGGCGCTTGCGGGCCAGATGTCGCCGTGAGGACCGTTTCGGTCCTAGGCGTCTCAAGTTTTTCAGTGGATTGGGCCTGCGCGCAGGCCGTTAGGCTCAAGGCGAGGATGGCTGTGGCTGTCATTAATTTTTTCATGAAGCTGTCATTTCAAAAAATAGATGTGATGGCCAATGACGTTTGTGTCACTGTCCGGTGAGCTCCGCTTATTCTCGGCTGGCCTTATAACCCGCCAGCGCCCGCTCCCGGGCCGTTTTATGGTCGACGACGGGATGCGGGTAAGTTTCGCCTAATTTGATGCCCGCTTCCAGAAGCGTGAGGCCGGGAGCCGTCCAAGGCTGATGAATATATTTTTTAGGTAGCTTCGCGAGCTCTGGCACATATTTGCGAACATAATCGCCGTTCGGGTCAAATTTTTCACCTTGCGTGAAAGGATTGAAAATCCGGAAGTAAGGCGAGGCGTCGGCGCCGCTGCCCGCAACCCATTGCCAACTCGCAGCATTGGACGCGGGGTCCGCCTCCAGCAAAGTGTCCCAATACCAAGCCTCGCCGACCCGCCAGTCGGTCAGCAAGTGTTTAATCAGAAAAGAGGCGCAGACCATTCGGACACGGTTATGCTGCCAGCCCGTTTGCCATAATTCGCGCATGCCTGCGTCAACAAAAGGATAGCCTGTTTGCCCGCGCCGCCAAGCTTCAACTTTCTTCGCATCGCTGTCCCAAGGGAAATTATCGAATGCGGGTTTGTAATTCTGCGATGCGAGATCAGGATTATAGAAGAGAAGCGTATAGGAAAACTCCCGCCAACCAATCTCCGTCAAAAATTTATCGGACGTATAATCATTGTCCTTCGCCGCGTTCCAGATTTGCCGCGGCGATATTTCGCCAAAAGCCAAATGCGGCGAGAGTTTGGATGTGCCAGTCTCATCATCAGGACGATCACGCTGCACAGCGTAATCTTCAACGGGGCCGTCCAAGAAACTTTTAAGCCTGCTCATTGCCGCCGCCTCGCCGGGCGTATGCGCCTGCATCATTTTAGAGCCCCAATCCGGAGAGCGTGGCAAAAGGGTCCAATCTGCGAGATCATCAGAGGCTAATTTTGCCTCGGCGCAGTCCAGAGTTTCTGGCGCGGGCAAATCTGTGGCAACCGTAAAACTTGCCTTCGCGGCGCGCCAGAACGGCGTGAAGACTTTGTAAAACCCGCCTGTCTTTGTTTCAACCTCCCAAGGCTCGGTCAGAAGATTGGCTTTGTGGCTTTCTACCTTCAGACCGCGAGATTTCAAATCTGTCTTAATCGCCTCGTCAATATCGCGCGCCCAGCCCTCATAGCGGCGGTTCCAGTGGACTTCGTCGGCGCCTGTTTCATCGATAATATCGTCTAGAATATCTGCTGCTTTGCCTCTCCGCAAAATTAGCTGCCCGCCCTTTTCCTCGATAGAGGCTGTCAGCGCGGACAAGGAATGATGTAGCCACACTTCCGCCGCACCGCCCAATTCGCGGCCCTTATTCGCTTCATCAATATAAATCAGAATAAGCGGCTTCCCGCTCTGCGCGGCGACATGAAGCGCCGGGTTATCTGCAAGGCGCAGGTCGCGGCGCAGCCAGATGATGACAGGATTGATATTTGTTTCAGCCATAGCTTACTTACGCACCGAGCCCGCAGACCGTTGCCTAAAATGACGCCCATTGCCTAAATCAAGTCAAAGTCGTCGCGGAAATATCAAACAGATCCGCCATAACGGACTCAGTCGTCGGCCAGCGGCCCGCGCCCTTGCCGCGAATGCGGTATTGGTCCCCGTCGTCAAAATCAAAGATAGCATGCGCTTCTTCGCCGTCCGCTTGGGCAAGGAAATTATTCTTCGACAGATCCTTTAGCTGCAAGGCGGAGGAAAACCCGTTTTGATCTCGCCACAAAGTCGAAATACGCTTCCATGCGCCCTTGGCAGGCTCCGGGGGATTGAAATCCGCAATCGTATCCAGCGGAATATCGTCCAGGGTAATCGCCTCGTGAAAGCCCAACATGGCAATTAAGCGAATTTTCGCGCCCGCATCCGCGCCGCCAACATCCGATGTCGGGTCCTCTTCGGCGAAGCCTTTATCTTTCGCATCTTGCAGGGCTTCGGTGTAAGATCGCCCTTTGCCGATTTCATCCAGCATATAATTTGTCGTCCCATTGAGCAGGGCTCTGACACGCGTAATCCGGCCCGCTTCGCGAAGGCACATTTCGAGCACGGGCATGCCCCCGCCTGCGGCCGCAGAAAACCGTAATTGCGCAGCATTGGAAACAGCTAAATCCATCAAGTCCTGCCCGCCCGCAGCGATGGCTTGCTTATTCGCGGAAACAACATGCACCCCGGCACTTATCATAGCCTGACACTGCGATAAGGCAGGTTCTATACCGCCGGAGACATCAACAAAAATATCAGGCTTCGATGCGGCCAGATCTGAAAATTCTGTCGTCAAGAGTTCCGCCTTATACCCTTGATCTATATATTTGTCGGGATTTCGGACCATGATTTTCACAATTTCAAACAGATCCGAATGCGCCGCAACGCGGCGAAAGACGCCGCCGCCAACGGAGCCCAAACCTATCATGGCTATCCGTAATGTCTTCGGGCTAGGCGCAGATTTCATCGCGCCTGTTTTTGCACCGACCCGAGTATAAGACGGCAACCCCGGCGTCCCCACGCGGAACGGAACTTGATTTTTAGCGGCAAATCCTAGGGCGCGCGGCGCAATCAAAGGCCCTGCGACCTTCGCCGCATCCTCCCAAGAGATTTCTTCATAGCGCGCAGCCTCTGGATTAGACATTGGGTCAACTTCATAAATCCCGTTCACATCTTTTAGCAGCACAGCCTCGACGCCCAGCTGGTCAGCGACATAGAGCGCGGTGAGGTCGGCCCCGCCGTCCCCCAAAAGAACAGCTCTGTCCTTTTCGCCGATGGCAACATAGCCGGGCATCACAACAATATCGTGGTCTTTCAAA
>CALDTL010000176.1 GCA_937923965.1 uncultured Caulobacterales bacterium
CCGCTTTCGCCGTCCACACGGCCAGCCACACAGGCGAGATAACTCTTCGTCGTATGCCGTCGTTCAAATTGCAGGCCAAGGTGCCGCTGCGCCGCTTTGTTTCGCGCGAACACCATCAGTCCGGATGTCGCCATATCGAGCCTGTGAACAAGAAGGCTTTCTGGATATTGGTCTTTAAGCCGTGTCTGCAAACTATCGGGAAGTTCACGGCCCGGCACAGACAGCAGGCCTGCGGGTTTGTCCACGACGAGCAGATCATCGTCTTCATAGATAATTTTCAGCGGGTCGGCGCACGGCGCGTAGTCAAATTTCCGCCGTTTGGGGAGAGGCGGGGGTGACTTAGTCGAGGCGTTCAGCGACGACATGTTCGCCCTCCAAGCGCAGAGCGATTTTACCGCGCAACATATCCAGCGCGTCCTGGCCGAAAATCTCGCGCCGCCAGCCTTTAAGCGCCGCAATATCAGCGGACTCCCCAAAGGCTGCCAGCTGCTCAATATCACGGGCATTCGCAACGAGGCGCGTCGCGATGCCTTCAACTTCCGTGCGCAAACGCAGGAGTGTTTTGATCATTTCAATGCGCGGGCCGAGTGACGGCGGCATATGCTGAACTTTGGGGGCAGGCGGGGCATATTCATCCGCATTATCAATTGCCGCAGACAGGCTATCGACGAGGCCTTGCGCGGAGGAGGATCTTTCAAACCCGCGCGGGATACCGCGTAGTTTCGCGAGCGCTTCAATTGTTCGCGGTCGTTGCTGCGCGAGATCATACATCGCGTCGTCTTTTAAGACGCGGCGGCGTGGAATATCTTTTTTAATGGCTTGGCGCTCTCGCCAAGCCGCGGCGGCTTTGAGGGCGGCTAGGTATTGTTTTTTATGTCCGCGAAGTTTCAACCGTTGCCAAGCCTCTTCAGGCTCAAAGGTATAGAGCGACTCATCCATGTGTTGAGACATCTCTTCCGTGACCCAGCTTAGGCGGCCTTTGTCTTCTAGTTCCGATAAAACGCCGGGATAAAGATCGCGCAAATGCGTCACATCCGCGATGGCGTAGGAGAGCTGTTTTTCAGAGAGCGGACGGCGAGACCAATCGGTGAAACGTGCGCCCTTATCCAGATTTATGTTGAGGCGACCTTTGACCAAAGCCCCGTAACCTGCGCTGTCGCCGAGCCCGAGGGCCATACCCGCGATTTGCGTATCAAAAATGGGCCCCGGCACGCCCTCGCAAATGCGGTAGAAAATTTCCATATCCTGCCGCGCGGCATGGAGGACTTTCGTGATACCGCCGTCTAGCAGCAAGTCTTTCAACGACGTCAGGTCCATACCATCGGCCAGAGGATCTATGATCGCTTCGTCTTCGGTCGTGGCAACTTGAACAAGACAGAGAATCGAGAAGAACGTGCTCTCGCGCATAAATTCCGTATCAATACAGACGAAATCATGGGCGCGAGCCGCATCACAAAATGCACGCAGCCCAGCTGTATCGCGAATAATTTTCACTAAGCTTGGTCTATCCCGTGCATCGAAAATTTCTCTGACAACAGGTCAAGCATCGCGTTTGTAGAGCGTTGATTGGCGAGTTCATTATAGACGGTCCCCGCTTCTTTATCATTGGCCGCAGGATTGGTGAAACTATGAACGACGCTACCATAAGCATGAATTTGCCAATCGCATTTTTTCTCTGCCATTTCCTCACCAAAGGATTTTAGCATATCAGGTTTTGCCATCGGATCATCCCAACCATGACAGACCAGGACGCTGGCTGTGCATTTTTTCTTTGGGAGGTCTTTAGGTGCATCCAAGAGGCCGTGGAAGGACACAGCGGCGTGAAGGTTTAATCCTGCGCGAGCCATATCCAATGTGCATAGTCCGCCAAAACAATAGCCAATCGCCGCCATATGCGTCTGGTCCACTTCGTCCAACGCCGCCGCCGCTTTGTAACCGGCCTTCAGGCGTTTGGACAATGCAACTCGGTCTTCCATGAGCGGGCTCATCATAGCCGTTTTGTCTTCCGCTGTTTCGGGCTGCGCGCCCTCGCCATAATTATCTAGCGCGAAGCCGACATAGCCAAGCGCGGCCATTTGCACGGCGCGGTCCATCGCGAAATCGTCTAAACCGCCCCAGGCATGATTGATTAAAACACAAGGCAGAGGGTCTGCACGATTATCATCCCAGGCTAGATATCCAACGCAGTTCACTTTCCCATCTTTATACTCAACGGGGCGGGTCTTGATGTTCATGGTATAAAAGCTCCATACCGATAATATTGATTTGGTGCGGTGTGCTGTTTTTTACCGTTATTTTCAAGGCGCATTCTGACGTCAAAGCGCATCTATTCGCAGTTCAGGCTTGGTATCACCCCCGAGTATTTAACCAAATATTAGCGATAAACCGCCAACCTCAAGTTTAATTTGAGGTTTGTTATGCGTGCAATTTTTATCGTCTCTTTATCAGCAGCCCTTTTCGGGGGGTGTTCAACCACCCAAGAGAACCCGATTTATCAACAATCGTCTACGTATCAAAACGGCTCGCCTGCGACGCAACACTACGCCCATGCGCCTGTGACCCAAGCTGCGCAAGTGGCCCAAACCACACCATATGAGCCAGGCACTCATTCCGGTGATGTGAGCCATGCCAATTATGAAGCGACAACATCCTATCCTGTTTTTGCGCATCGGTCGCCCGCTCCAGCGCTAGTTTCTTATGAGACAGTGCCTTATGAAACCGTCACCGCTGCGCCGACCGATACAGCCTACGGAACCGATCAGGTCACAGGGACGCCGGGTTTTATGGCGATGCAGGGGCAAAACGAATCTGTTGCGACAGGTGGGCAGCTTGTCTCCGCCCAGCCGGCGCAAACGGCGTCCAGCTATGGATATGGCTCCGCAAGCGTTTATGGCGCCGCCGGAACGCCGATCGCTTATGACTATTCCAGAAATCTTGTGTCGGCTGATGCTCTGACGACAGGTCAATTGCCCGATGAGACCATCCGTGTTCTCCCTCAGGCAGGGCAAAACTACACGGTTCAAGCCGGAGATACGGTTTACAGCTTGTCTCGCCGGACCTGCGTAGGTGTGAATATCATTCAATCGATGAATGGCATTGGTGCGGATTATGGCATCCAAATCGGTCAATCCATTACGCTTCCTGCCTCTGTTTGCTAATTCTGCTCATTTTTCCATAAAACGCCAATTTTTTTATAAAACCATGTGATTTCCGAGGCTGAGGCGCTAAGGCGGCGCGAATTTATCTGATATTGGAGTCGCGGTTCATGCGTAAACGCTTTGCGAAAATTCTAGCTACGGTTGGCCCTGCGAGCCGCTCGCCGGATATTATGCGCCTTTTGCACGACGTGGGTGTTGATGCTTTTCGCCTAAACTTCAGTCATGGCTCCCATGAGGATCATGCCGCCTCTGTTAAAGCCATCCGCAACATTCAAAAAGAAACCGGGAATCCGATCTGTATCGTTGCCGACATGCAGGGGCCCAAACTCCGTTGCGGCACGTTTGAAAATGGCAGTATCGACCTACGCTATGGCGAGACGATAGAGATTCGCCAAGGCGTTGAGCCTGGAAGCGATGGCCTCATCATCATGCCGCATGAAGAGTTGATGAAGGCCATGGTCGAAGGGACCATACTGAAGTTTGATGATGGTAAGCTCCAAGTCACAGTTTTGTCCAATGACGGAACGTCGGCCAAGGCGCGAGTTGACGTGCCGGGGCCGCTGTCTGAACGCAAGGGTATTAATGTCGTCAATACGGTCCTGCCGATGTCCGCGATGACGGATAAAGACCGCGTAGATATGGCCTTCGCCCTGACGCAAGATGTCGATTTCATCGCTTTGTCTTTTGTGCAAACTTCGGAGGATGTCAGAGAGGCACGCGCCATTATCGGCGATAAAGCTGGCATTATCGTCAAGATTGAAAAGCCCTCTGCTGTTGAAGATATAGACTCGATCCTCATCGCGGCCGATGCCGCAATGGTGGCGCGGGGGGATTTAGGTGTTGAGCTTCCGCTCGAAGAAGTCCCTGTGGTTCAGCGTCTCATTATTCGTAAATGCCGCGCGCTGGGTAAGCCTGTAATTGTCGCGACGCATATGCTCGAGTCGATGATTGATGCGCCGACGCCGACGCGGGCGGAGGCGTCGGATGTGGCCACGGCAATCTACCAAGGCGCGGATGCGGTTATGCTATCTGCCGAAACAGCTGTTGGTAGACATCCCGCGACAGCGGTTGCGATTATGGACCGCATTATCAGCGCTGCCGAACGAGACCCAATTTTATGGGAGTATTTTAGATCGATAAAGTTGCCTTATGAGGCAACGGCTGAAGACGCCATTTCCGGCGCCGTATCGGGTATGGCAACCACGCTGAATGCGAAAGCTGTGCTGGGCTATACGTTAACGGGCTCAACCGTTCTGCGTATCAGCCGTGAGCGGCCCCCTTGCAGTATTGTCGGATTAACGCCTAACGCAAGGACAGCGTCACGCCTCGCATTGAGTTGGGGTGTTTTGCCAGTTGTCACGCCTGATCCAGCTGACTTTGACGACATGATGGGGCATATCAGCGATTTGGCAAAAAGCAGCATGGGGCTGGAATCTGGGGATACTGTAATGGTCTCTGCGGGCGTTCCTTTTGGCGTCCCGGGCTCTACCAATACATTGAATATTTCTAAGATCGCTTAGGGGCGATTTTTAAAATCCCGCCGACCCATCATTGCCGGCGGGACATGACCTCAAGGGCTCTAAATTTTAGCGCTTATTGAAAACCGGACATTGCGTCCAGGTAGCGGCACAAGATCTTTCAAAAAGCTCGTATGTTGGCGGGCCTCTGCATCAAAGATATTCAGAACCGATAGCCTAAATTGAACTTCATCCTTAGCCCCTACGGGCGCTTTCCATGTCAGGAAGCCATTTATGAGATTGTAGCTATCCGTCGGAAGTTCAAAGGTTGAGAGATTGTCTGCATCTGCCACATATTCCCACTCCGCGCGTAGTTTCAAGCGGTCACTTTCCGCTTCCAATCCCGAGAGAATTGAGAGGGGCGGAATACGCGGAAGATTGCCTGAGCTTGTTTTGGCCCGCACATATTCGGCGAGCGCATCTGCAGAAATGTCAAACGCGCCAAGGCTCGTGATCTCGGTTTGGCCCACGGCCTCGAATCCGTAAAACTCTGCATTTTCCGCCGTGAATTGGAATATCGGCAAGCCATCTTCCTCGCCGCCAGTTTCTGTCTCGAAAATATAATCTGAGTAATCCGTGTAGAAGACATTAAGCGTCACGCTGTGGCCGTCTTCACGGTGGCGGAAGGCGGCCTCCACGCCTGTAGCCGTTTCCTTTCCGAGCCCCGGATCACCGAGTTCAAATTGCGACGTTGCCAAATGGGGACCATTGGAGAAAAGCTCTTCCGTGGTCGGCGCGCGTTCCGTGCGGAAAACCGTGCCTCCGACCCTGACGGCCTCGCTGAGGTGTATATCGCCGCCGCCGCTCAGGCTGATCAGGTCAAAGCTACGGTCAACCCCGCCAACGCTGTCTTCCTGATCCGTGCGTTCAAAGCGGGCCGCGGCTTCGAGATGAGCGTTTCCAACTTCGACCTCGTGGAACGTGTAGACGCCGAGTTGCTGGGTTTGAGTCGGCGGCACGAAAGCTTCCTCGCCGACCGCGGCGAAATCACGCTCTCTATATTGAAACCCGTGAGCGGCTTTCCAGCTTCCTCGTGCGGCCTGAATGGCCTCCACGCGGATTTCATACCCTTCATTTGTGAAGACCGTTCCCACTTCGCCGGGGCCTTCAAATTCAGTGTGCTTATAATCCGCATATCCGGCAAAAGCCTGAACGCGCTCAATGGGTCCGTCAAAATCAAAACCAGCATTCAGATCAAAACGGGTTTGATCGAGTTTGATGAAGACCTCTTCTTCGCCTTCTTCTTCCTCGTGCTCATGTCCTGCCTCACCTTCGTGTTCTTCTTCATCATGATCTTCGTCTTCGTCGTGATGCTCGCCTTCCTCCTCCTCATGGCCATGTCCGCCGGGGATGCCGTAAGTTGAGGAAAAACTATGGCCCGCAACCCCGATGAAGCCATTTTCGCCGATATAGGAGACACCGCCTGTCAAGCTGCTCGAGCGGGCAAAGCTATTGCCCAAGCGGCGGTTTTCATTGAAATCATCTGGGATCTCTTCGCCTTCTTCTGCGAGTTGTGCGCGGCTTTCGCCTTCCACTGGGATATTGTAATCTTGCGCATCCCTGAACGTGCCGTCCACATGCACGACAAAATTTCCGATACGTTGATCAATAGAGGCTGCGCCCTCTGCGGCGGCATCGACAGAACTCGCGCCAAGCCTAACGGCGACATCTGTTTCGCCGTCTGGGAAATCATCAGGGATACGGCCATCAATGACGTTGACAACGCCGCCCGCACCCGAGCTTCCATATCGTAATAGCGCGGCCCCTCGAAGGACTTCGATACGCTCGGCCTGCGCTGGCTCAACGGCTACGGCGTGATCGGGGGAGGCGGATGAGGCGTCGATAGAGCCAATACCATTCGTTAAAATGCGCACGCGATCTCCGCCTTGTCCGCGAATGATGGGGCGAGACGCGCCTGCACCGAAACTGGTCGAGGAGACGCCCGGCTCGAGCTTAAGGGTTTCGCCAATCGTGCCGGCGAGGCGGTCTTGCAGGTCATCGCCGGATAGGATGGATTGTCCCGTAATCGCTTCATCAATGGAGCGGTTGAGAGGCGAGGCCGTAACGATGATGACATCTTCAATCTCTGCCTCTTGCGCGTGGGCGTAAGACAGGGAGACGGCTGGAAAGGATAGAACTGTGGTCAAGAGACCAATCGAAAAACGTGACATAATTTACTCTGTAACTGAAAACACAAAAAGGCCGATGCCAACGAGGCAACCGGAAAGGGGGGAGGGAGGTGTTGTCAGTGAGCGGGCGGACCGCGAGGCGGCGGGGCACGTCCATCAAATGTTCGCGGCGCTTCATTTATAACCGCAACGTCCCAATCCACCCGCGAGGGCAGGTTCAAAGGCGTTATCAGGGACGGAGATGGTTCGACAGCGGTGTGTTGGAGGCTAGCCAAGCAGGCCTCACAGACAACGCCATCGTGTGAATGGTCTGCGCTGCCATCGCTGACACTATGCGCTTGCGCGAGACCTTGCGCCGAAAGGAACAAGGCGGCGACAAGGACCCAAATGATCTTCATGAACGAGCTGCGCGTCATGGTGTTACGGTATTGCATATAAGGCATATGGGCAATAGGTTTTCCCCAGTATGCTATAGGCCGTAAAGATTACATGAGGTCTGCGTCTACGCTTTTTTCAACAACCTTTTTGATCGTAAGCCCTTGAACAATAATCGAGAACACAACCACCGCGTAGGTCGCCGTAAGGATAAGCGGTTTATACTCATTGTCCGGTAGGGAGAGCGCAAGCGCCACCGATATACCACCGCGAACGCCGCCCCATGTCAGCACCGGAACCGCGCCCTTCGTAAAGTTTTTGAACGTCCCAATGGCTTTCATGGGCACATAGACTGCGCAGAGACGGGCAAGAAGGACGAGCGGGATCGCAATGGCTCCGATGAGGGCGTATTCTGGCACCAAGCCCAAAACAAGAATTTCCAAACCGATCAATAAGAACAAAACAGAATTCAAAATCTCGTCTATCATTTCCCAAAACCCAAAGAGCGTCTCTTGGGTGTGCTCACTCATCGCTTCGCGGGCCCCTTTGTTGCCGATCATAAGACCTGCAACGACAACTGCGATCGGACCTGAAAGATGATGTCCTAAGATATCTATGCGCTGGGCCAGGGCATATGTGCCAGCGACGCAGGCGAGGGTGATAAGGATCTCGATCGCATGCTCATCAATGCGCGCCATCATTCTGCATGTAATCCAACCTGCCATCGCGCCAAGTATCGCGCCGCCCACCGCATCCACAACAAAGAGCTCAATGACGTCGAGGACGCCAACCCCTCCGCCAGCCGTGGTTGTCGCTGCCATTATGGGGCCGGCGAGTTGAAATGGCTCAAACAGGGCATGTCCGCCGCCGGCGTTCCCCATTGCAATGGCGAGGATGAGCGTAAAGACCACCACGCCGACACCGTCATTAAACAGGCTTTCACCCGCGATCTTGGTCTCGAGCGACTTGGGCATTTTGACTGTTTTCAAGATAGATAAAACTGCAACTGGGTCCGTTGGGCTGATGAGGGAGCCAAAAACGAGCGCCCAGATAAAGGGAATATCTATCCCTAATAACTTCGCCAATCCCCAAAATCCGGTCCCGACGATAAATGTAGATAGGACAACGCCAAAGGTCGCCATCGTGCCAATCGCCCATTTTGCGTCTCGTAACTTCGCGAGATCAACATGAAGGGCACCCGCAAAGAGCAAAAAGCCCAACATACCTTTCATGAGGGTTTCATTGAAATCAATCTGGCCTAGCGCCGACTGCATAGTGTCGGTCAGGCCAATACTCGGCACAAAGGCCTGCAGGGCCATAAGTATGAAACTTGCGACGAGGGCCATAACGAGCAGGCCAATCGTATGCGGTAACTTGAGGTAGGCCCTGTTGATCCAGGACAAAATAGCGGAGAGCACGAGCAGCAGGGCTGCGATTTCAAATAAGGATAACATAGAGACGGTCTAGCGTCTCTGTCTGTGGGGGCAAGGGGGCTAAGGGCTTTCTATCGGCCAATAAATTCCGAAACGCGCGTTTGAAACAGGTCCCTTTTGCCGTCTGCCAGTAAATCTGCGTGACGGCTCATCCCATTTATCATGTCGTCTCGCACATCATGTTCTGATTTGGCAAAATCCGACAGCACATAGCTGGCTACCCGATCTTTGTGCCCAGGATGGCCAATACCAAGGCGGATTCGATGAAAGTCCGGCCCGCCGCAGAGCTTATTAATAGAGCGGAGGCCGTTGTGCCCAGCGAGTCCGCCGCCTAATTTGACGCGCACCTTTCCGGGAGCGAGATCAAGCTCGTCATGCAAGACCGTTACATCGGATAACCCGAGCTTATAAAAGGACATGGCGGCTTGGACGGCCTGACCGCTTTCATTCATGAAAGTCGAAGGTTTAAGCAGCAATATCTTCTGACCGTCGATAAGGCCCGTTGTTGTCAGGCCCTTGAATTGGGATTTCCACGCTGGAAAATTATGGTCCTCGGCGATGGCGTCGAGGACAAGGAAGCCAATATTATGGCGATTTCCGTGATATTTGGCCCCGGGGTTCCCGAGACCGCACCAAATTTGCACAATGTTGTCCTCCGCTCGGCGTGAAAAGAGCCGTCGTAGGAGAGAGAGCAATTAGCCTTCTTCGCCGCCGTCGGCTGCTGGCGCTTCGTCTCCGCCTTCAGCCGCTGCTTCAGCTGCCGCTGCTTCATCTGCCTCTTCTTCGGCTGTCTTGGATGTCCGAGACGGCACGATGGTCGCAATTGTGACATCACGGTCAGCGATACCTGGCTTAACGCCTGCAGGCAATTTGACTTCGGAAAGATGAATTGAGTCGCCAATATCCATAGCCGAAATGTCGACTTCTAGGCTGTCCGGGATTGAACCAGCCGGACATTTGATTTCGATGTTGTAGCGTACAACGTTCAAGGCGCCGCCTTGCTTCATACCGGGCGATACATCTTCGCCGACAAAAACGGCGGACACATTCACGTCGATGATGGTTTTGTCCGTCACGCGGAAGAAATCGACATGGATAGGCTGGTCCGTCACAGGGTGGAACTGAACATCCTTGGTGAGAACTTTCTGCGGTTTGCCGTCATGTTTGATCTCAATCATGTTTGACAGAAACTGACCTGAGTTGATGGCCTTCAAAACTTCATTATATTTCATACCCACGGCGACGGGGTCTTTGTCACCGCCATACACCACGCCAGGCACCATGCCATTGCGGCGGGCTTCGCGGGCATTTCCGGTTCCGGTTTCTTCGCGGACAACGACGTCGAGAACAACACTCATGGGACTAGCCTTAATTTACGTGTGTGGCCCAAAAAACGAACCGCTCCAACGGGATTGAAGCGGCCTTCGGTCGGGCTGAATCATTTATTGTCGCGCCCTATAAGCAAAAGAGCGCAATGGCGCAAGAGGATTTCCGACTCTCGCCTGCAGCAAAAAGCACTAGCCAAAGAGCTTGGAGACGCTCTCATCATTTGCGATCCGGCGAATGGCTTCACCGAGCAATGTCGCCGTCGAAACTTCGCGAATTTGTTTGCAATCTTTAACCTTCTTTGGCTGCATGATCGTGTCAGCAATGACAACTTCGGTGAGTTCTGACTTTGAGATACGTTCAACAGCTGGATCCGACAGCACGCCATGGGTGATATAGGCTGAGACAGAGTTCGCGCCGTGATCTTTCAAGGCTTTGGCTGCGTTGCATAGCGTGCCGCCAGAATCGATAATGTCGTCATAAAGAATACAGGTGCGGCCTGCGACGTCGCCAATGATGTTCATGACTTCACTTTCGCCTGCCTTGGGTCGTCTTTTGTCGACAATGGCGATGTCGGCGTCAAATTCTTTGGCAATCGCGCGGGTTCGGACCACACCGCCTGTATCAGGGGACACGAAAAGCAATTTTTCGCGGTCGCGCTTGGAGAATTGCTCTTTAATGTCGTTGATGAAGACGGGTTGGCCGAATAAATTATCCGTTGGGATGTCAAAGAACCCCTGAATCTGTCCGGCATGAAGGTCGACGGTCAGGACACGGTCTGCGCCGGCTTTTGAAATCAAGTTCGCAACCAGTTTGGCCGAGATCGGTGTCCGCCCGCCTGTTTTTCGGTCCTGACGGGCATAACCAAAATAGGGAACGACAGCTGTAATGCGCTGCGCAGAGGCCCGGACCAGCGCATCAATCAAAATTAGAAGCTCCATCAAATGGTCATTCGCGGGCGCTGATGTGGGTTGGATGAGGAAAATATCTTCGCCGCGGACATTCTCATTGATACGAACGAAAATTTCTTGATCCCGGAAGCGTTCGATGTCGACGTTCGTTAAGGGAATGTCGAGCACATCGGCAATGTTTTTCGCCAAATCGTTATTGGCGGTGCCGCTGATGAGTTTCATGGGTAAATTCCATTTAGACTGACGTTCGGAACCCGTTAGCGCTCCGCGTTTTAGGAGTCCATGCGTGGAGGCAGGACGATTGCGGATAAGTTGCGTCCATAGCCATTTATTTTGCGGTGCGTGTTGCGGCGGTAACTAAAATAGCTGTCCTCATGCGCATAAGTGCAATGTCCCGTCCACTCGGCCTGTACATCCATGATGGCGAGTCGGGATAGAATAAAGGCGGGTAGGTCGAAATGCGCTTTCTTGCCCTTGGGCACGTGAAAGAACCTCTCATATTCTGCATCTATTTCCAGAAATTCCGTTTTAAACTCTTCGCCGACTTCATAATTGTCGGGTCCGATACAAGGACCTAACACGGCGGTCATGTTTGCAGGCGACGCGCCAAGCTCGCACATAGTGGCCACTGTGCTTTCGACAATACCGCTAAGCGCCCCGCGCCACCCTGCGTGGCAGGCACCGATTACGCCCGTTTTTTTATCGGCAAGCAAGACCGGACCGCAATCCGCCGAGAGTGCGGATATAGCGAGGCCCGGGACAGTGGTGACGAGCCCGTCTGCTTCCATATCCGACACGGGGTTATCGGTTGCGATAATGACTGTGTCCGAGTGAACTTGATGCAAGCTAACCAAATACTCAGCCTCCAAAGCGTTTCGGATACGGGCCCGGTTTTCCGAGACATGTTCCAGATCGTCTCCCGACCGCATGCCTGCATTTAGGCTGGCGAAAGTTCCTGTCGAAACGCCGCCTTGCGATCCGAAAAATCCATGGGTGAAAGGTAAGAGCTTTGAGGTCAGGTGAGGGGGCATCGTCATCTTATTTATCTCAATCCGAGCGGGAGGGGTAGGCCGTTTGACGAGAGGCAAATCGCCTTAAACAGCTGTCCCATCTCCCCGTCATCCGTGAGGCGGTGAAGCTGCCGCGAAATCACGGGTTTGGCCTCGGGCTTGGCGCGGATAAGCGCGACGGCGCGCATCTCGAGGCCAAGTTTCGAAAGAAATTCGCGTTGCGGCACGGCGGCGCTCGCGGTGAGGTCGCCAGCAGCCGCTGATTCGGAGAGGGCTGCGAAGTCAACGCGGGCTGTCAGATCTGTATTGCCGGGATCAGAGAACACGCCAACTTTCTCATGGCGCTTGAGGGCTTGCAGCGTGTCGCCAAATTCCGTTTCATCGGGGCCGTAGTCAATAAAAAGTGCGCGCCCGGGCGCTTGATGAAAACGTTGAGCGAGGCTGTCTATAATTTGCGCGGCAGAGGGGCATGTTTCTAACAAATCATCTGTCCGAGCCTCGCGCGCGCCCAAAGGTAATTTTTCTGTCAGAACAGCTGCGGCGGGGACATCGATTTTTATGAAACAGAGTCGGTCCTCTTCATCCAATCCAACGCGGCGCTCGGTCCAGCCGTCTTTTCCGGCAAACGGGTCTGTGCAAATCAATTGTTGAATGGGCAGGCAATCGAGAAATTCATTCCCGATAATCAGGCTTGGTCCGTCTGGCACATCCTCGAGTTTCTTGACCCATTGCACAGGCACGCCCGCAGTGCCGAGCGTTCGCCCTTGCACGGCCTCAAGCGCTGCTGAGGCCTCAATCAGCGAGACATTGACCGCGGATTTGAACCCCGCATCAAGCGAGGCCGCGCGCAGCATATCGCTCATCATGATGCCGCGGCCTGGCCCATATTCAATGAGATGCAGCACATCAGGGCGGCCAAGATCAATCCAGCTTTGCACGCACCATAAACCCAAAACCTCGCCGAACATTTGGGAAATTTCGGGGGCTGTGATGAAATCACCCTCCGCGCCTAAGGGATCTCGGGTGGGGTAATAGCCTCGGACAGGATCGAGCAGGCAGATCGTCATATATTCCGCCACGCTAATCGGGCCGGCTTCTCTGATGCGGTCCTTAAGTTTGTCCGCGAGGGAGCGGGTCATGCCGCTTTAGCGTCTTTTTCTGGAAGCCGTTTCGGCGAGACGGGCGCACGGCCTTTGGCCCAGATAATAATGAGAGCGCCAACGATAATCATCGGCACACTATAGATCATGCCGCGGGTGATAACGATGCTGCCGATTTCTCCGAATTGGGCGATGTCGTCCGGTTTGCGCACGAACTCTACGGCGAAACGGAAAATACCATAGAAGAACGCCAGTGAGCCAAAGATAACGCCGGGTTTCGTCAACGCCTTATATCGCACGGTCAAAAACCGTAGAATGAGAAAGAGCACGAGTCCTTCGAGGAAAGCTTCATAAAGTTGGCTCGGATGCCGGACGAGTAAATCTGGGTCTTTGGGGAACCTAACGCCCCAGGGCATCGTCGTTTCATTGCCCCATAATTCTTGGTTGATGAAATTCGTAACCCGAACCAGCCCAAGGCCAATGGGCGCGCCCACGGCGGCCATATCGCCAATCCGGAATCTATCGACCTTGTGACGCCAACTTGCATAGAGCCCCGCGACGACAACGCCCAAAAAGCCACCGTGAAAGCTCATACCGCCTTGCCAGACTTTGACAATATCTTGGGGCGCGGAGACGAAAGTGCTGGGTGAATACAAAATCAGATACCCCAGCCGTCCGCCGACGATAATGCCGATGAGCGCATAAAACATGAGGTCCGAGAGCATCGGCTCATTTGGGATTGTCTCGGGGAGTCGGCTTGGCGTGTCGGGTATCCAAATATCGCGCCGTTTCGTGAGGCGAAGCGCATAGAGATAGGCCCCGAACAGGCCGACAATATAGGCAATCCCGTACCATTTCGGTGAGAACCAGCCGATGGTGAAAACGTCTTCCCGCAGCCAGCTGGGGAAATCTATAGCGGTGATGATTGAAAGAATCATGTGGGGCATTACTCGCGAGTGGTGGAAAACCGGTCACCCCGTCCCTACATCAAGGCAAAGCGCAATCAAAGCAAAACAGGAGGGCCTCTGCCGTGGCCGGAAAAAACAAACCTCTCGATGATCTCTCAAACCTCATGACGAACGCCGTTGGCGCGATCAAAGGCGTCGGCGACGAAGTCAAAGCCATGGGCCG
>CALDTL010000177.1 GCA_937923965.1 uncultured Caulobacterales bacterium
GATACCTTGCTGACGATAGGTCGGGAAGACCATATCCGTATCCTGCAGAGCCATTGCGTGGCCGACAGAGACAGCTTCCTCGCCCGCCGACTTCATGTAGAAACTCATTTTGCCCTGACGCTGCATATTAAACATGCGCTCATCCATAGCGCGGGTCATCGCAATATCTCGGAGGCCTTTGCGCAAAGCTTCAGCCGAAATCTTAGGGGCCCAATCGCCGGCGGCCTCGCCAGAGAACCGCAAGACACGGATCAGCTTAGTCGCATGTTCCGTTGTAACATGAGCCTCGCACATCGGGTCAGGACGCGGCGGTGTATGCGCCACAGGCACAGAAATATGAGAATAATCGGGCGTGTCCCCGGGCCGGAACGGCGGCTCGGGCACATAAAGGCGAGAGCTATTGGATCCAGACTGTTTTGCCATGCCGATTTTATCTCTGTTCTAAATTTTACGGGTCAAAATTTTTCCGACCCATTATATTTAACGCTAATTTCTGCCCTGTTAACAGTCATGTCGCAAATTACCATTGAAGAATATAGGAGGAGTGATAGGAGGAAATTCTAATTATATAGCTTTATGCGGCAAAAACCGCCGCAACACGGGAGAGAGAGCATGGTCGGTAAGGCAAATGACAAGCTCGATAACATCGACGCAAAAATTCTCCATCTAATCCAATCGGATGCAGGGTTATCGGTTTCTGACATTTCCGAGGAAGTGGGCCTGTCCTCCTCGCCTTGCTGGCGGCGGATCAAACGCATGGAAGAACTCGGCATCATCAAAAGCCGCGTGACCCTTTTAGACCGCAAAACTCTGGGATTAGACTTTGAAGTTTTTGTCGCCGTAAAATTATCCCTCCCGAACCGCACCAATATGGAGAAATTTGAACAAGCCGTCGCGCGCATGCCCGAAGTCGTACAATGCGCCGTTGTGACGGGCGCTGTGGATTTCATGCTGCGGGTCGTGACAACGGATATGCACGCCTACGAGTCCTTTCTGCGCGAGGTCCTGCTCTCAATCGATCTCGTGTCTGATGTCCAAAGCCGTATCGTCATGCGCCAGAGCAAACATACAACCGCCGTGCCGCTAAATCTCATCAGCAACGCCGTTCCGCGTTATTAAGCCACTAAGTTTCAAACCATAAAAAAACCCAGTCGCAATGACTGGGCTTTTTTCATGATAGGCCTGCGCGCCCTATCGCAGACGTTTGCGGCTTGTCGGCTGCGGACCGAAAGCTTTTGTGTTTGAGCTCGCGCCGCGGCGGCGAGACGGCTGATAAGCCACGCGGCTATGGGCTAGGCAATAGGGCTCCTCAGGATCTGTCTTGCGGCCGCAGAAGCGGAAGTTATCTGCACCCGGATCGCCGATAGGCCATTTGCACATATGTTCCGTGATGGTCAGGATGGTCGCGAAACTTCCATCTGCCTGAAGTTTAGCCTCCAAAGGCGGGGGCGGCGGAGGTGTTGGCGCTTTCGCGACGACGCGCGGCGCACGCGGAACAGACGGCACCCGCGTTGTTTTGGGCTTTGCCTTCGCACTGCTACTGGCTCGGCTCCCCTTACTTGCCGCCGTTTTCCGCGCCGCTGCCTTGCGGGCAGGCGAAGACGGTTTCGCGCGCCCAGACAAGCCGAGGCGATGAACTTTTCCGATCACAGCATTGCGCGTCACGCCGCCCAATTGTTTCGCAATTTGAGAGGCAGATAAGCCATCAGCCCAAAGTTTCGTAAGCGTCGTAACGCGATCTTCTGTCCAAGCCATAGTCAGTCTCTTTTTATATGTGCGGCAGGGCGAGCTCCCGAAAGAGGCCCAGTCCACATGTTAGTCAATGAAAGCGTTTTCCGCTCTTTCCACACTACATATCGTAAGCGCCGAGGCTGTTCCCACAAGATGAAGTGTCAGGTTCTCCACAGCTTATAGCCGTAAGTGATTCGATTAGCTGTGGAGAAGTCGGTTTTCCGCGGGCGTATTCAGTAAGATTTATTCTTGTTGTCTGCCAAGGACCCTCATAGGTTTATTGGGTCATGAAATTTTTTCCTTTGTCTGTCATTTCGCTTTTTTCATTTGGCTTTTTTGGCTGCGCGTCCACGTCATCAATAGCCGGGCAAAACTATAAACTCTCCGCCGAGGGCTATGCCACCCAGACCCGTGCGCCGCGAAAGATGGTCGACCCTGACCAATACTACGCGACGATCACCTTCCCTACGCGAACGCCGGACGGGGAGCCGCCGAGAGCCGTAGATATAGACGCGTTAACGACCCAGCTATTGGCCGAAATTTCAAATTTCCATAGCGGCACTGAACATGGGAACGGGACGCAATTCATTAAAGTTTCCCTGAACCTAACAGAAAGCGAATTTCCGCCGGCGGGCTTTCCGGCTCAATACGTCAATCATCCCAATATCCTCTATCGCTTCCTCCCGGATATGTTGCGGGAAGATCCGGTCGCGGAGGATATCGCGCCGGTCATTCGAAATTTTGCCGTCTCGCCTGACTTCAGCGGCATTGTTCTCACCTCGCTGACGACAGGACATGTCAAGCTAGAGGATGGCTGTGTCTATCTGGGCAAAAGGGGGCGCGATGTCGTCGCGGCCTTTCCTCTCACGGCCGGTCTTCGCAGTGACCCCGAAGGCTATATTGAAATTTATGATCGCCTGACACCGACAAAGCCCGGGGCGCGTCTGGGCCAAAAAATGGGATGGGGCGCCGGAGGCGGCGGCCTGACGGATGAAGCTGAAAAGCAGCGCCTCCTCTCAGACTGCGGCGCTAAATATATCGTCGAAATTCATGTCCCAGAACCTTACCCGTTCTCAAACTAAAAGAAGATTGCCGCGCCCGACTTAAGCGAATAAGCCTCTCTTATGTCCGACCAACCCGCTCTCGCTCTTAACGCTAGCCCGCCTGTGCGCCGCCAATATGGCGCGTTGAATTGGATGGGGCTGCGCACGCTCTATATCAAAGAAGTGCGGCGATTTATGAAAATCCTGCCGCAGACAATCCTAGCGCCGATTATCTCGAACCTCCTCTTTATGACGGTGTTCGTGCTCGCCTTCGCCCAGACGCGCGGCATTCGGGCCGGCACGGCGACGGATGATTTTGTCGTCTTCCTCGCGCCGGGCCTAGTGATGCTCGGGATTTTAAACAACGCCTCCTCCAATTCGTCGTCCTCAATTATGACCGGCAAGATTCAGGGCTCGATCAATGATGTGCTCATGACGCCGCTCTCTTATCTGGAGCTTGCGCTCGGCTTTATCGGCGGAGCGGCGACGCGGGGCGTCATCGTGGCGGTCGTGACGGCCATCGCCCTGTCAATTTTCTTTACGCCGCTTATGCCCGTCAAGCTCTGGGCAGTGGTATATTTTGGATTATCCGCCGCTGTGATGCTGGGGATGGTCGGCGTTTTATCCGGCATGTGGGCAGAAAAATTTGATCAGCTCGCGGTCGTAAACCAATTTATCATCTTGCCGCTGTCTTACCTCTCGGGGACCTTTTACCACATCGATATCCTGCCGCCTCTCTTTTATAAAATTAGCCTCTGCAATCCGTTGTTCTATCTCATCGATGGGTTTCGCTATGGCTTCCTCGGCGAGAGCGACGGCAATGTTATGATCGGCGTCGTCATGGCGGCGGTGATAAACATCATCTTATTTACCCTCGTCCTGACAGCCTTTAAAAAAGGCTGGAAGATTAAAAATTAAATCTCATCACCCCACCTCACGGAGAAGACTATGTTTAGTCACCTTATGATCGGCGCAAATGATGTCGCCGCCTCAAAAGCCTTTTACGATGCCGCCCTTGACCCGCTAGGGGTGAAACCCGGCTTCGTCGATCCAAAGGGCCGCGCCATGTATATGCAGGACGGCGGCATTTTCATGCTCACCCAGCCGATCAACGGCGAAGCCGCCAGCGGCGCAAATGGCGGCACCATTGGCTTTGCGGCCGCCACCCCAGAAGCCGCCGATGCCTTTCATAAGGCCGGCGTCGCGGCGGGCGGCACGGCGATTGAAGACGCTCCGGGCTGGCGCGAAGGCAATGGCATGCGGCTTTATCTGGCTTATCTCCTCGACCCATCCGGCAATAAAATCTGCGCGATGTGCCGCGGGTAGGTAAATAATTTATATAACGTAATGGGCCCGCGCCTCCCTGCAATTGAGTTTCGACCAATAGTCTCTCAATTGCGGGGCGGTTCATGGAAACCGATATTTAATCGATGATCTCTCAATTATGGGGCGTTTCGTTTTGCTATCTCATTTCGTTTGTCTTTCGTCTCGGTGTTAGATGGGATGTCCGCGGGATAGTCAGGCTCTCGTGCAAACGAGCAGTAAATAATATGTTTTCGAGCTGTCCTAAAATTAAGACCAGCCGGTTTGTCGGACCGAATGGTCCCCGCGACGACGCCTTTCTGCGCTGACGGCCTAGCTGAACAGTCGAGGTCCAATAAGCTCTCGTCAGGCCACCCAACTCC
>CALDTL010000178.1 GCA_937923965.1 uncultured Caulobacterales bacterium
CGCGGTCAGCGTACCCGTGATATCAGCAATCATATCTACTGCATCTGTATCTATGATGGCATGAGGCCCCGCAGCATCTATGACTGGTGCATCATTTGTACCTGTAATCGTGACAGAAACTGTGCGTTCAACACTGCCGCCCTCGCCGTCTTCAACACTAAATGTGAAAGTCTCAACTAAGGTCTCATTGTAGGAGAGATACTCAACATCAGCTGCATCAACCGTATAATTCCACGTGACTTCGCCGCCTAGACCTGTGCCAGTTGTGTCCGTCGTAACGCTAGCCGTCAGCGCGCCTAAAGCGTCTGCCGATGGCACCACAGCCGTAACAGAGTGCGCGTCAGTTAAATCAACATCGGTAAAGGTGATCGTGCCTGTATCTGTGAGGCTGCCAGCAGGTGTCACAAGCTCAGTGACTGCGCCTGTTATGTCGCCAGCGGAAACAATCGGCGCATCATTTGACCCGGTTAAGGTGACTTCAATAATCCGAGAGAGAGTCCCCCCTGAGTCATCTGATACAGAGACTTCATAGAGTTGAACGCGGGTTTCACCCTCAGCGAGGAAGTCCAAATCCACATCGTCAACTTCGAAACTAAAATCGACATTACCTGACGGCTGGAAACCAACAGAGAACGTTCCAAGATAGTCGCCCGTTGTCAGGCCTGTTGTCGCATTATCAATAGCGTTGATCGTCCCAGTGTGAACATCTGCAACTTCGAAATCGTCAAATGCAATTTGCAAATCGATTTCATGGGTGATGGTATTTTCACCCGCTGCAAGATCAGCGACTTCAGTAATGCCGCCTTCAAATCGACCGTTGGCTGAATTTTCGACAAAGTCAGTGCCGCCGATACCGGTGACAAATGGAGCATCATTGGATCCGTTGATCGTGACAGTTATCTCCTGCGAGGCTGTCATATCTTGCGAAAAGACCGTAATCGTGTCTGTAAGAGATTGAGTCTCGTCTAGAGCCTGAACAGCTGCATTTGAGTCATCAAGCGTGTAGGTCCATTCCCCAGTCGCAAGGACTTCAAAGGTTCCATAGGCATTGTCGCCATCTGTCCCAGCCGCAACCGGAACAAGCTCCGCTTCTCCATCATCAACATCAGACACAGAAAGCATTGTGCCTGTTGCGGTCGTCGGCGTCCCAATCGGTGCATTTGCGGCGTCAACCCCGGACTCAATCACAGAGCCTGTCGCAGTGCCTAATATTGACGCGTTATCATTCGATCCAGTCACTGTGACATTGATGTCAAAAGTTTCTGTGCCATCCAAGGATGTAACCGTCAGTGTGTCAGTCTCTACGTCCCCAGCATTCAGTGCGTCCGATGCAGTAGGGTCAAGCATATAGCCCCAGACTCCCGTCGCAGCATCAAACGTAAATGTGCCGTAAGTCCCCATCAGCGAAGCTGGCGGTTGGAAACTACTTTCGCCGTCATCTGCATCCGCAATAGTCAACATACCGCTGGCGCTAGCATCACCCGCCGTTCCGTTGGCAGCGCCGCCCGCTTCAACAACAGCCGTATCTTCGGTCATAGACGCCGTGATGGTTGGCACATCATTCGTGCCGTTCACTGTGACATTGATGTCAAAAGTTTCTGTGCCATCCAAGGATGTAACCGTCAGTGTGTCAGTCTCAACGTCCCCAGCATTCAGCGCCTGCGTAGCCGCCAAAGTATCGTCCAAGGTATAGGTCCAAGCCCCTGTAGCCTCAACAAATGTGAATGTGCCGTAAGTCCCGATCAGCGAAGCTGGTGTTTGGAAACTACTTTCGCCGTCATCTACATCCGCAATGGTCAACATACCGCTGGCGACAGCATCGCCCGCCGTTCCATTGGCGACGCCGCCCGCTTCGACAACAGCCGTATCTTCGGTCGCAGAGGCCGTGATGGTCGGCACGTCATTTGAGCCTGTGATGGTCAATGTGATAGGCTGCATCGTGACGCCGCCACTCGAATCTTGAATGGAGACAGTATAGGTTTGCGTGATCATGCCCCCGGCAGGAAGCGCGTCAATGATGGCCTCATCTGCCGCAGAGAGATCATCTAGCGTCCAGGTCACCTCGCCTTGACCATCGCCAGCCGAAGGATCTGATAATCCAACCGAAAATGTCCCTAAGAAGGTCCCATTTGACGACGTCCCATTTGTGACTCCAACCGAATGAGAGTCCATAATATCATCGTCGGTGAAGAGGAAACTTCCCGTCGCTTCTCCAACTGGAGTTCCATCGATAGTCGAATCGCTAGCGGAACCATCTGCGCCCTCAACGAGCATCGGCATGAGATCAGGATCTGTCATGTCAACGACGGCGAGATCATTGATATCGCTCAGCGTAACGGTGTGAGTAAAGCTCGTTGTATTGCCAGCATCATCCGTGGCAATCAGCAATGCGGTTAGCGTACCGCCTGACGCCTCCAAATCGAATAGCGTCTCATCCGCAACTTGAAGCTCATTCCCCACGAGCGCGAACGCCCCGCCCGCATCTCCGCCGGTGTCAAAGCTATAGGTTTCGCCGTCAGTTGTGACAAATGTGTCCAGAACGTCGCCAGCCGCAAGGCCTGCTGTTGCTGGCAGGCCATCAGCATTCTCATCAGAAGATGTTGAGCCCGATTGATCAGCCGTATTTTGTGTATCGATTGATCTGTTCAGATTGAACCCGGTGACAGGTGTCACGACGTTGCCTGCGACGTCTTGCGCGCCGGAGATATCTACCGTGATAGGATTAAGGTCTGCGTCATTATCAAGGACCGTATAGGAAATCGTCAGCACATCGCCGTCCATATTCCAAGCCCGCGACGCTTCGACTAGATCGCCAGTATTCAGCGTAACACTCACCGGGACATTTTGGTCCATCTCCTCGGTAAACACCAATGTGAGATTTACAATCTCGCCGGGCGCGGTATCTGCGTCCGAAATTATACCATCATTCCCGTCAACATCTGCAATAACCGCAGAGAAAACTGTTGGGCCCACTTGATCGATATTCGTCGAGGCGACTCCGTCGGCAATAGAAGCACCGCCGCCCGCCGGGGTAATTACCCAATCCAGCGTGAGAGGCCCCTCAAACGTGCCAGACAAGGGGTAGTTAATCACAAAACTTCCAGCTGATACCGCTCCAGTCGGTATTGTGAAAGTTTGCGTGCCAATGGTGATTATATCGCCATCTGAAACTCCGGTAAGACCGCTCAAATCAAAAGTAAAATCTAAAACCCCATCAACAAGCTCGGCCATGTTGAAGGTGCCGTCAGCACTTGTGTCGATGTCTTGGTCGAAAATAATAGTCATTTTTTTTCTCCGTTAAGTTCCGGATATGCCCCGGGGATGTCGTGATTAGTTTTGGTTTAAGTTTGGAATTTAGTTTGAAGTCTCAGCCAAGCGATCGCTCGTGCAAGAAGAGAGAGCGGCCGAACCATTCTAGGTGGGTCTGCATAGATCTGCCTCGGATGAAGAACCGAGGTATCAAGGGTTTTTGGGGAAAGCGTTTTCGCGAAAGGCGCGGCAAACGCACCCATTTAGACGCCAAGCGTCTAGGTCCGAGGACGATGCGTCCCGGATAAAAATTCACGTTGTAGTCGGTATTGCGCCCCAACTTTAACATGACCTATTCCAGCCAATCCCGCGAGGGAATTAGAAAATATCTATATGTCATACGTGCCCCGTATTTCTCTCGTCCCGCAGGTTAAGAACCCGCAGAAGAACTCCATTCACAAGTCGTTTGTATCTAATTGGAAAAGATCCAAAAGACTTAATTTAAAGCCCTCCGGAAGGAGTGCGCCCACCAACAGAGCTACAGGATTATTTATCTTTTGCAACCCAAAAATTTGAGCATTTTGTCGATTCAACTTATGATAATCATGTAAAAAAACTGAAAAATTTCAATCAACTACATCCTTAACAATTGATTTAATTACATTTTCTTTCATGTTTTACTGCGAAATCAAAAGAAAAATTGAAGCAGGGTTCACCCTTTCAAACCACCCGCCAAATCAAGTCTCGTTTTGATTTAATGAAAATTTTGTAGAGAGAATTGTCTGAGGCGTGGCAGAATTTTCTCCCTCTTTGAATCCGATATGATGTTCGAGTCGTAACTCTCGGCGGAGAGTCACTCCGCAAAATTCATCGAAAACTGATAGGAAAAAACGTGAAAAACTTTAAGCCGATCCGGCAAAACGAGCTTTAGCCACCGAGCCAACGCATAGGTAGGCTCATTAATTTTAAGTCAAACAGACTTCCTAAAATCAGCAAGTTTCACTTTCAAAGACTGTAGGCGTCGCAAGGCATCCTCCAAGGCCAGTCGATCAACATGGGATGGCTCCGCAGTCTTAGCGGCAATAGGTGCCGGCGGCGGGGTGGGTTGAAATGCGGGCGCTACCGGTGTTGCGACGGTTGGGGGTGTTGGCTCAGGCACAGTGGCTGGAGCAGGCTCTGAGTCTACTTTTCTCGGCCTCAATACTGGCATGCGGATGCGAGGTTGGCTCGCCGATGTTTCAACTGACTTGATCCGCTTTGGTAGAAGGTCTGTCTCCGCGACCGGTTTTTCACGCGCCGCTTTCTCGAGGGAGCGCCCAAGATCGACAACTCTTGCGGCACCCTTTTTTTGGATAAGTTTCTGAACATCCTTGATGGAATGTTTCTCGTCATGCAGCAGTTTTTTGATGCCGCGTATAAATTCGATGTCTTCAGGGCGGTAAAATCTACGCCCGCCCCCGCGCTTTATTGGCTTAATTTGAGAAAACTTGGACTCCCAAAAGCGAAGCACATGTGGTTGTAGATCAAGCTCATCGCCCGCTTCACTTATGGTTCTGAACGCCCGCGTTGTTTTTGTTTGGCTCATTCTTGCCCGCAGTAAACGACAGCCGACTCCTTCGGCCTCGAATCACACCATATCACGACTTGGGGGATAAAGACGAATCCACCCGCTCACGTAGGACTTGGGAGGGTTTGAAAACTAAAACACGTCTGGATGTGATAGGAACTTCTTCGCCCGTTTTCGGATTACGGCCTATTCGCTCTTTTTTATCACGCAGAGAAAATGTTCCAAATCCGGCCAATTTGACCTGTTGCCCTGTTTCAAGGGCTGCGGAAACATGCTCAATGACGGATTCAACCAACGCGGAACTTTCTGACCGAGACAGCCCAATTTCACGATAAACAGACTCCGCCAAATCCTGGCGGGTGACTGTTTGAGAGTTTACATCGAGCGCGTCCATTTGTCCCTTAAACAAATCTAATGCACCAAAATCAAGCTAAGACTTTGGAAAAACACAAATTTACGGGGATTTTAGTCTAAAACATCCGGAATCAATATCTCAACAAGGCCGCGCCCCAGGTAAATCCCCCTCCAAAAGCTTCGAGCATCACAAGGTCGCCGCGCTTAATCCGTCCGTCTTTTACGGCCCTATCCATCGCCAGCGGAACGGACGCGGCAGAGGTGTTTGCATGATGTGCAACCGTTGAGATCACTTGCCCAGGCCGGAGCTTTAACCGCTTCGCGACGGCATTGAGGATTCTCTGGTTAGCTTGATGTGGAACAAACCAATCAATGTCTGAAATTTTCACTCCCGCCCGCTCGGCACAATCGCGCATCACCTGCGCAATATCGGTGACTGCATGTTTGAAGACCTGATTCCCCAGCATCCTCAGATGCCCAACAGTTTGCGTTCGAGACGGGCCGCCGTCGACATACAACATGTCTCGATGCCGACCGTCAGAGCGCACAAATGTATGCAAGATCCCCGCTTCAACGTTTTCCTGAGCGTCATCTATGGCTTCAATCAAAACGGCCCCGGCTCCGTCGCCAAACAACACACAGGTTCCGCGATCCGTCCAATCTAAGATTCGTGAAAACGTCTCCGCGCCGATCAATATCGCTCGCTTCGCCCCGCCTGATCGTAGCAATGCGTTCGCAACATGCGTGCCATAAATAAAACCAGAACAAACCGCCTGAATATCAAAGGCCGCGCCATGTTTCATGCCAAGTTTTTCTTGAATAATCGTAGCTGTCGCAGGAAAGGTCAGATCGGGCGTGGAGGTCGCGACGATGATCAAATCAATATCATCCGCCGTCATTCCAGCATCAGAGAGAGCCGCTTTTGCGGCTTCATAGCCGAGGTCTGAGGTGAATTGCCCTTCCGCAGCTATGCGGCGCTCCTGGATACCGGTACGCTCTTGTATCCAAGCGTCTGATGTCTCGACAATTTTCGACATCTCCGCATTGGTCATGACATGCTCAGGTAGGTAGCTCCCGATACCTTTGATCACGGCTCTCATGCGAAAAACCCGATATTGTCATCCTCGTCATGCAAAGCGTCCAAGCGAGCATCAATTGCGACCTGAAAGTCACTTTCAGCGAGGCCCATGGCAATATTCAACGCAGTGGCATACCCAATGGCATCTGTTCCGCCGTGACTTTTGACGACAATACCATTCAGTCCGAGGAAAACGCCGCCATTGGCTCGGCGCGGGTCCATTTTTTTCTTGAGTTTACGAAGCGCCACAGAGTTCAGCGCTGTTGTGAATTTTGACCATAAATTATCATTGAGTGCTTGAGAAAAGAATGTGCTGATAAGCTTGGCCGTGCCTTCTGCTGTTTTGAGCGCGATGTTACCGGTAAACCCCCCTGTGACAACAACATCGACAGTTCCCGCAGAAATATCGCTGCCCTCGACAAAGCCTTTATATTCTATACCCAGCTGAGATTGTGACATCCGCTCATGCGCCGCTTTGGTCACCGTGTTCCCCTTCCCCTCCTCGGTTCCAACATTGAGCAATCCGACGACAGGACAGTCTTTGCCGTATATGGCGCGGAAATAGGCCTCACCCAAAACGGCAAATTCTGTTAATTGCGCGGCGTCACAATCTACATTGGCGCCAACATCTAAGACCACAGTCATGCCGCCAGAGAGGTTCGGCCAGCTCGCAGCAATAGCAGGTCGCTGAACGCCCCTCTTCGCGCGAAGCTGCAATTTAGACATGGCCATTAAAGCCCCGGTATTCCCCGCAGAAATAGCAATGCCCGCTTGCCCGCCTTTAACCGAGGCGATTGCGTTCCACATGCTTGAGCCCTTTCCTTTGCGGAGGGCCTGCGAAGGCTTATCATCCATAGATATCGTGTGTTCAGTGTGGAACACTTCTGAGCGCTCGCGCGTTCGCGGGGCAGCCTCCAATAGCGGCGCAAGTTTTTCAGCATCCCCATGTAAAAGAAATCTCGCACGGCGACCTTCTCCGTCATGCGACAGAAAATACTCAATCCCTTTTATAACGATATCTGGCGCATCATCGCCGCCCATGGCATCAATTGATAAGGTAAGTCCGTCTAACATATCCAGTCCTGTAAGAGCCCTGTCCATAAAGCACAACGCTTAGCTCGCATAGGGATAAACACGTCTTACTTAGGCACGCTGGGGAATTTAAACTCCGTCATGGCAATCTGCCCCAAGGTCAGGTTCGACAAGTTTGTATCAAAGGCCAAAAGATAGCCCGCGATACGCTTGGAAAACGCCTGTCCTGCGCCCTCGCTCTCATCATTACCTAGGGTTTCTAAAAAGGCGTCTGTGAGCGACGCCGATGGATCGGATTGATGCAAGGCTTCTGCGTATCTTTTAACGCGGTCGTAAAACAGGGAAATCATCGGCTGGATTTGCTTTTTTACACTCGCGTCGGAGAGCGCCTCCTCTCGAAGGGCAATTTCGAAATCATCCTTCATCTCATCAAAAAGCGCCTGCCCAAGCCTTTCGCCGTTTTGCCCAAACCTATTCAAATTCGATAGAATGGCCGATATATGGAGCGTGAGAACTTCGATACGGCCATCATAATTATCATTAAAACGCCCCGCACCATAAAAGGCGGCCGAGCGTGATTGTTTCATCAACACCGCATAGATTCGCCGAGCATCCGTCACGGCGGCATCTTCGCCGCCAAAGATTTTCTTCAATAATTTCATTGCCTATGCCTTATTAGGTGCAATTCTGACCAAATGTTCACGCAGTTCTAGTCTTGCCCTAACCATGGCAGACCGTTAGGTCCAACTGAACAATTACTTTACGCGTGAACCCTTATGAACGTGCCTATAAAATTGATGTTTCTTCTCGCCGCCTCAGCTCTCGTGACGGGCTGTAACCCCGTGTTGAGAACGCATGGTTATGTGCCGACGGCTGAAAAACCCCAAGCCGTCAATCCCGATACAGACACGAAAACATCCGTTTTATCGCGTCTCGGCAATCCCTCTGTGAAGTCGACTTTTGAAGAAGATCTTGACGATGATGTTTGGTATTACATAAATTCCGTGCGTCAACGCTACGCATATTTGCGGCCTCAACTGGAAGACCGCACAATCACAGCGATTCACTTTAACCCTGATGGTCAGGTCACGAAGGTCGCTGAATATGGTCTCGAAGACGGTATTCCTGTCAATTATGTCGACCGTAAGACTCCAACGCGGGGACGCGAGCTTTCGGTCTTGGAGCAGATTTTCGGGACGATCGGTCGTCTGCCCACAGATCGCCTGACGGGTCAAAATGGACCAAATGGCGGCGGCGGTGGCGGCGGGGCTGGACAGCCCCTCGGCGGCAACTAAGTCACCTAATACGTCCTAGGCCTATTTGTGGCGATAGCCGGATGACGGCCAGAGCAAAGTCTCCCCGTCAACATCCAAACACGCAACGCCGGTGCCTTCTAGCACTGAGCCGATCAGGGTCAGTTTAAGCTTCGCATGCCGCGCCGTGTCAAAAATAGCTTGCCGGTCCCTCGCCTTTGCCGAAAAAACGACGCCATAATCATCTCCAAAACTGACGAGCGCTTGTTTCGCCGCCACAGGGTCGTCTTGATGATCCGCCCATGTCTCTGCCCCGAGAGAAAATGGGAGCGCGTCAAAATTTAAGGCCGCAGACACAGCGCTAGATTTCATAATATGCCCGACGTCGGCCAATAAACCATCGGACACATCAGCCGAGGCCGTCGCATGACGGCGCAAAATATCCCTATATTTAAAACAAGGCTCTGGTCGCCAATAAGCTGCCTCATACGCAAATAGCTCCGGCCCGTTTGGCGGAGGGATAATGGGCACAGCTGTCACAAGGCGGCAGCCAAGCATCGCATCCCCCAACTCGCCGCTGACCCAAATATCATCACCCGCTTCCGCGCCGCTGCGCTGAATCATTTCGCCCTCGGGCACATCTCCGATAAGCGTAATGGAAAAACTAGCAGGGCCATCCGTCGCCGTTGTATCTCCGCCCCAGAGCGAACATCCAAATTCCGCCTGCGTCGTCTCTAGACCTTTTGCGAAAGCCGGTATCCATTTCTCCATGAGGCCTGCCCGCATCGAAAACGAGAGTTGATAACCGCGCGGCGTACCCCCCTTTGCCGCAATATCAGATAGGTTCGTCCGTAATAGGCGTTCCGCGACATCGGCGCCATACATCCCTCTTGGGAAGTGAACACCCTCCACAAAACTATCTGTTGTGATGAGGAGATCATGATGAGGCGCTGGCCGAAACAGCGCAGTATCGTCTTTTAACCTGAGGCCTTCTTCGCCCGCTAAAGGCGCAAAATATGTCTCAATGAGATCAAACTCATTCATCTTTGGCGAGGGCATTTTCTGGAGCGGCTTTTTCGGCAGGGACGTCCTTGCCGATCGCGCCGGGCAAGGCTGCATGAGACGCAGATAATCCAAATTCAGCGGCCCGAACATCTTTGCAAATTTTATCCAGAACCCCATTGACCATACCAGGCTCTTTGCCGGAGAAAAAATCCGTGGCAATCGCCATATATTCATTGATAATCACCAGCCCCGGGACGTCAGGCCGTTTTTGAATTTCGTAGGTCGCAGACCGCAGGAGCGCGCGCAGGGTGGCATCCAAACGGCGTAGCGGCCATTTGTCAGACAAATGCAGGGTAATAGACGCATCAATTCCCGTTTGATTTGAAACGACGCCCGCCATGATGTCTTCAAAATAAGGCTCATCCGCCTTCACCATCCCAGGTTCATCTGCATGGCCAAAACGATGGTTGAGAAATTCATTCACAACCGTTTTATGCGGCGTGCCCGAGACATCCATTTGATAAAGAGCCTGAACAGCGCTCACACGCGAGACACGGCGCAGCTTTGGGTTTGCACCGCTCATGTCTTATTCAATTCATCGCGAAGTTGGATCATCCGCAAACACGCGGAGGCGGCAAATCCGCCCTTGTCCTTTTGGTCCGGCTTGGATCTCGCAATGGCTTGGGCTTCATTTTCAACCGTAATGATCCCATTGCCAATTGCGAGTTGATGGTTGACGGCAAGGTCCATCAGCGCGCGCGCGGATTCTTCGCAAACATAGTCATAATGAGTCGTCTCCCCGCGAATAACGCAGCCCAAAGCGACATATCCATCATAGCCGGATTTCGCCTTTTCTGCGTATGAAATCACATGCGGAATTTCGAGCGCGCCAGGGACATTTACTTTCACGATTTCTGCGCCTGCCGCTTGCAGTTTGGCCAATGCCCCCTTCAGTAAATCTTCGGAGATGGACTCGTAATAGCGAGCCTCAATGACAAGAATTTTCATGTTAGGTCCTGACCTAAATCCGGGTTTTATTCAGCGGGGTAATATCAACAAGCTCGAGATCATAGGCCTCAAGGCCGATAATCTTCGGCATCACATTCGTAATAAGAGTCATTTTGTTGACGCCTTGATGGGCCAGCATTTGCGCGCCCACCCCATATTCGCGGATGGTTTGCTCTTTGCGGTTCACCGTTGATTTATGCGCGCCTAAGCGCTCCAGCAGCGTATCGATCGAGCCCTCGCGAATAAGGATAAGCACAGCATGGCCATCATGCGCGCCCAGTTGCTTCATCGCATCCCAAATCAATCCGGATCGCGGGCTGTCCTCGGAGAGGATATCACCCGCAAAATCAACTTTGTGAACCCGCACGAGGCTTGGTTTATCTTTCTCAGGCTCGCCCTTGGAAAGCGCGACATGTTCCTTGCCATCGAGGAAGTTACGGTAAACATGGATTTTAAATTCATCGCCCTTTTGACTGCGGAAATCGCTACTCGCGATATGGCGCACAAAATGATCTTTCTTCATGCGGTGCGCGACCAAGTCCTCAATTGTGCCAATCTTCATCCCGTGAAATTGGGCAAATTTGACGAGGTCAGGCAGGCGCGCCATTGTCCCGTCATCATTCATAATCTCGCAAATCACGGCAGACGGGTTTAGTCCGGCCATGCGGGAGATATCCACGGAAGCTTCGGTGTGTCCCGTGCGAACCAATACGCCGCCGTCTTTGGCAATGAGCGGGAACATATGCCCGGGAGTGACAATGTCGTCGGGGCGGCTGTCAGGGTCAATCGCGACTTGAATTGTAAGCGCGCGGTCCGCTGCGCTAATCCCCGTTGTCACGCCTTCGCGCGCCTCTATCGATTGCGTGAAAGCCGTCTCGAACCGCGAGCCATTATTTTTATTCTGCGGCTCCAGCCCCAGAGTTTCGGCCTTTTGCTCCTCCAGAGCTAAACATATCAACCCGCGGCCATATTTCGCCATGAAGTTCACAGCCTCTGGCGTTGCGAATTGCGCGGGTATAATCAGATCCCCCTCATTCTCGCGGTCTTCCGCATCCACCAGAATATACATCCGGCCATTACGCGCATCGTCAATAATCTCTTCCGGCGTCGCGAGCTGGTAGACATCGTCAAAAGTAGCTGTGTTCAGTTCAGTCAAGTTTTCTGTCCCATATGAGCAAGATAGCGCGCGACATAGCGGGCGATGAGGTCAATTTCCAGATTTACTTGGTCACCGGGCTGTAATCCACCCAATGTTGTTGCTTGGGCTGTATGCGGGATTATGTTGACCGAAAATGTGGAGCCGGAGGCCTCATTCACCGTGAGCGATACGCCGTCGACCGTAATCGACCCCTTTGGCGCAATCCCAAAAGCAATGTGGTCTGGCGCGGTGAAATCCAGCTTCAAAGACCCTGCAATCTCGGTCCGCGCAGTTAACGTGCCGACGCCGTCCACATGGCCCGTCACCAAATGTCCGCCGAGCTCATCGGCGCCCGTCAAAGCGCGCTCGAGATTAATTTTCCGGCCTGCGGCCCAATCGCTCATCGTGGTTTTATCGAGGCTCTCATCCGAGACTTCAAAGGCATACCAGTTTGGCCCTTTTTCGATCACGGTCATGCAGGCGCCAGCGTGAGAAATCGACGCACCAATATCGATGGTCGAGGTGTCATAGGCGCAGGCAATATCCATACGCGTATCACCCCACTCCCCGCCCGTGCCGCGCGTGACGGATTTCACCGTTCCAATATCTGTAATAATGCCTGTGAACATTATGCAACGCTTTCATATTGGCGGGAGCCCGCAGAGTAACAAATCATCATAACAGCTTCTAACGCCCCGATATTCTCGGTCTGATGAGCTTCATTTTTGGGTACGAAACAAGTCTCATTCGGGCCCATCTCTATCCATTCTTCGCCTATTCTTTGCCTAATTTGTCCGGTCAGGAGATGTATCCTTTCCGTGCAATTGCTGTGGCGGTGACACTCGGACGTGACGCCAGCCGGAACGGTCATGCGGGCCATACTCACGTCTGCCCCTTCTAAGATGGAACTATCCATCAGCCATTCCATTTTGACATCTTGTGACATCAATCGCCTTTCACATAAATTTCGTGGAGGTCCTGCCCAACCTCTGTGCTCTTCATACGATGCAAACGCACAGCATGGCCAATTTTTGTGAGGCTGAGTGCGCCGATACAGTCACGCCCATCGCCGCCGAGCAGGACCGGCGCGCGATACCAATGCAACGTGTCATAAAGGCCGGCGCGGATGAAACTCGCGATCAAGGTGCCGCCGCCCTCTATGAGAAGTGAGCGCACGCCGGACTCCGCGAGCTTATCGACGGCCTCCTCTAGGCTTAATCCGTTTTTGTCTGTGACGGGGTGCACGACCACACCGGCTTGCCTTAGGGCCTCCGCTTTGTCTTCGGACCCATTACGCGTGAAGACCCAGGTCGGCGTCTCATTTGCCGTCGCGGCCAAATGCGAGTCTGGCGAGAGCCGAAGCGTGCTATCGAACACCACGCGGATCGGATCTTTCTGGCCTAATACGCGGGTCGTCAGCCGTGGATTATCTAGCTCTGCCGTATTAGCCCCAATCGCGATCGCATCGTTCTCGGCGCGCAAGTAACGTCCGTGGGCGCGGGAGGCCTCTGAGGTAATCCATTGCGACTCGCCATTGGCCAGCGCGATTTTGCCATCAAGGGATGTCGCGAGTTTTAGGGTAATCTTTGGCCGAGTTTGGGGCCGTATTTGACGGGTGGGCAAAGCTACTCGTCCTCATCCGAGGTGAGCATTTGATCTTCGATAAAGGCGCCAAAGTCTTCGGTGGCGCGAAAGTCTTTATAAACAGAGGCGTAGCGGACATAAGCGATCTTATCAAGGTTGGATAATCCCTCCATGACAAGCTCCCCGATACGGTCCGATTCTATCTCGGATGTGCCGCCCGCTTCGAGCTGCCGTACAATGCCTGAGATCATTTGCTCAGTGCGCTCCGGATCAACGGGGCGTTTCTGCAGCGCAATCAAAACAGACCGCGCGAGTTTATCCCGGTCAAAGGGCGTGCGGCGTCCTGATTTCTTCACCACCATGAGGTCGCGAAGCTGCACCCGCTCGAAGGTCGTAAACCGCCCCGCACAGCTCCCGCACTGACGACGCCGCCGCACAGCCGAATTATCCTCGGCTTGGCGCGAGTCTTTGACTTGAGTATCTTCAGATGAACAGAACGGGCAACGCATGAGGGGGATATAGGGGCTAAGAAACCAAAAGACGAATCTAATTCAAGGCACATCTCTAGAAGCCGCCATCTCCATTCCGTCATCACAAGACTTGTTCTTGTGATCCACTTGTAGCTACTCATGGATTGCAAGAACAAGTCTTGCAATGACGGGATAAAATGAAGGTTTTCTACCCAGCATAAATCGGGAAGCGCGACGTGAGCGCAATAACGCGCTCTTTCACACTCGCCTCAACCTCAGGATTACCTTCTGGATTCTCAGCAAGCGCGTCCAGCACTTCAACCATCAACTGACCGATTTCGCGAAATTCTGCGGGGCCAAAGCCGCGCGTTGTGCCTGCTGGGGACCCGACGCGGATGCCGGAAGTGATGGTGAACTTCTCTTTATCGAAGGGAATGCCGTTCTTATTACAGGTAATGTAAGCCCGTCCGAGCGCCGCTTCGGCGGCATTGCCCTTCACGCCTTTAGGGGAGAGATCAATCAGCGCCAAATGCGTATCCGTTCCGCCGGAGACAACAGCATAGCCGCCTTCGACCATCGCCGCCGCCATAGCTTGGCAATTATCGATAACGCGCTGGGAATAGGCTTTAAATTCCGGCTTGAGCGCATCGCCAAAAGCGACGGCCTTACCCGCGATAACATGCATGAGCGGGCCGCCCTGCATGCCGGGGAAAATGGCGGAGTTAAACTTGCGCGCCAGCTTCTTATCATCCGTCAAAATCATGCCGCCGCGTGGACCGCGTAGCGTCTTGTGCGTGGTCGTCGTCGCGACATGAGCATGTGGGAATGGCGAAGGATGGG
>CALDTL010000179.1 GCA_937923965.1 uncultured Caulobacterales bacterium
ATCCGCGTCAGAGGCGTAATACCAATCATAGCCCTCTCCGCCTTCTATATTTCGAATTAAATAATTCAGGTCATAAATGGAGTCATATTCCTGCCCGTCCAAATGCTCTCCCTCTCGCCAATCAGAAAGCGGGAAATAGGCATCAATCCCCACAGCATCTATGGCGGGATGAGACCATAACTCGTCCAAATGAAAGAACACATCCCCGCTGCCGTCTTGCGGATGATAGCCGAAATATTCACTCCAATCTGCGGCGTAGCTAAGGCCTGTCTCGGTGCCTAAAAGAGTGCGAACATCACCGGCAAGACGCGCTAATTCTGTTACAGCTGGAAACCAGTTTTGCGCATCCCGAATGGTCGTCAATCCGGTCATTTCAGAGCCGATGATAAAGCGGTCCACACCGCCTGCCCTGCGGGCCAAATTTGCGTGAGATAAAATATAATTTCGGAAGCCATGATCCGCCGCGCGGTAATGATTCTGTCCCGTGCCAAAGCTATAATCAGAAACCTCTGCCGCGCCAAAAAACGCACCGACATCAGCTGCCTCTCCTGTCATTCGCCCACGCCAAGGAAAGTCAGGCGCGTCTACCATAATAAAGGGATAAAGCGTGACACTCATTCCGCGGGCCTTAATCGATTTTATCGCCTGTATCAGGCTCTGATCTGAGGGCGTGCCGCCGAAATTTGGACGTCTTTCATCATCCTCGCTAACGACATAAGCGCTGTTGCGAGTCTCGCGGCCGACTTGCCACGTTGCGTTTCGGATATTGCGCTCACGGCGTTCAACACCGGGCCGAATTTCGCAGGCTCCGATATCTGTGGAATTTGCAAACCAAGTGGAGATGATCGACACATTCTTGCAATTGGGGAGCTGTGCCTGCAGCTGATCCAACGCCAGCTCAATATCAGCTTTGCCCGAAAGGTTATTCATATTGAGCGGCCGCGTCTGCCCGGGACGGACGCCCTCTTCTATGATGTCTGTCGCATAGGCAAATTCCCCAGACCCCGGCAGAAGGTTCACGGATTGAATCAGATTTTCCAGCCGTCCCCGCCGCCGACCGGAGCGAACGACTTCAAAATTCAATTGCGGCAAGCGATTCCCATAGGCGGCTAGCGGGAAATCCTCGAACACAATATAGGCCGTTCCGCGAAAGGCGGGTGCGGCCTGCCCTTCTGTGGCCGCAATAATCGGATCAGGCCTCTGGTCCTCCGTCCCGCGATAGATCCGCATATCCATTCCGCGTGTCTCTAACGGCGCGCCATTGGCCCAAATGCGGTCCACACCTGCGATTTCGCCCTCGCAGAGGCCAGTCGCGAAACTGATGCTGTAGCTATAATTGGTTTGTGTCGGCCCGCCGCCTTTACCGCCAACGGGAGTTTCCGTGGAGCTTTCGCGCACATGGCTGGCCCAAATCACCTGCCCCGCGAGGCGGACGCGTCCATAAATACGGGCCATCGGCGCGCCGTCGCGGCTGGTTTGCAAGTGAAAGCTGCCCAGGCGCGGACCTTCGAAATTGCGCGTATCAAAGGCGCGGCTGATATAGCTCGTCGCCTGATTAATAGCGATCGCGCTGGCGGTACGGATGAGCGTTTGACCCGCGAATTGGGTCGCGGAGGCGGCAAAATTAGCCATGAGTGAATCCTAAACTAAGGGCGGACAGGCAAAACTAGCGACGTGACGGCGCGTCCAGAATGGGGCGAAATGGGAATACACCACGGATTTCCCCCAATAGGCATGAAGAATACGGTCCCCTTCCGCCAGAATGCCGATATGTTTGCAGGGCGCATTGGACGCCATGCGGAAAAGCAAAACATCCCCGGGGCGCGGCGATGGGATGGGCGTGAGCCAGCGCGCCGCCGCATTCAGGAGAGTTTCTTCTTGCGAAACCTCCGCCCAGTCGGGCGAATAAGGGGGCGCGGTTTCAGGCTCATTGCCATAAAGCTCACGCCACACGCCGCGAATAAGGCCCAAACAATCCGTGCCAATACCTTTGATGCTGGCTTGATGCCGGTAGGGCGTATCCAGCCAGCTTGCGGCGCAGCGAAGCACGGCGGCGCGAGTATGGGAGTTGGTCATTGATACCGCGACGACCCATCTCGGGGGTCGCTTTCGCGCACCCCAGCTTGCAAGGCATCATCACCAAGGAGATAGGGAAATCCGCGATAGTTTTTTGTATTCCTAAATCTATCACGGCAGGCCGCGAAACTGCGGGGGCATGTCGTCCCCTCGGCGTAATCAGCCGGGTTTAATCCGCACCGCTCATCACCAAAGCTTGCATCGCATTGCCGCGAAAACACGCGCCCAGTTGTGCGGCCAAGAAGGCTGGCCTGGCCGAGCCATTCTACGAGAATTTCTTGTCCTGAAAAACTCACTTCTCCGACCCGTCCCTTAAAAAGAAGCGTGGTTTGGCCGCTGCGCCAATCATGCTGGTAATGGTAAAATTTTGCGCCGTCCAATACGCCGTCTCTGACATCCTGAGGGGTTAGACCGGACCCTGATAAACTGGTGCGAATGCCGCCGCTATCTACGGACAAGGCGGCGCTCATTTCGGCCCGCGATCCTTGCGCTGAATTTTGCGGGCGGTAGCTATGATCTTCAAAAGAAATCACCTCATCATGATCGGTCAGGCAAAGGGTGTCTCGGGCCGGAAACTCCATCTTCCAGAGCGAACAAAAGGTTGTGACGTCAGTCATGGGTAAGTCCCTCGAGTGGCAGGATTTCAAAGAGCGGAATATCTTGGATTTGGGTGGAGCCGAAATCATCTAGCGCAATATCTAAATGCTCGGAGGCGAAGCGAACCGGGACATCAAAGTCAAAACTTGCGGAGAGTATTGCGCCGAGACTTGGCGGCGTCTCAAACTCTATCAATCCCAAATTATGATCGACAGATACAACCGTCTCTACCTCGTCCACAAAGACCCGAACCGTCCCATTGACAGGTTTCGTTATGCGCCGCGCATATGTATGAGGCGCATCGCCATATGATTTAGTGAGCGCGAATATTTTCCGCTCCCCATCACCTGTCCCTAAAGCAGAGTCCGCATGATAATCCAGAGGGTCACGAAATCGAAACCCATATAAAGGTCCGTTTCGAGACTCAAAAAATTGCAATAATTCAATAGCTTGTTCTTTTGACTTTAACCCTGCGACGGCATTATACTGCCGTCTCGAATGCCGCGTTTTGGCGTTTCGAACCTCGGCTCCATTGGTGAGCTGCACTATATCTATAGGCCGCACAGGACCGCCGCGCGATCCAAATGCGAGATGCAAGGGAAAGCGCACATCGTGAAAATCAGTCATAATTAGGGACCCTTAGTTTCGGCCTTGCGCGCGGCCCAGAGCCTGCGCGATTTGAGAGGCAAGTTGTGCAGAGCTGGCCGCGGGGACGGATGTTTTTCCAGCCGTCTGGTTCATATTAAGATTGACGGTGACGGGCGCAGATTTGCTCGAACTCCCGCCTGTGATTGACGAGGTCAAGGACGACAAAGCCCCCTGAAGCGGCGCTGTAATTAATTCATTCACTGCTATCCGAGCCAGATCCGTCAACACGGATTCCGCGAGGTTATTAAAAGATAATTCCCCAGATTTTGCCGCGCGCTCAAGCGAGTCTGCGATCCGGCCCCCTGCCTGTTCAAAGACATCCGCCAGCGCATTCGCCGCGTCGGAGGCTGGGCCATTGGCGAAGCTATCTAATGCGTCAGTCGCCTGTTGCGTTGTGTCCATTTTCAGTCTCCTCATCGGGATAAATTTCGAGTAAGCGCGTTAAGGTTTCTCGGTCCAAACCACCCGTGTTCAGGCCGCTTAGAAGCGCCAACCAATCGCACACGGGCATGGCCCAAAACTCGCTCGGCGCGAGACCAAACCGGCGAATGGCAATCTGTTGCCAGGCTTGGAATGGCCAGCCATTTTCGCCCGCACTCATGGGGTAAACCCGCTGGCAATGACGGCAGATAATACCGGCAGGATTTCGGCTATCTCATCCTGGGGCAGAGGCTCTTGCGGGCGCGGCGTGGCCTGGGCTTGCAGGATAAGGTTCCACTCTTCCGCGCCCGCACCGCGTAATTTCATCGCCAAATCAGCAGGCGAATCCGCCTGCATAAAACTCGCTATTTCTGCAAAGGAGGAGACAGTAAAGCGCAGCCGCCTGCGCACCCCGCCAATCAGTATGTGACGGTCCCCCGCTCTAAAATCACTCATAGCGCGGTAAATTCCGCAACGCCTGCGCTGGCCAGGCTGATCTCAAATTGCGCCTCGCCATTATAGCTGCCCGCGTAATTTAATCCTGTGATCAGAAAAGCCCCCTCAATAATTCCAAATTCAGGAATGATGAAACGGCAGCTCTGGGCGGATTGCGCGAACCACGCCGCACGGATCAGCGCATCGGACTCGGCGTCGCGAAACACGCCCGTTCCAGACACCTCCGCCACGCGCGTCCCGGCCCCCGGCAAGAGCTCTTTCCAGCCTGCCGAGCTCGTATCAGTCACGTCCACAGGCCGCGCGTTTAGCCGCAAAGTTTTGGTCCGAAGACCCGCCACGGTGACGAAACCGCCCGCTTCATTTTTGATTTTCAACAGCATATCGCTGCCTCTTTGCGCGCTCATGCGAACTCTCCGTTTTGTTTCGGTTGTGTAGTGAAAGCCAGGCGCAGCAGCCCGTGTTTGGTGCGGCCATCTGCGGCCCCCAGCACATCGGCGTAGATTGCCGAAACACTGCGGACATCTAGCGCCCCTGCTGCCGTCACCACATCCGCGCGAAGCGCATGGGTGACTTGACTGAGGAGATTTAGAACCTCCGCGCGCCCCGCATATCGCGACCAAAGGTGCAGCGTCATCTGATGAGACGCGAGCGGCGTGTCATCCGCGCCAATATCCTCGCTGCGCAGCGGGCCATAGGTAAGATAGGGAAAGACGGGGTCTTCCGGCGCGGCGTCATAGAGGCGCGGCGGCGCATCATTGGCCCCGCCCAGAACATATTGCACCGCGGGATCATCGCGCAGAACCGCGTGGACAGCTGTCGCTAATTCATGGGCCTGTTCTGTAATTATTGCACGGGCAGTTATTGGGGCAGTCATTGGGGCACTCATTGGGTTTCCTCCTCGCAGATTAAATGAAGGCGCTCCCCCCGCGCGTCGGGGTCGCTCGCCGCGACAACGCGCAAGATGCGGCCCTGCCACATGAGGCGGGCCCGCTCGGGGAAGCTCGGGCGATAGCGAATGGCGACAAGATAAGTTTGGGTGACAGCAAGCCGCCCATTCTCGCGCGTCTCCGACAGGGCTTTGGGTTTAATCCCGGCCCACATCGCCCGAACGAATGTCCATGTCGTGACGCTACCGCCGAGATCATCGGCCACGACCTCGGGGACATAGAGTCCAACGCGGTGGCGCATGTGCCCAATCATAACCGCACCCCGCGATAAGGCTGCGTGAGGGCATCGACCATCATGGGAAGGCCCGGCGGGGACGCGGTCCCGTCTCTATGTTCGTAAAGATGCGCGACCAAGAGCAAGAGGCCTTGGCGCAGCGGCGTCGGGATATCCTCGGGCGCGTCGCCATATCCGGCTGTGAAATCCACAGTGATGGGGCCTATGAGGTCCGTCCGCACACAGACAGGCCGCGCGCGGAGGTTAGCGTCGATCTCAAGGGGGGCGTCTTCGTGACTGACGGCCTCGATGGAGTGAATGGGGTAGCGGTTGATGTAAACGCCAGCTCGCGTGGACGTTTTCGTCAGGCGCTGCGGGCGGGTGATGAGCGACACGCCGCA
>CALDTL010000180.1 GCA_937923965.1 uncultured Caulobacterales bacterium
CCGCAGGGGGCGGTGTTCCGCGGCGCGCAATAATCCAAACGCAAGGCAGAATAAGCGCCGCACCAACAATATACCGAGGATAAAGCACTTCGTCCAATAATAGGATTCCAAGAATGGTCGCGAAAACAGTGACCATGATACTTAACGGTACAACATTTTTGACGGGATAATTTTGAAGTAATCTGAAATATTGCCCGTGAGCTACGACAGATATGGCGATAGCCGCATATGCCGCCGCTATTAAGAGCTCAGTTTTATCTTCGCGCCAAATCTTTGCATGATTTTCTTCAAACAAGAGGGTGGCGCTTACGCAGAGAGTCAACATCATCACGGCGGTCCATGCCACGTAGACCCTCCAATCGACATCCGTGATACGCCGAATGGCGACGGTCCCGACGGCTAAGGCTACATATGCCCCAAACACATACACAAGCCCGAGGTCAAAGCTCAAAGCCCCCGGTTCATAAATCATAATCATCACACCACCCAATGCGCCAAAGATTGCGATGCCGCGCCGCCAGCCGATTGTTTCCTTCAACCAGACCACTGAGAGCAATGTCGCCATCGGAATCATGGCTTGGGAAATGATAGAAGCACCGGAGGCTGGCGCTGTCTGCAACCCCGTGTAGAGAAAACCCAAATGCAGGGGTCCAACGCAGAAACACACGAAGAGTAATCTGGGGAACTGTGGGGGTAAGGGGCGGAAGAGGAAAACACCCATTACAGCCAAAACCAGTATCGCCCGCGTGGACGCCAACATAAAAGGCTGCACAGAACTGCCGCCCAAGGCCCAGGATGTCATGACAAAGTTACCGCCCCAGCAAAGGCAGCACAGCATCATTACCCAAAAATCAAAAGCCCGCATGGCGCGGGCTTATCATGGGTAGACGTGATTGAAAGAGGTTAGTCGTCTACCGACCATCCATCAGGTGTGCGGTGGGCTTCGACAATCGGTCCCTGTTCTTGGGCGTCAGGGGAAGCGAACGGCTCCATTTGAACGTCCATCTCTTTGCGCATTTGCTCGAATTGCGCACCCATCATGGCTTTAGGGCCAAATGGTTTTCCCGTGATTTTAGCTTTGGCCCAAAAAAACGCAAAGATAAGAAAACCGATCACAGCGATCCCTGCAACAACGAAGAAAGCCACAGAGACCGAAAGGAGCAGCATGAATATTCCGCCGATTGCAGCAATAGCGAGAAAGGCCGTGCGGGCTACGGTGGAGAATACGCCGGATCTGCGGCCTTGGAGCGAATAAGTCTGAGTCATAAACCCAATGTGTTTACACAACGGGCTTTCGTCAAGCCTAACTTCGTGTCTAATCCGAAAGGTAGGTCACATTTACGCTATGCGTGGGCGCTCTGACTTACGTTCCGCCAAAATTTGGGCGTAAGCTCGGTTGATAATCGCCATTTTGTGATTGGCGAGACCTAACATTTCCTTGGGCAAACCCCGCGCCATGAGACGATCCGGGTGGTTTTCAGCCGCTTGGCGACGATAGGCCCGCTTTAAGTCACTATCAGAAATCTCATAGGTGACGCCAAGAATGAGATATGGATCATCTGCATCCTGCCCCAAATGGGAATTTCTGATACGTCTAAATTCTCGATCCGAAAACCCAAAGATTTGAGCCACATTCTCTAGAAATTCGAATTCTTCTTCGGTGACGATCCCGTCTGCTAGCGCGATGTGGAACAAACCGTCTAGCACGTCTTCGAGCAGCCCGGGTTGCGCGCGAAAGGCTTTCGCGACGATCCGAGCATAACGTTGATACCCTAGTGTTGTTTGCGTCGCGAGATTAAAAAAGCGCCCAATCGCGGCCTCTGTTTGCGGGTCTGTTTTAAAGACCTGCCGGAAAGCCTGAATATCCTCTGAGCGAACTTGCCCGTCAGCTTTCGCCATCTTTGCCCCTAGCGCTACAAGGGCCGCCACGAGCTTCGCTTCGTCCACATGGGAGGCTCGGCCATTGCCGTCGTCTGCATTTGGCGGACCAAAGAGGCGCGCCGCAGCCATTGATATGTGCGTCCAAAGTGACATCGCGCTGCAACTATCGCGACTCGCGCCGCGCGTCACCTCTCCTATGCTCTGAAATTAGTCAGCAACAGCCGCGCGTAAATAGAGCGAACCCGTGTAAACAGACAGCAGCGCCGCCAGCCATAATAGGCCGAGGCCGATTATCTTTGCGAGATATGTGATTTGCGGAACCGTCTCCGAAACGGGCAAGATCGCCGTTCCGATCGTCCAGACAATCAACGCTGCAATTGACGCCATCTCAAAGGCTGTTTTCCATTTTGCCAATTTTGTCGGCGGCATAACGCGCCCTGTCAGCGCGGCATGCTCTCGCGCGCCTGAGACGAGTATATCGCGGAAGATTATCGCAACCGCAGGCACCATGAAAATCCAGCTTCCCTTTGCGACGATACAGAACGCAATCAAACACCCCGCGACGAGCAACTTGTCAGCTATGGGATCAATCATGCGGCCAAAACCGGAGACAACCTTCCATTTGCGCGCGAGATAGCCGTCCAGCCAATCCGTTGCCGTTGCGGCTATAAACAGTCCGAATAAGATTGGAACATTGGCCAGACTACTCTCTTGCCGGAGGCCCATAGCGAGAATTGCGGCCATTAATATCGGAACGGCGCAAATTCTACCAATGGTCAATGCGTTTGGCACCCACCAGAACCTATGGCGATCGCTAGGCTCGGTTACCGCTGCCTTGTTCATTAAGCGTCATTCGCAGCAGAGAAATTCATACGGAACAAACCGATGGCCGTCACGATGGACAGAATCGCTGCGATCCATAAGCAAATCTCCCCGGCGAACCAAACAGCGGGCGAAGCCGTGGCGAAGGTCTCTCCAACCTTATCTGTCCCAGCTCGAATGCGGTCCACCCAAACCTGTAGCCACGGAGACGCCAGAAGCAGGCAAGTGCCGAGCATGGCTAAGCCAGACTTCAAATTAGAGAGCAGCGTATCCGGCACAATAAAGCGGGCCAATTCAAACCCCTTGAACAACCCAACAATTATTTCGCGGCCAATCAATATCGCCGCAGGAACAAGGAACGTCCACGACATATAGCCGGCGCGGTGAACCACAAAGAGAAGCGCGGCCAATGTGCCAACGACCAAAACCGTATCCGCGACATCATCCAAATAGCCAAAACGTCTATGAACCGAGCGCTCGCCGCCGCCGAAGAAATCATCGAAAACATCCGTGAGCGCCGCGACAACAAATAAGGCCGATGCCAAGAGTGTCAGCGACATATCTATCCCGCCTTGCTCAACCGGCTGCCAGCCTTTCCAGATCAAAAACGCAACCAAAGGCATGAGCAGCATGCGGAGCCATGTCAGTGCATCCGCAAAGGCGCCGCCTGCGGCTTTCGGATTCTCGATGTTATCATCACTATTCATGGAAGTAGTCATGTATCGTTTGCGCCAGCTTTTGACTGACCCCCTCTACCGACGCCAAATCGTCGACTGTCGCGCCTTTTACAGCTTTAGCCGAACCGAAGTGACTTAATAAAGCTTTTTTGCGCCCTGGGCCGATGCCGTCAATCCCATCCAAGGGGTTTTCGACCATTGATTTCTTGCGTTTAGCCCGGTGCGTGCCAATCGCGAAGCGATGCGCCTCGTCCCTGAGGCGTTGTAGGTAATAAAGCGACGGCGTGCGCATGGGCAGGGTGAACATCTGCCGTCCGTTCATATAAAAGGTCTCCCGCCCCGCATTTCGGTCTGGGCCTTTGGCAATTGCAACGAGCGTAATCCGCCCCAATACGCCGAGTTTTTCCAGCGTCTCCGTCACAGCGGATAACTGCCCCTTCCCCCCATCAATCAAGACAAGGTCGGGCCATTCCAATTTTGGATCTTTGGACAAGCGCGCAAATCGGCGCTGTAGGACCTCTCGCATCATCCCAAAGTCATCGCCCGGCGTTATCGTCGTATCTTTGATATTAAACGTGCGATAATCCCGTTTCTGAAAGCCCTCTGGCCCCGCGACAATAAAGGCGCCGACCGCATGGGTGCCTTGAATGTGGCTATTGTCATACACTTCGATCCGCTGGGGCATGTCCTCCATACCGAAAATCTCTTGGATCTCTTTCAAGCGTTTTTCTTGCGCGCCTGTTTCAGCCAGCTTGCGGCCCAAGGCCTCTTGCGCGTTATTCTCGGCCTGCCCAACGATTTTTCTTTTCTCGCCTCTTTTTGGGATCAAAATGTCAATTTTCCGACCCGAGCGTTCGGACAAAGCCGTCACCAGAAGATCATAAGACTCCACAGGATGAGAGAGCAGGACCTGTTTTGGAATGGGTTTGTTCGAATAGAATTGCGCAATAAACGCCCCGAGGACTTGCTCAGGGGGATCCTCAGCAGAATGCCTTGGGAAATAGGAATTAGTCCCCCAATTTTGTCCAGCGCGGAAGAAATAGACCTGAATACAGGTTTGCCCGCCCGCCGTGTACATCCCCATCACATCGGCATTTGAGAAGGTCTTGGGATTGACATTATGCGCGCCGGACTTCGTTAGAACTTGCGCGATGGCCCGCAAACGATCCCGTAACTCCGCCGCTTTCTCATATTCCATCGCTTTTGAGGCCGCTTCCATATCGGCTTGTAGCTTTTGCCGAAGGCTATCTGATTTACCTTGCAGAAAACTCTCCGCCTCATCGATGAGCTCTTGATAATCCGGTAGTGCAATCTCGCCCGTACACGGCGCAGAGCAGCGCTTAATCTGATATTGCAAACAGGGCCGCGTGCGGGACTCGTAAATGCTGTCAGAACAATTTCGCAAGCGAAAGGCGCGCTGCAGCGTGTCCAAGGTTCGGTTGACCGCCCCTGCACTCGCGAATGGCCCGTAATAATCACCTTTGATTTTCCGCGCCCCGCGGTGTTTCGTAACTTGGGCAGCCGGATGATCTTTGCGAACGAGGATATAGGGGAAACTCTTATCATCCCGCAGGAGGATATTATAGCGCGGTTTGAGCCGCTTAATTAACGAGGCTTCCAGAATTAGCGCCTCTGTCTCGCTCTCGGTAATCACAAATTCCATCGCCGTCGTGGCCCGGATCATACGGCGGATCCGCGTAGTGTGGCGCTCATAGGATGTATAGGCGGTCACCCGTTTCTTTAGGTTCTTCGCCTTCCCGACATAGAGCAGCGTGCCATATTGATCGAACATGCGGTAAACCCCCGGCTTTCCCGGCAAGCGTTTCACATAATCGGCGATGAGCTTCGGTCCATATTGCGGACGCGCATCAGATTTAGGCGAGTCAGTCGACATGCCCCTTAGTTAAGCAGTATCTGCCGCCACCGCAAACGCTTGGAATGTCTCCAGCGGCACGCGCTCTAGCGCCATCTGATGAGTGGCCTCTAGTACGACTTTCGGCGCGCAGCCCGCGGCATGGGCCTCCTTCCAGCGCTCAAGACATAAGCACCACTGATCTCCGGCTTTCAGCCCCGGGAAACGATATTCCGCGCGCGGCGTAGAGAGATCATTTCCTTTCGATTTGGAGAATGCGAGAAACTCATCCGTCATCACCGCGCAAACCAAATGCCGTCCGCGATCAGCAGATTGCGTCTCGCAGCACCCATCTCTAAACCACCCCGTCATGGGAGCGGTCGAGCAGCTTTGTAGCAGCGAACCGAGGATGTTTTTGGAACCGAGGCGGGAGGTCATCGTGATTTTATGATCTCCACGCCTGCTGTATCGGCTTTTAACAGAGCTTGAGGCTTGGCGATACGCACAGCGACAGTTTGCACGCGCTTGTCTGCGGAAAGGGCCCAATCTGCAATACGTTCTGCCAGCGTTTCTACCAACTGCACATGCGCCTTCAGGGCCAGCTCTTCGCATTTTTCTGCGACCAAACCGTAGTCTAAGGTTTCATGCAGGCGGTCTTCTTTTGGGAGGTCCATATCCGCCATGTCCAGCTCGACATCGATGACAATCGGTTGCGCCGCCTCATATTCATGCGGATGCACGCCGATGCTGGCCTGTATCATGAGACCTTTGACGAAAATTCGAGTTGAGACAGGTAAGGTCTTGCGAGAGCGAAATCGGCTCAACATGGTTTTTCTATCGCTCATAGCGCACCCCCAAATGCCATATCAGGCGTTTGCCAAATCAAATGTTGCCCCCCATCTATGGCGATCATTTGCCCTGTCACCGCCTCTGCTGAGAGCAAATATCGGACACCTTGCAATATGGTATCGGGCGGACTGCCCTCGCCTAATAATGTCGCTTTGACCTCTGCCTCAAATTCACCGGGCGCTTGCGCCGTATTCTCAAGGGTCGGGCCCGGACCGACTCCATTTACCCGGATGTTGGGCGCAAAGCTCTGCGCCATTGTTTTTGTTGCCCAGTAAAGCCCGGCCTTTGCGAGGCTATAGGTGAAGAATTGCGGGTTGGGTTTCAGGACCCGCTGGTCGATCATATTAATGATACACGCGCCCGCGCTGGCCTGTTTCGCAAAATCAGCGGAGAGACGCAGAGGCGCATCAAGGTTGACCGAGCGGTGATACTCCCAGGACTCCGTGGTGAAGTCCTGCGCGGTGTCAGACTTGAAGGTGGAGGCGTTATTGATAAGCGCATGAAGCTCCCGCCCGCATGTCTCAATCAGGCCGCCGACTTGATCCGGCGCAGATAGGTTCCCCTGAACCAAGGAGGCTGACCCGCCGGCCGCCGCAATCTCCTTTGCTAGCGCCTCTGCCGGCGCGCTGCTTTGGTTGTAATGAATGCAAATATGCCAGCCATCTTCCGCCAGACCACGCGCCAAGTGCGCGCCCACACGCGCGGCCGCTCCGGTGATAAGGACCACCTTAGACACGGACCCTCGCGCGCTCTCCGCAGCTTGGACGGCCAACTTCGACGCAGGCCAGCCCCGGTAATTTGGGCGCCAAGCGCTCAAATATCCAAGCCGCGATGCGCTCTAAGGCGGGCTGCTCCAAGCCTTCAATTTCATTTAGGAGCGCGTGGTCGAGTGGCTCAACAACCTCATTGACGATTTGCTCAATTTTCCAGAGATCCCGCACCCAGCCTCTATCTTCCTGTGCATCGCCTATGATGGTGACTGTGCCCTTGAAACTATGCCCGTGGATTTTTTTGAAAACGTCATTGGCATCAGCATGACCGAAGTAATGGGCGGCCTCAAAACTGAAATCTTTTTCGATCTCGAAGCGCATCACATCATACGCGCAGCGATTGCCAACATGTAAAGGACATACCCGATCGTAAAGGCGAGGCCTGTTTTTCGGCCAATGGGCTGGCGGCGCAAAACATACATGAGCAGCACGAAACTTGCGACCAACATCACCCAGATATCAAAGACCATAACTGACTTATCGAAGATAATGGGTCCCGCCAGAGCCGACGCACCGGTCACCGCGAAGATATTGAAAATGTTAGAGCCCAGAACATTCCCAATCGCGACCTCGGGATGTCCGCGATATGTCGCGACAACAACCGTTGCGATTTCCGGCAGCGACGTCCCGATCGCGACAATGGTAAGGCCAATGATTGTCTCTGATACGCCGAACCCAGATGCGATTTTCACGGCATTATCCACGATCAAGTGACCGCCAAAGACGAGACCTGCAATGCCCAAAACAACAAACAGCAAAGACTTTATCACGTTAGTCGGAAGGCCGTCTTCGCCCTCGTCTATCTCTGTCATTTCTTCGAGGATGGGATCATCTGCGCCCGCTTTCGCAAGCCTGAACATATAAAACAGATAGGCAATAATACCGCCAAATAGGATCGCGCCTTGCCACGTCACGAGAGGCGAGGTGAAGGCGAGCAGCACGAATAGCACAGCTGCGAAAAATGCAATGAACGCATTGCGTCCAACGCCAGACATATTTGTCGGGATAGCCAGTATCAGTGCAGGAAGGCCCAACGCCAGAAGCACATTGGCAATATTGGAGCCGACAACATTACCTGCCGCCAAATCCCCTTGCCCAATCAGCGCCGCTTGCACGCCCACCACCATCTCCGGCGCGGATGTCCCAAAGGCAACAATCGTCAAGCCCACAATCAAGGCAGGCACGCCCCAATGCCGCGCCAGCGCCGCTGCGCCGCGCACCATGATGTCGCCAGCTACGATCAGAAAGACCAAGCCAATGGTGAGAAGGAGAAATGCTAAAGCCATAAAATTTGACGTCTAAGGCTGTAAATTAATCGAACCGCTTATATTCGAGGATGTTCAATCCGCCAAATGCAATCGCGATAAGGGCGAAGGCAAAAAGCGCTGGGTCCATATTGAATAGCCCAAAAATTGAGATGCCAGCTTGTACAAGTGTCATGACGGTAAGCCTCTGAACGAAAAGATTTGCGCTCCTATAGCGAGGGTTCAGGAAAAGGCCAAGCCTTATGGCAGGCTCGAATAGCTGTTAATTCCCACTTTTTTTGTGGCCTCGCCTCCAGCGGCGTGACAGAAACTGGGCCAGCGTGATGTCGCGCAGTCAACACTGAGGTATTTGAGTATGTTTGGAATGATTCCATTTGTGAAAGCCGCCGGTAAGGCGATGGGCAATGTTTTCAAAGGCAAGGACGCCAATGAAAAGCTTAAGAAGGAAGTCGAAGACTATGGTCTCGACACAGACGGCGTTGATATTAACGTCGCGGAAGACGGCGTTGTGACCGTTGGCGGCGAAGCCGTTTCGCAGGAAATGAAGGAAAAAATCATCCTGGCCGTCGGCAATGTCGAAGGCGTTGGCGGCGTGAAGGACGAAGCCTCCTCCAAAATGGGCGGGCGCGAATCACAATTTCATACCGTCGTATCGGGCGACTCGCTCTCCGCGATTTCGAAAAAATATTACGGAACGTGGAAGCTCTACCCAGAAATCTTCGAGGCCAATAAGCCGATGCTATCCGATCCTGATAAGATTTACCCCGGTCAGGTCCTGCGCATTCCGGCGATAAACACCGCATCCGCCTAATCGCGAGATTACAATAAGACAGAAGCCGGGCTGCCGGGTAAGAGAGAGAAACACCCGACAGCCTCGGCCCTGCTACGCGATACCGTGGGCCATTATGCCAGACCTCATTCGTGCCAGAATGATTAGTCTGCGGCGGCCGCTTCCAACAGGGAGAGCGTTAGAATCTTACGTCACAGTTGGGACGCGCGCATCTCTTCACTAGGGGCGCGGCGTTGAACGAAAGCTGAATAATTTCGCCTCTCTCATGACAATAGGTTCATCTTCTTCAGGCATTCAGACCCTATTCACGTCACACGTCCGTCCTGTTCAGGTCTTATTTCAATGTAACTGATTGGTTTCCTTCCGAAGCTAAACGGTTTAACGCGCGACCATGTCCACACCCATCCACCAACCCAGCTACTCCACCCGCCCAACATTGCGGGTCGACCTCCAGCAAATTCGCGCAAATTACGACGCGCTGAAAGCCAGAGTTGGCGCCGCGAAGATCGGGGCCTCCGTCAAAGCTGACGCCTACGGGCTCGGCGCAGTTGCGGTCGGCAAAGCGCTTTACGGCGCGGGCTGCCGCATCTTCTTTGTTGCGACAGCGGGCGAAGGCAAAATCCTGCGCGACGGCGTCGGCCCCAACGCCGCCATTTATGTGCTCAACGGCCCCGCCCCGCGCGACAAAGGCGTGCTGCTCGGCGCGAAACTCAAGCCCGTTATCAACTCGATGGAGCAAGCCGAGTTCTGGGGCTCGGTCGCCCGCGAGGTCAAAGAGCCGCCCTACACGGCCATCCACATCGACACAGGCATGAACCGCCTCGGCCTGACGCCTGACGGGGTGAAAGCCATTAGCCGCGATAAATCGCTCTGGGCGGCGCTCAATCCCGAATGGGTCATGAGCCACCTCGCCTGCGCGCCTGATGCGTCCAATCCGATGAACAAGACCCAGCTACAGCGGTTCCGCCAATCCGCCGCGCAGCTCCCCCTCACCCCGCTCTCCCTCGCCAATACGGCGGGCATTTATCTCGGCAAGCCCTATCATTTCCAAATGGTGCGCCCGGGCATTGGGCTCTATGGCGGCGTCGCGACGACCAAGCCCGAGCAGGAAGTCAGCAAGCCCGCCGCCACCCTCCTCGCGCCTATCCTGCAAGTTCGCTATGTGAAGGCCGGCGAGACGCTGGGCTATAACGGCACCTATGTCGCGCCGCGCGATATGCGCATTGCCGTGGTCGGCGCGGGCTATGCGGACGGTATTCCCGTCAATCAGAGCAATCGCGGCACGGCCATTTTACATGATGAAGAGGTGAATATTGTTGGCCGCGTCAGCATGGATCTCACTATGATCGATGCGACGGATGCGAACCTGACCGTTGAAGTCGGCGGCGTTGTCGTCTTTAGGGGCGAACATCTCGAAGCCGAAGCCAAGAGCGCGCAGACGATAAATTACGAGCTTCTCGTGCGGCTCGGCCAACGCTGCCGCCGCGATTATTGGAAGCCGAAAAAGGACGCGCCCGACGCGCCGAAGAAAGATTTTCGAAAGCGCTGAGGGGCTGTGATTAGGCTCGCCTGAGCCAAGGTGGTGCGATTGAATGCGCCTACCTCTTGACTGTGTCGTTAGGGCTGCCTGATTGACGGCGCGCATTGCCTTTTCTTCGTCATTGCAAGACTTGTTCTTGCAATCCACCTGTAGGGTTACTTATGGATCACAAGATATGAGCCAAAGGCCAGTGGAGCTGTCCGGCGCGATTGGTCTTGTGATGACGGACGTTAAAGTAAAAATTTTAACCGTGCGCAAATATTCACTGCCCATCTTGGGAACAGCCGAAATCCGTTTATTAAGCAGGACATGCCCGCAGAGTTGTCTTCCCGATGGAATACCAAAGGGTAGAAAAATAGTTTTACAGAAAGACGTTTCCCGGGATGTAAGTCCGAAAAACAAGACTCTGCGGCGATGGTTTTTGATACACCGGGTGGGGGTCCCGCAGTTTCACCTTCCGGTCATGCATGCCATGAGGCCGTATCACCTGGTTAGGATGATCAAACCTGTCAGCGCTAGGTGTTTCCTACCACCTTACACCAACCCCATTGTTTCCAATGGTCACGACAGCCCCGGTTTAAGACAAAGCGGTCATCTCTCAGCGTAAAAGTCCCGGCACACCCCGAGTTCTCACACCCGGGCGCTCAGACCCATCGTCTCCCAAACCAGCAAGCGAGGCCTCACCTGTCCCATGTTTGAAAGAACTTAATCAACATATCACGGGTTTTGAAAGTGGGGATTATGTTTTCATCATTGAGTGTAGGAGATTGAAATAAAGGAGTTTTCCATTTTCAGAAAGAGGGAAAGACCTTGAGATTTGAGTTTAAGCCAATCTTGAACGTAAATCGATCCACATGGGAGCGGCCTAGATGAGGCGAGTTTAGGGCGCCCAGTTAATCCAGAGAAGGCAAAAGATAAGAACCTTTTAATTACTTGAGGGCAAGAGTTAGCAATAACTCAAAAAGCATTTTGAAGGATCGTTTTGACTGATACCCTAGAAACATTCCCCCCTCGCATTCACGTAATTTTTGCACCAGTGGCGAATATTGGTGTCGTTTTCCGTCGCGGTCCATCTAAACAGGTTGCCACATTTCTTTGGGATCGCAGCAAGGATGTTTTTACTATCGGGCAATGGTTGAAGGGGCGCATTTATGAGCGACGAGCCGACGTATCTCCAGACGGCACGCACATGATCTATTTTGCTATGAATGGTAAATGGGATTCTGAAACTCGAGGGTCTTGGACGGCTATTTCGAAAGCGCCGTTTCTGAAGGCCATGGACTTATATGCCAAAGGTGATTGTTGGGAAGGCGGAGGGCTTTTCCTTACAAGTAATCGATATTGGCTTAATGACCGACACTTCAATGAGAAATATACACTAAAAAAGGACAGTAAACTAGCCTGTGACAGACAGGCGCGGCCTGAACATCATTTTGGTTCGGAGTGCACTGGCGTTTATTATCCTCGGCTTCTTAGGTCTGGATGGAAACTCACAGAAAGAGCCCAACAAGGAAAATGGCACTCAAAGACGGTGTTTGAAAAGCCGCTCTCTAATGGTTGGGTTCTTAGGAAGATAGCTCACGAGCAGGTTGATGCCCCGAAGGGTAAGGGGTGTTATTGGGATGAGCATGAAGTTGAAAACTTAGAAACAGGCGCGTCAATTCGCCTTCCGGATTGGGAATGGGCTGAATGGGATCAAGGAACTCTAGTTTGGGCTCAGTTAGGTAAAATCTACCGAGGTCGATTTAAGGGAAAGCGACAGTTAAGCGAACCTGAACTTCTACATGACTTCACAGACTATAGTTTCGAACCTATTGTTGCCCCGTATTAAATCTTAATTTCTTTATTGATTGCCAAAACATTACCAGCGGCTGTTATGAGGCGAGTTTAAGCCGCTCAATTCAGTTGCAAATGGTAAAGAAACGAAAATAATCTATTTGAGGATACAATTATTTTTCAAACTTTGCCTTTAGTCGCACATAATCTTCGCGTTCCATCTGGAGGATTTCCTCCTCGGTGAAAGGGTTTTCCTGTATCTGGGAATCGGACCTATATCTCTTAATCGGGTCTATTACATGATCCGTTTCAACCACCTTAATTTCTACGATGTCGCCGATTTGCAAATCTCTTTGAATTAAACGGACGTGTTGCCCGGTATTCTCAGAATTTACCTCAGCAAGTCCACCTACGCTGAAGGAGATATTTTCTTCATCTGGAGCATCTTTAGGTTTTAGTGCTGTCAAAATTGCATTTAAAACAACCCAATCTTCGAAACCGCATTTACCAATATATTCTTTATTCACGTTAATTTCGAATGCGAGCATTTATTTGCCTATTTTGGTTTGCTTACGTTCGATTATTATAGCGTTATGTTTAAAATATACCTAGCAACTAAGGTTTCAGCTAAGACAGGGTGAAGGTCGAGAGAGAGCGAATGCTACCATATCCACAAACATTACCAGAGGCCGTTTTTGGGCGGTTTAGGTCACTGGGAAAACGTCCTTTATGCACCATCACCGCGCGCCCGGTGCGTAGTCTTCCGTTGCGACCTCCAGCACCTCTTCCAGCGTCATGGCAATGGGTTTATACCCGCCTTTAGCAAATAACTCGGCTTGATCGTTATAACCAGCAAGCGAGGCCTCACCTGTCCCGTGTTTGAAAGAACTTAGTAAAGGTATCACGGGTTTTGGATGCGCGGATTATGTTTTTGGAATTTACCATCAAACCATTGATTATTTTTGATTCTGACTTTCCCATTTGAGGGACAGAACTTCAAAACAGCGCTTTCAGTCCTAACCTAAATAAATAGACCCTTCGGGATATTGTATTCTTGGCACGGTTTTGGAAGCTAGAAAAAACCCGAGGGTTAAGGGGCCGAGCCGCCCCAGGAACATAATCAAACAAATTATCGCGCGGCCAAAATCATTTAGCTCGCCCGTCGCACCCTGGCTCAAGCCGACCGTTCCGAAGGCAGATGTGACCTCAAAAGCCGCTTTCAGGAAGTCTATTTCATGCGTCGCGACGATCAAAAACAAACCCAACAGAATCACGAAAAGACTAATCGTGAGCAGCGCCATCACCTTCAGGCCTTGCTGCAGACCTATACTATAGCCAAAGGCTCGCATTTTGCCTGTGTTTCGAAAAAAGGCTATTGTTGCCAGCAAGAGCACGACAGCTGTTGTGACTTTAATACCGCCTGCAGTGGATGTGCTGCCGCCGCCAATCACCATTAAGACCATCGTCATCAGTGTCGTGCTGTCCTGCATGGCCGCAGTGTTCATGGCGTTGAATCCGGCGGTCCGCGGCGTCACCGCCTCAAACCAAATTGCATTGATTTTCGCCCCGGTTGAGTCCAGTCCCGCAAGTGTTTCAGGATTGTTCCACTCCAGCGTTCCATATCCAATGATTGAAACAAGAATTAGAGCCAATGTTCCGGCCAGCATAAGACGTGTGTGGAGGGAGAATTTCTGCCATTTTCCGTGTATCAAGATATCGGAGAGCACCGCGAACCCCAGCCCCGCGACAATAAATTGGACGGATGTTGTAAAGATAATAATCGAGCTATCCACATAACCCATCAAGCTATCCGAAAATAATGAGAACCCCGCATTATTAAAAGCCGATATTGAGTGGAAAGCGGATTGCCATAGTCCCTCGCGCCATCCAAATTCCGGCACGAAGACGGTGGCCGTAATCGCCATGCCTATGAGTTCGCAGGCGAGCACGACTTTGAACACGACCCAGACAATATCGAGTAAGCCGCCAAGCGAGGATAGTCCCATTTCTTCGCGAAGAAATTGCCTTTGGGCTAATCCGATTTGCATCCCGAGGGACGAGAGCACTATGACGGCAAATGTCATGAGGCCCATCCCGCCCAACTGTATCAACAGCATGATCACGCATTGACCAAATGTCGTAAAGGCCGCTCCAGTGTCTAAGACAACTAAGCCAGTGACCGTCACAGCAGAGGTCGCTGTGAAAAACGCATCAGACCACGTAATGCTATCCGTCGAGGCGGCTGGGATCATGAGTAATAAAGCGCCCAGCGTAATCCAGCTAAGATATAGCAGCGCCAGTAGAGCAGGCGCAGGCAGGTCTAGAAAACGTTTCATAGACAAGGACTACGCATCAGCGAAGTTTCGCAATTGGGACCGTGTCCCGAACAAAATGATTTTATCGCTCTCGCCCAAGCTCTTAGTGAACTCTGCAGGGCTGGTGAAAACACCATCCGAAAACACGCCTACACAAGAAATACTATGCGCTTTTTCAAAGTCCAAATCTGACAGACGTTTCCCTTTCAGCGCATTGTGGACATCCATCATGACAACATATTGCCCATCCCCAAGCGACATGAAATCTTCGAGGTATGGATTATGGATTATTTGGGCAATATGGGTCCCAAATCTTTGCTCCGGCAGGACGACGTGATGTACGCCTATGGCCTCAAGAATTTTCTTTTGCCGCGAGGTCTGGGCCTTTACCCAAACCTGTTTGCACCCGAGTTCCATCACATTCATGGCGGCCAAGATACTCGCCTCTGTGTTTTCACCGATTGAAACCAGAACAGCGTCATAGGTTTCAAGGGCGCATTGGGACAGGGCTTTATCGTCAGTTGCATCAGCTTGGATTGAGGACTTTATTTCATCACAGATCATGGTCACACGCTTGGGGTCATCATCAATACCAAGGACATTGTCTCCCATCCGGGTCAGCTCTCTCGCAACAGAGACACCAAATGTACCCAGGCCGATGATTGCCACGTTTCGTGATTTAGTCGCCATCTAAGAATATCCTTCTCGCCTGCCCTGAGAAGAGGTTAGCTGTTCAAAGTTCCGTCGTCCAATAATTATGATTTATTCAAGCCCGATCACCAATTATCAGGAAACTAACGTTTCAAGCGGCCCAGGCGCATGGCGAGGCTCCTTTTGGAAATGTCTTACTTTTGGAAATGTCTTACCGCGCGCCCGGTGCGTAGTCTTCCGTTGCGACCTCCAGCACCTCCTCCAGCGTCATGGCGATGGGTTTATACCCTCCGTCTGCAAATAACTCGGCTTGATCGTTATAATGCGGTGAGGTCTCGTCTAGCGTGGCGCTGCCGTAATTATGGATGCTGTCTACCGCTTGCGCCCCGTCTGGGGACCAATCGACGACAATGATGTGTGTGTCCCCCGCAAAGACGTTCATAACGCCGTCCTTGGCCACGCCGTCGCGGTCCGCGTAAATCGCGCGGAGCACATCTGGCGCGCCGCTTAAGGGGATATTGACATCCCCCCTAATGAGGCGGTTGACCTCGCCCCACTCCGGATCCAGCCGTCCAAACCGCGTCATCAGATCACTGGCAGTCTCTGACAGAGCCTCCATCGGATCGCGCTCTTCTTCCATATATTCATAGCCTAGCGCCCGGGTTCCCGTAATCACCGCCAGCGCTGCGCCGCGGCTGTCCTTGCGCGTATCGCCGTCCCAATTGCGCAAGATCTCTTGGGCCTGTTTCAGCGTTTCATCCTCTGTCTTTGTTGTGACGAGCTGCACAACTAATTTCATAAGATCGCTTTGCGGGTCATATTTCGTATCCGCGCGGTAGGCGAGTAGCTCGTCGCGGCTGATCGCCTCATCCGGCGAGAGCAGCGCCAGCGCGCGTCGAGACCGATTTGTGATGCGGTCGACTTCGATGCCAAAAGTTTCGGAGAAATCCGAGCGGTTATTGTCGCACGCCGAGTCCGTAATCTGAAACGGCGTCGCATTGGCCGAGAAGAGCCAGCCGCAAGGCGGATTCCAGATTTGCGGCAGATCGCTAACGGGGCGAAAGTCATTCCAGATGAGTTCAGAGCGGTCGCCGGGCAATATCTCCTCCCACTCAGGGCCCTCAATGCGGCGCGGCATGCGGGCGTTATAAACGGCGCCAATATTCCCGTCGCGGTCGGCATAGACGATATTAAAAGACAACACGCCTTGGCTCTCTAGCGCTGCGCGCCACTCCGCCATATTTGTCGCTTTGTTCATGGCCAGCCATTGATCCAGAGCGCCCAAACCGCCGGGCTCAAGAGCGCCGAGCCCGGCAAACCGAATAGCGTAATGCCCCGTCGGCGTTGATAGGACAGGTCCGTGTTTCGACCACAGGATATCGCGTTTCACAGGCAGCGAAAACGGTCCCGCCAATTTGACACGAAATTTAGACTTGGACCGTTCAAAATCAATCCATTCCCCATCAAGCTTATATTGATTTGGCTTTTTCAGATCATCGACCTCCAGCGCGTAAATATCGATGAGGTCTGGTCGGTTGACTGTATGGGTCCAAGCGAGATTTGGCGTTGCGCCTTGCGCCATGATCGGCACGCCTGGGAATGTGCCGCCCAGCGTGTTCATCCCCTCCTCGCTGACGAGATGCGCTTCATACCACGCATAGGGCCCCGTCATGGGCTGGTGGGAGTTGGCGATAAGCCGCGTATGCCCATCCGTGCTTCGAGACGGGGCCACAGCAAAAGCGTTAGAGCCGCGCACCGCATCTGGAATATCTAACGCGGACGTCTGCCCCCACGGCGAGACATTCGGGCGGTCCTCGGCCGTAAACAGCTCTTCGAGATAGCCGTCCAGCCTGTAAAAAAACGGCGTTGCCCACGCAAAACCCGCCAGCACATCTTGTTCGGTTACGGGCAAAAGATTTGGCAAAACCTCGTCGGGATTATTCACCGCATAGAGATTCATAGCCGCCGCATAAGCGCGGGCGATGGCTTTGGCGTCGGGACTGACTTGCGCGTCGTAATTCTCGGCGACGCTCTCCCTCACCTTGAACAAGTCATATAAGTAATCCGGCGGCGCGGCGGATTTGCCTTTATACTCTGCGCTCATCCCTCGCGCTGCGATTATCGTGTCTTGAATGGTCGCCCAATCATCCTCGGCATGGGCATAGCCAAAGCCGAAAGAGGTATCCGCGTCCCGCTTGCCGAACACATGCGGCACGCCATATCCATCACGGATGATGCGGGCCTCATAGGCGCTGGCCGCGGCCCGCGCCTCGTCCGGGTCATAGCGCGGCGCTGACGGCGTCCACAGATAAATTGCCGCCCCCAATAGACCTAGGATTGTCACCGCGGACACGCTTTTGAGCCAAATCTTCATACAGCAAGCCTTCAGCTTGGAGGATATAAAAATCAAGTGCCGTTTGTAAGCAGCCCTCTCAACGGGTATGCAAGCTTAGATTAATTGGAGACACCCATGACACAAAACACCGCCGCGATCGCGCAAGATATATTGGAACAAATCTTAGGCAAAGGCCAAGACCTTGTAAAAAAAGTAAAAACAGCTGACACGGACGAGCTGATTGCCGATGGCAAAGCCTTATACCAACAGGGCGAAGATGCCTTAGCAGGAAAGCTCGGCGTCGGCGACAATGCTGATTCGCGTAAAAAACTTCGGATCGGCGCCGCAGCGACGGCCGGCGCGATGGCCCTCCTATTGCGCAATCGCTCGAACCGCAAACTGGCTGCGCTAGGCGGCCTCGGCGGTTTAGGATATATCGCCTATAAAGCGCAACAAGCCGGAAAATTGCCAAAGTCTATGGATGAAGTCATGGCGCTGATTAATGGCCAAGCGCAACCCAACCGCGCCGAGGCGCTCTTGGTGGCTATGGTCTCTGCCGCCAAAGCGGACGGGGATATTTCGAAAGAAGAGCAAGAGATGTTCAACTCTTTGGAGGGACTTGATGCAGAGGATGTCCGCGCTGTCCTAGCGGGTAACGTCGATCCCAAGGCCGTTGCCGCTTATGCGAAAAACGAGCAAATGGCGCTGGAAATTTACGGCGCATCCTGCCGCATTGCAAATGGGTTGAACCCGCGCGAGAGAGACTATCTCGACCATCTCGCGATGGAACTTCGGCTTGATCCTGAAATCGCGGCCCGCGTCGAAACGGACGTTCGGACAGGTTAATGCGGCGCGCGTTTCTAATAACCGCCGCGGTTTTGCTCTCAGGATTTTTACTCGCGGCCTGCGCTGCGCCGGACTCTCCGGCGCAGACCCAAAATCAACCCCATATTGGTCCGCCTGATTTCAAGGCCGCCGATATCGCCTCTGATGTTCGCTATTGCGGCGTCCGTATGGTCGGCGGCGGCGAAGATGTCTGCGAAACCGGTGAGTTTTGCCGCCGAGAGATCAA
>CALDTL010000181.1 GCA_937923965.1 uncultured Caulobacterales bacterium
AAGCCGATGATGTCATCGGCTTTGATGTCTACTATGTCGGCAACCTCGGCGATGCCGGCATTTCCCGGCGCGCAATGGAGCGTTTCGAGCAAAGGCGATTGCGCAAGTTTCCACGCCAGCGCATGTTCGCGGCCGCCAGAACCAATAAGGAGGAGTTTCATATCTGTCTCGACAAGTAGGTATCTTTTCGACTCCCACATAAGGGCAGGCGGGTCGCTTCGCAATCGACTATGCAGCAAATTTAAAATGCGGCGCAGCTTCACTGAATCGTTTGGAAACTTGGCTATTTTGCCGCTTGTCCACGCCGCCGCGTAGGACTAAACCCCGACCATGTCAGCGACGCCCAAATCAGCTCCGATCACGTCAAAATCTCAGATGATCGATTATCTTGCTTCCGGCTCCAAGCCGAAAGCAGATTGGCGGATTGGCACCGAACATGAAAAAATCGGCTTTTGTAATGCCAAGAAATTACCTTTGCCCTATGACGGGCCGTGTTCGATCAAAGCTATGCTAGAAGGCTTGCAGCGGTTTGATTGGCAGCCTGTTTTTGAAGCGGGGCATCTCATTGCGCTTACGCGGAACGGCGCCTCCGTCTCTCTCGAGCCTGGCGGTCAATTGGAATTATCCGGCGCGCCGCTAGAGCATATTCACCAAACCTGCGCAGAGGTCTCGCGTCACTTGCGCGAGGTGCGCGAAGTCGCAGATGAAATGGACGCAGGCTTTCTCTCGCTCGGCTTTCGCCCTGATACGAAGCTCGAAGATGTTCCGATTATGCCGAAAGGCCGGTATAAAATCATGCGCGAATATATGCAAAAGACCGGCACGATGGGCCGCGAAATGATGTTCCGCACCTGTACTGTTCAGGCCAATCTCGACTTTGGCTCCGAAGCCGACATGGTGAAAAAGTTCCGCGTCAGCCTGGCGCTGCAGCCCATTGGAACGGCTCTCTTTGCCAATTCGCCGTTTACGGACGGAAAGCTCAATGGCTATAAATCGTTCCGCTCGCGTATTTGGATGGATACAGACGCGGACCGCACGGGCATGTTGCCCTTTGTTTTCGATGAAGGTTTTGGATTTGAGCAATATGTCGATTATGCGCTGACGGTGCCGATGTATTTTGTCTATCGCGGCGGCGAGTATCTGAATGCGGCTGGTAAAGATTTCCGGCATTTCTTAGACGGCAAACTTGATGTTGTGCCGGGGGAGGCTGCGACGATGAAAGATTTTGAAGATCATCTTTCCACAATTTTCCCTGAAGTGCGGCTGAAGAAATTTCTCGAAATGCGCGGTTGTGATACGGGACATTGGGATGAACTTTGCGCCATGCCAGCTTTCTGGACGGGACTGCTTTATGACGATAGCGCGCTGGACGCCGCTTGGGATATGGTCAAGGATTGGACGGCAGAGGAGCGCCAGACCTTGCGCGAAACAGTTCCAGCCAAAGGCTTACAAACGGAGTTTCGCGGCGGGACCGTCAATGATCTCGCAAGGCGCGCCTTAGAGATCTCCCGCGCGGGGCTCAACGCCCGCGCCAAATTAAACTCCCACGGCGAGAATGAAACGGTATTCCTTCAGGAATTAGACGCCAAAGTCGCATCAGGCCAATCCAGCGCGGACCGTCTCATTAAGAAATTTAATAGGGAATGGGCGGGCGACATCATGCGCGCCTATACCGATTGCATTTATTAAAACGTATCCGTCAGTTCAATAATAACGCGGCGGCCCCTGCGGCGCGTGAAGGCTTCTTCGCGAATGATCTCGCCCAGAAGCCGGTCCGTGTCGTAAATTTGCCGCTCGCGCTTGAATTTGAAATCTGCGATATTCTGAACGCCGACGGTCCATTGGATCCCAAAGAGGTTTTTATGGATGACGGCAAGTTCAATCTCGGGGCGAATAAACCGGTTTTGGCTCCGCTCATTCACACGGAAACTAGGATGTTGCCCGTTTCGCTCTATTTCACCTTCGAAAGCCCAGGGCGAATTTGGAAGATCATATCTAAATTCTACATCATAGAACCAATGGGTATTGCCCGAGAATGCACGGCTCTCGCCCGTTATGGGATCGTCTAAAGCGGATTCAAAAACGCCGCCTTGGAGCCCCAATCGCAGGCCCGGCGTGACCAGTTCGTCTAACACCCAAGTTAAATCCGCCTCGACACTATAACGATTTCCGCGGTCGATATTTCCGGGCCCAAATGTGTCATCACTTCGATCATTTGGGGTGCCATTGGTGAACCGGATATTTTCAATAATATCCTCGCGGAGCTGCAGTTCTGCGGAGACCGTGCCCGATAATCCAACGGCGATATTGCGTTGAACTTCGGCGCCAAACACCCAGCTTTGATCTGGCACAATTTCGTCATTGCCCTCATTGGCATTTTCATCCGTGACATTGACGGTGGATACGAAATTCCCAAACCCTAATTGTCCTACGCGCCTCTCGATACGGCTTCGGAAGGTCCATTCGGGCGAGAGTGTATAGCTGGCAGATATCGTACCTTTAGGACGAACGAAATCGCGGGGCGGGGCGTCAATACTCAGAACGTCAATTTCGGAATATTCCGCGCCAATGGACGTTTGAAGATTAAATTTATCAGAGAGTTTCCAGCCGTGGGTGATAAACCCCTCGAACCGGTTTTCCTCGACCTCCACGAAGTCTGAAAAGTCGTCAAATTCGGAAAATGTGAAAAGCGTATCCGATTCTAAGGTGTTCAAAGCATATTCGCCAGAAAACTGGAGCGTATGATCTTGGGCAGGAATAAAGCTATATTCAGCCCGCAGGATGGATTCGGTTTCTATGTCATCGCGAAAAATTGTGCGCCTCAATGGGGTTTCGCCCTCCTCCGAAATGACAAAGCGAGTCGGAAAATCCGAGTCTTCATTCCTATAAAGCCCAATAAACTTTAATTCGCCCGGGCCCACGGGGAGGGCGTAATCAGCGCCGATTTCATATTGGAATTCATCTTCCCCTGTTGCCAATTTGGACCGGCCTGTGCGGCCATCATCAGTGAGGGCCCTGAAATCCTCTCGGACTCTCGTGTCACGATTGGACAGGGATGCGGAGAGGTTAAGATTGGCGACATGTCCCGCGAGGCCGCCGGCCTCAGGTGTCCAGCCAAGGCTCAAATTTACATTTGGCCTTTGATCCGAAAGCGTGAGGCGTTCATTTCGGTCTTCGAATATGGTGCCGTCTGGTAATGAAAACTGCTCATCCCCAATTTCGTCTAGGATAAATTGACCAATATCAATCTGCGTTGAGAAACTCAGATCGCCGCGCTGCCCCGTAAGGGTCACGCCGCCTTCTAGATATTGAGGCTCTGACCGTTCTCGGAAACGGGCGTTATATCGCCAGCTGCCCGATAACTCGCCCGCGCGAACGATGATGTTGGCGACTTGCCCTTGCAATCCGGGGATATCGAGTGACGCCCCGTCCAATATATCGATCTTGACGACCGTATCCGCGGTGATTTGTTCTAAAATTTCTCTGGGACCCTGGGATTTGGAGCTTGGCCTTTGGCCGTTGATCAAAATATTAACAGACGCCTGCCCAAACCCCCGCTGACCGCCGCCGCCGCTAATCTCAAATCCCGGAATCCGCGCGACCATGTCTGCGGCGGTTTGTGGGGCGAATTGCGAGAAATAATCTGCCGTGAAGCGCTGCACCGATTGTTCGGATGTCGCGCCGTTGATATCGCTTGCCGGTTGAGTTTGGACCTGTGCGGGTGCTGTGGTTTGCCCCTGTGGCTGTGCGGGTAATTGTGTTTGTGACCAAGCGCTGCCGCAGGGCATGCAGATGGCGGCCAGCAGCGATATCGCTGAAATCGTATTTCGCCTCACAAGATTATCCCGTATCTTTTTACCCCAACGCCAGAGGCCTCTAATCTACACATCGGAATAGCTCAACCCCTAGCGGTAATTTGCGTTAACAGATTGCACCCCAGCCCGTTGCGTCGCTGCAAAGTGTGTGTCAGAGCAAAAGAAAA
>CALDTL010000182.1 GCA_937923965.1 uncultured Caulobacterales bacterium
CCTGCCAAACAACTAACCGGGACCAGCCCAGCAATGAGGTTGGAGAGAGGACAACGTGTTTCGCTGTCAATGCGGCTTGGTGCGCATTCAGATGACCCCGGCTCAAGGCCGGGATGACAGTTGTTTGTGAACGCAATCAATAATGCGTGGCGGAAATAGCGTGCGGCCTGCCCCCTTTGCGTAAGGTGACAGTTAGGTGCGCCGCGCAGCGCCTAGAGCACTGTGCCTTCGACTTCATTTTCTAATTCCGCGAGCCGGTCTTTGACGACTTTGAGTTCGGGATAAAGACGATTAGCTTCGCGGTAAGTTTCGAGCGCGTCATCGGGGCGGTTCAATACCTCGAGCACATTGCCGAGCGTCCAGAGCGTATAGAAATGACGCGGCTCTAGCGCGAGGGCTTTCAGGCTCTCGTTCAGAGCGCGGTTATATTGTTTCTGCGTCAGCGCCAGACGCGCAGATCGCGCCCAGCCTTCCGCAAATTCCGGCGAGAGATCCACCGCGTGATTATACATTTTACGCGCAAGTTTCGCATCGCCTTTGGCCGCTGCCTCTGAGCCGCGCCGCAAGAGTAAATTGACGGAGGCCGAGCCGCTCTCCGTCCAAATAGCGGTGATTTCCTCGGCGACGAGATTGGCGCTTTCTTCGTCCTCGCGCTCGGCGAGTTTCGCGAAGAGGTCGTCGAGCTTTGCCGCGCGTTCGGCGCGGGGCGAGAGTTTCGAATAATCCGGCGCGATGTCCTCGGGCACAATATCCTCGCCTTCAATCCCGACCTCCGGCGTCTCATCTAAGGGCGTCACCTCGGGGTCGGTCTCTGGATTAAAGTCCTCAATCGGCGGGATTTGCAACGGTTCTGGCGGGGGTAATTCACCCACCGGCGGAATTTGGATAATCACGCGGCCATTGTCAGTTTCGTTTTGCGGATGATCTTGCGGGCTCGCTTGCGCCGCGGCAATCACAGGAAGGGCGGCGGCCGGAAGCGCAAAAAGCAGGGCTGTGGCGAGAGTCTTCATCTCAAACAGAATGAGGCCCCTTGCCGGTTCTGGCAAGAGGCCTCATCATAAAGTTTCAGTCAGGCTCACTTGAGCCTAAATGCAGGTTTTAGCCTTGGCGGGCTTTAAAACGTGGGTCTGTCTTGTTGATCACGTAAAGACGGCCCTTGCGACGGACAATTTGGCAATCGCGATGGCGGCCCTTAAGCGATTTCAGAGAGCTACGAACTTTCATGGCGGTGCGCTTTCATCAGAAGGTTAAAATTAAAGGCGGCGTATAGGGGCGGTTAAAGGGGCTGTCAACGCGAGAACTGAAGAGTCTTTACGCGGGTTGTTTAGCCCCGGTTAACCATCCTATCAGCATTGTCATATAGAGACACCTATCGGATGCCTGCGCAATTTGTTAGAGACTGTCCATGAAAACCGTACTTCTCGTGACTTCCAGCTTTTTACTCGCGGCTTGCGCCAACACACCTGTGGCCGAAGCGGAAGCCGGACCGCAGCCGCAGCTCAGGTCGGCGGTCGTCATTGCGGAGCCCGCAGCGGGCCTGTCGCAAGCCGAGCGATTTGAGTTTTGGAAGGGGCAATTTATCAATGCCGCTATCGCCAAAAATTACGCGCCGGACCTCGTGCGCTCTGTCATCCTGCCCGCGAATATCAATCCGCTGGCGCTGGAACGCGATGCCAATCAGCCAGAGTTTACAAAGCCCGTCTGGTCCTATGTCGATAGCGCCGCCAGCGACGCCCGAATCAGCGGCGGGCGCAATAAGATGACAGAAGTCGATCCTGTGCTGGACATAATTGAAGCGCGTTACCGCGTGCCGCGTGAAGTGCTGACGGCAATTTGGGGCCTAGAGACGAGCTATGGCCGGATCCTCGGCAAGCATGACATTATCGACTCGCTCTCTACCTTTGCCTTTGAGGGCCGCCGCCAAAAATTCGGCGAACAGCAGCTTTATGCGCTGCTTGACCTGCTGGCATCGGGGGATGTACGCCGGGAGCAGTTGACGGGTGCGTGGGCAGGCGCGATGGGCATGACGCAATTCATCCCGACGACCTTTCGCGATTACGCCGTGGATCTGGACGGCAATGGCAATAAGGATTTGTGGACACAGCCCGGCGACGCGCTGGCCAGCGCTGCGAATTATATCTCGCGCTCTGGCTGGCGGGCGGGCGAGCCTGTCATGACCGAAGTCAAACTCCCAGCGGGGTTCGATTATTCCGTGACGGATAGCACAAAGAAGACCGTCAATGCCTGGACGGCGTTAGGCGTTCAACCTGTTTCGGGACGGCGTTGGAGCGCGGAAGCCGGATTTCTGGAGGCAAAGCTAATTGCGCCGGGCGGCGCGCGGGGGCCGAAATTCCTCACCTTCAAAAACTTTGATGTCCTCAAGCGGTATAATAATTCCACCAGCTATGTGATGGGCATTAGCGTGTTATCAGACGCCCTCGCCCGTAAGCCCGGCATCCAACAAGATTGGCCGCGCGGCGATGAATTACTCTCTTTTGAGAATAAGAAAGCCCTGCAGCAGAAACTCACCGATCTGGGATTTTCCACAGGCGGCGTCGATGGCCGTATCGGCCCCAATAGCCGCCGCGCCATTCGCGCCTGGCAGGCTGCTAACGGCCTGACGGCTGATGGCTATATGGAACAACGTCTCTTCAAACGGTTGATGTCACAATGAGATTTTTATCCCTGAAATTCTTATTAGGGGCGGCTGCGGCCATGATGATCGCCTCGCCCTCAGTTGCGGCTGAAGGAAAAGACGTTTTTGGCACATGGAAAGTCGAGTCCGGCTCAGCCCTTGTCGAGATAGCGGATTGCGGGGACGGCACGCCCTGCGGGACATTAGTCGTTATAGATGCGCCAAATGCAGCGGGGCTCTTGGATGATAAAAACCCGGACGCAGAGCTCGCGAAGAAACCTCTCTTGGGCTCCCGCATGTTATGGGGATTTGAAGCCAAAAAAAGCAAGTGGTCCGGCGGACGCATCTATGACGCGGAAAGCGGCAAGGATTATAAGTCGAAAATCCAGCTACAGGACGACGGCACTCTAGAAGTC
>CALDTL010000183.1 GCA_937923965.1 uncultured Caulobacterales bacterium
CTTCGTCGCTTCAAAACGGTCGATGATAGTGTTTGAGATTTGGTAGTAGCTGCAGGTCCACACTGCCCTCGCGTACAAAAAAATAGAGTATCTTATTTCGGGGGCGGTTTAAGCCGCTCAATAATGTTCGATATGCGGATAAAAACGCCCTCAATCCCTATCCCAAAAATATCTTTCCTACAGTCAAACCCCAATTTTCCCCATAAAATCAACGCCAAAAAAGATGCGTCCGCGCTTTGGAAAGCTGTGTCATCTTTAAACTGTTCTTCTGGGCACTGGACAGGTTAGCGCTTTCTGACTGGCTCGGGGGACGGCAGGGTTGAGCATCTGGGGTTTAGTTCCCAGACTGTGCCGGACCTTTTACGCTGAGAGATGACTGCTTCGTCTTAAACCGGGGCTGTCATGACCGCTATAAAAGGCGGGGTTGGTTTGAGGTGTTAGGACACACTGATGGCTGACAGGTTCGAGCATCCTAACCAGATGATACGACCTCATGGCAAGCATGACCGGAAGGTGAAACTGCAGGACCCCCACCCGGTGTATCAAAAACTGCTGCCGCAGGATTATCACTTGCGTAAAACAAAACTATTTATTCGGTATTCCGTCGTGAGTGCCGATCCTGCGGGCGGTCCTTCTTTCGAAGGCTTCGCCTTCTATTTGCGGGTTGCCGCCCGCCTAGTTGATTTTCCTATGGAAAATTCAACTGCCCAACCCGCGTTGGGGCATATACAGGTTAAGGCTAGGCACTAGATTGTCAGTAGGAGGTTTCGCTTGGCTGTATTTTCACGCCACAGTTTCTCATCCCAACGTAGGTTGGGATAGGTTTGACGTAGAGTGGGTGCATCAGATGTCCTGTTTCTGTGTTAGCCTTCAACACATCCATCCCAGCCTTCGCTGGGATGAGAAGAAAGGGGAGGCCCGTAACGCAAATTGACACCCTCCCCCTTATCAGAGACAAGGCCGCCATATCATCCCTAAAGGATAATGCGACATGACACCCATTACACATGCAGCGTCTAATTGGACGATTGGCGGCCACGGCCCGCTGGCGGTGATTGCTGGATTAAATGTGCTCGAGGATGTCGGACTGGCGCTGGAAATCGGCACGGAATTAAAACGTATCTGCGCAGAGCTTGGCCTGCCCTATGCGTTTAAGGCCAGTTTCGACAAGGCCAATCGCTCCTCCATTCAATCCTATCGCGGGCCGGGCCTCAGGTCAGGTCTGGCCATGCTAGAAAAAGTCAAAGGCGAGCTCAATGTCCCGATTTGTACGGATGTTCACACGCCGGAACAATCGGGGCCTGTTGCGGACGTCGCCGAGATTGTGCAGCTCCCTGCTTTCCTCTGCCGCCAGACGGACCTTGTTGTTGCTATGGCCGAAGCCACGCAGGCGGCGGGCGGGGTCCTGCACGTTAAGAAAGCGCAATTCCTCGCGCCTTGGGATGTAAAAAATATACTCTCGAAAGTCGGCGAGGCCGCGCCGGATCTGGGCGTTGTGCTTTGCGAGCGCGGGACGAGTTTTGGCTATAATAATCTTATCGTAGATATGCTGGGGGTTGGGGCGATGCAGGATTTAGGCGTCCCGGTTACGATTGACGCAACCCATGCTGTGCAGCTGCCGGGGGCCGATCCGCGCACAGCGGGCGCATCAACGGGCGGGCGCCGCGAGGGCGTTCCGGTTATCGCGAAATCCGCTGTAGCGGCCGGGGCCGATGGCGTCTTCTTGGAATTTCACACAGACCCAGATGCCGCGCTCTGCGATGCGCCGAGCTGCCTCGATATTAAGGACGCGGCAGGGCTTTTAAGGACGCTCAAAAATATACGCGCGGCTGTTATGGCCTAACTTTGAAGCGCCAGCTTTGCGGTCTCTATGATAAGATCTTGATCCTCAGCAGAGAGATAGGCGTGCATAGGAAGGCTAATCACCGACTGGCGGGCGGCCTCTGTATTGGGCAGGCCATTTCCAGCCACGGGATATTCGCGGTAAGCCGTCTGCATATGTATCGGCAGCGGATAATAACGCGCAGTTGGGATATCTTTGGCTTTAAGAGCGTCCGCCAAACCCTCGCGGTCTTCAACCTCAATCGTATATTGCGCCCAGGTCGAGGTCACGCCGTTCAGAATATGCGGAACGCGAGAGACATAATCTCGAAGGCCTTCCGAATAGCGCGCGGCAATATCGTTACGCCGGGCGATCTCTTCGGCGAAAACAGTAAGCTTTGGCAAGAGCACGGCGGCTTGAAGTGTATCGAGCCGAGAGTTCATGCCAATATGATTATTATCAAATGGCGCGTCGCCCCGCCCGTGAAACCGCAGGGAACGCATGAGATCATTCAGGGCGTCGTCATCAGTCAGAACTGCGCCGCCGTCGCCGTAGCAGCCCAAAGGTTTGGCCGGGAAAAAACTGGTGGTCTGCACATCTGCCCAGGCCAGCGGATGCTGACCGTTCAGCGTCGAGCCAAAGCCTTGCGCATTGTCAGAAATCAGCTTCAATCCGGCGTCTCGGACGATGGGCGCGAGCGCGGGGTAATCGGCGCATTGCCCAAAGAGGTCGACGACAATGACCGCCCGGGGCGTGAGCTCGCCTTGGCGAACAACCTGCGCAATCGCGGTTTGCAGGCTTTCGGGGTCCATATTATAGGTGCCCCTGTCCACATCGACAAAGACAGGTGTCGCCCCGCGAAGCGCGATGACTTCGGCCGTCGCGCAATAGGAAAAGGACGGACAGAAAACAGCGTCGCCGGGACCAATATTCCACGCGAGCAGAGGCAGCAATATCGCGTCGGTTCCATTGGCGCAGCTTATTGCGTGTTTCGCCTCGGCGAATTTTGCAAGCTCGCTTTCAAAGGCGTCGACTTGAGGACCAAGAATATAGCGCCCGTGGCGCAGGACATCAGCAATGCCCGCGTCAATCGCGTCTTTTAATCGGGCTTGTTGCGCATGGAGGTCAATAAATTGCATGAGGGCTCATCCCAGAAATTCCACTAAATTTCTATAGGTCAGGACAGGATAAAATCATCAACACAATTGATTTCAATTCAGACATAAGTATCGCCCGCCGCTGCGCCAAATATCATAAAAGTGCAGCGGAATTATTCGGCAATCCAATGTCGCCAAACACGCACATTGCGGCGCGTGAAAACCTGCTGCAAAATTTCCTAAATTTTTAGGAATATTACGCTACAGACGCCGCTCAACAGTGGGAACAAAGATATGACACGCACGCCGCGCCCTGAAATAGCTGCAAATACATTGGCTTTCGAAACGGATCCTTTGGTGAAACCAACCGGTTTCAGAGAATATGACGCGCGCTGGTGGTTTGGCCTGCCTAGCGAAGAAAAGCCATCCGAGCTTAATCTCTACGGCGTCCAAGCGCTTGGCGAAGGCCTCGGCACACTCATGCATGAGCGCGGCGTTGATCCAAATATCGCCGTTGGGCATGACTTCCGTCATTATTCTCTTGGCATTAAAATGGCGCTGATGGCTGGGCTGATGAATGCGGGCGTCAATGTCCATGACATTGGCCTGGCTTTGTCGCCAATGGCTTATTTCGCGCAATTCCATCTTGACTGCGCAGGGGTCGCGATGGTCACCGCCAGTCATAATTCCAACGGCTGGACCGGTGTTAAAATGGGTATCGAAGCCCCGCTGACCTTTGGGCCAGACGAAATGGCGCGATTGAAAGCGATTGTTTTAAACGGCGAGTCCGTCGCCCGCGAAGGCGGAAGCTACCGCTATGTTGAAGGTGTCCGCGACGCTTATATTGACGACCTCACCAAGGGCATCAAATTATCCCGCCCCATTCGGGTTGTTGCCGCCTGCGGAAACGGGACTGCCGGAGCCTTCGCCGAGGAAGCTTTGAAACGGATTGGCGCGGATGTTGTGCCGGTAGAATGCGATCTGGATTGGAGTTTCCCGAATTACAATCCCAACCCAGAAAGCCTGGAAATGCTTCACGCGATGCGAGATGCCTGTCTCGAAAACAAAGCCGAAGTCGCCCTTGGGTTTGACGGCGACGGAGACCGCTGCGGCGTTGTTGATAATGAGGGCGAAGAAATCTTCGCTGACAAAGTCGGCGTGATGCTCGCGCGCGATCTCTCAGAGCAATATGAGAATGCCCAATTTGTTGTCGATGTGAAATCGACGGGTCTGTATCACACAGACCCCGTGTTGAAGGCTAATGGCGCGAAAACCGATTATTACAAAACGGGTCATTCCTATATTAAACGCCGCGTCCATGATTTGAAGGCTTTGGTTGGATTTGAGAAATCCGGTCATTATTTCTTCAACGCCCCTATTGGCCGCGGGTATGATGATGGTCTCGTGTCCGCCATTGCAATCCTGCGAATGCTAGACCGCAATCCAGATAAGAAAATGTCCGACCTCCGCGAAGCGCTGCCTAAAACTTGGGGCTCTCCGACCATGAGCCCATTCTGCGCCGATGAGGAAAAATACGGCGTGATTGAACGTATCATTACCGAGGTGAAAGCCGATGCCGACGCTGGGATGAAAATTCTCGACCAGTCCATTGCCGATGTGAATACCGTCAACGGCGTGCGCATCACATTGGAAGACGGCACATGGGGCCTCATGCGGGCGAGTTCCAATACGCCCAATCTCGTGGTTGTCGTCGAAAGCCCTACCTCCGAAGATAATATGGTCGGTATGTTCCGAGAAATTGAACGACGTCTAAGCCAATATTCAGAAATCGGTGAATTTGATCAGAAAATATAAATTTTGACGTCTCATTGTGATATGTAAACCCCATAGACATCGCGGAAGATTATTATGAAGCCTGTCAAAAAAGCCGTTCTGCCTGTAGCCGGATTTGGGACTCGCGTCCTACCCGCAACCAAAACCGTGCCCAAAGAGATGCTAACCGTCGTGGACCGACCCGCTCTGCAATATGTCGTTGATGAAGCGATTGAGGCCGGAATTGAGCATTTTGTTTTCGTCACAGCGCGCGGGAAAAACGCGATCGAGGATTATTTCGATAGTGCTTACGAGCTTGAAGACTCGCTGCGGCGCAAGGGGAAGACTGTTATTTATGACGAACTGAAAGCGAAACAACCCCGCGAAGGGACGATGAGCTTTGTCCGCCAGCAAGAGGCCAAGGGCCTCGGCCATGCTGTTTGGTGCGCAAGAGATATTATTGGTGATGAGCCCTTTGCCGTTCTCCTGCCGGATGTTTTGATCCAAACTGATGTTCGCTCATGCCTCGCCCAAATGATGGACGCTTACAATAAGGTTGGCGGGAATATTATCGCAGTTGACCCTGTACCCGATGAACGGGTCTCTAGCTACGGCGTTATCAAACCGCGTGCGGGGGCAAACCCGAAAACGCAATCCTTAATCGCGATGGATGGCATGGTCGAAAAACCGGCGCTAAAAGACGCCCCGTCTAATCTCAAAATTACGGGCCGATATATTTTACAGCCCGAACTCATGGGTCTTTTGAAGGATCAGGAAGCGGGCGCAGGCGGCGAGATACAGCTGACCGATGCAATGGCGCGCCTTATGACATCACAAGATTTTCATGCGCTTGTTTATGAAGGTCAAGATTATGATTGCGGCTCAAAGCTGGGGTATTTTGAAGCCGTGATGGCCTTTGCGCAGACGCATAGCGAAATCAGCGAAGGCGCCAGAGATCTCATAAAAGCGTCAGCCGCTGACCTCTCATAGCAGGTGTTTTCCTTTGTTCTGTGCCGGGTTTAAGGATAAGAGCCTTTAGGACAATTTCACTCTGAAGGAATGGCCCATGTCCCTACAGCCTAGCCACGCCGCGCGAATTGACAGCGCGAAAGAGGTTATCCGCGCCGAGCAAGCGGGACTCGCCGCCTTACTTGAAACAATTGATGAGAACTTCTCCAAATCGGTTGATCTGATTTTGCAAACCCAGGGCTACTTAATAGTCGTCGGCGTAGGGAAATCCGGTCATATCGGACAGAAAATTGCAGCCAGTTTTGCCTCTACCGGGACACCCGCATTTTTCATGCACCCAACTGAGGCCAGCCACGGTGATTTGGGAATGGTGTCCGCTGATTCTACATTGCTAATTTTTTCGAGTTCTGGGGAGAGCCGCGAGTTACGTGATGTCATCCATTATGCTAGCAAAATGGGCGTGAATATTATTGGAGTAACCAAGAACTCCACCTCAACACTTGGGAAGAGCGCCACGCTTGTATTGCGCTTGCCTCCCGCGCCGGAGGCCTGTCCAAATGGCCTCGCGCCGACGACCTCCACGACAAATTCTCTGGCCCTAGCCGACGCGCTAGTGGTGACAGTCATGACAGAGCGCGGGTTCACCCGTGAAGAATTCGGCCAAAGACATCCCGGCGGCAAAATAGGATTGCAACTAAAAACCATTGGCGAATGGCTTGAGATCAGATCTCGACCGAATCCTAAAATTCTTCATTCTGTTTCAATGAGCGAAGTCATCATCGCTATAACAGAGAGCCGTATGGGGTGTGTCGCCGTGGTGGACGAGACTGACAAATTGATGGGCCTCATCACGGACGGCGACCTTCGGCGAGCCCTAACGCAAGATATTTTCAACAAGCAACCGGCTGACATCATGACAGCCGATCCGATATCTTTGACGCGAGACATGACAATAAGACGCGTTGTTGACCTTTTTACAGATAAAAGAATTTCTAACGCATTTATTGTCGAGGACGGAAAATCAATCGGCCTGATCGATATGAAAACACTGCTTGAAGAGGGCTACATCTAGTGCATTTCCTGTTGTGTCATAAACGCAGACGCCTCGCGAAAAGGGTAAATGGAGCCCAATTCGCCAGGTTTTGCTAATAGGACTTGCACGGTATGGACACGCTCATCGTTGTTCCCGCTCGCTTTGGGTCTAGCCGGTTTCCCGGAAAGCCCCTTGCGAAGATAAACGGCATTAGCATGATCCGCCGCACAGCAGATATTGCTGCGCGTGCCTGTCGGACCATTCCTAATAGCGGCTATGTGATTGCAACGGATGATGACAGAATTTTGGATCACTGCAACGCACACAATATTCCTACCGTCCTGACCAGCTCGGAGCTCGCCAGCGGGTCCGACCGCGCGCGCGCCGCTTATCGCCGTTTTGCGCCCAGCGCCGGTTTTGTTATTAATCTGCAGGGCGACGCCCCATTCACGGATGTTAGCCATATCACTGCCTGTGCCGAAGCCATGATCCCCGGCGTAGATGTTGCCACGCCTTATGTTCAACTCTCTTGGGATAGCCTGGACGTTCTGCGGGGCAATAAAAAAACAACGCCCTTTAGCGGCACAACTTTAATCCATGATCCAAGTGGCCGCGCGTTGTGGTTTTCAAAAAATATTATCCCATGCATAAAACATGAAGCCAAGCTACGCGGCCGAACAAAGACATCGCCCATCCGTCGACATATTGGGCTATATGTCTACACTGTTGACGCGCTTGAGCGCTATGTCGCCATGCCGAGAAGCCAGTATGAAATCCTGGAGGACCTTGAGCAACTTCGCATGATCGAAGCTGGATTTCATGTCGCGGCTGTCCCCGTCAAGCCCGCAAAAGTGTCCATATCCGGCATTGACAGCCCTGAAGATTTAGAGCGGGCAGAAAAGATCCTCGCGCTCTCAGGCGATCCTTATAAAGGCGCCGCATGACGACCCGCATCATTATTTGCCGCCACGGAAATACGTTCGATAAAGGGGATGTGGTCACGCGGGTCGGTGCCAGAACAGATTTGCCTTTATCGCTTTCGGGCCAGGTTCAAGCCGAGCGCCTTAGAGCTTTCTTTCATCCTGATGACAGCCCCTACAAATTTGAACGCGCTTTTTGCTCTGATCTGAGGCGGACACGAGAAACGGCGTTGATAATTCTTGGCAACGCCCATCCAGCGACCCTGACTGAAAGAGATTTTCTAAAAGAAATTGATTACGGTATCGACGAAAATCGCCCTGAGGCAGAGGTTATTAACCGGATTGGGCAGCAAGCCATTAGGGACTGGGATTCCAAAGCTATTGTGCCTAATGGCTGGCATGTGGACCCGGATGAAATTCGGTCTAACTGGCGTCGTTTTTTTACGGAAATGTCAAAAACCCCTGGGGATGTGCTGGTTGTCACAAGTAACGGTATTGCCCGTTTTTGCTTAAGTGCCGTGGATAGCATCGCCTGCGAGACTCCGCCCCTGAAACTCGCAACGGCAGCCTTTGGCGTGGTTACCTGTTCCTCAGAAAATTTTACCTTGGAGACATGGGGCTCAAAAGCGAAAGCAAAATAAACAATAGCAAGGTCGAATATCAAGATATATGAAACTGAAGGCCCTTTTTGAAAGACGGATCGGCCATCCTTAAAGTCCCTCAATCTATCTGCTTTTTAAGCTGTTCGCGCATGGACCGCAGCCCGCAGCTCGGCTAAGGCGGTGTCAATGGGGTCGAGGATATGGCGGAGATATTTTGCCAATACTACTGAGTAAAAATTACAAGGCGTTTATAGCGCTATCGACTGTCTGTCTTTCAACTGCCGGGCTAATGACTCCCGCATATGCTCAATTTGGACAAACGCCGCAATCCAATCAAGATCTACAACTTGCGCCGGACAGCCCGTTCCGGGACCCAGATATAATTTACCTCGAAGCCGATACGCTCACAAATGATGAAGCTGCGCAGATCTTGACAGCAGAGGGCAGTGTCGAAGGGCGGTATCAAGACAAAACACTTAGAGCCGACCGAGTCGTCTATAATCTCACGTCTGGCCAGGTCATCGCTGAAGGCAATGTGGTCCTTGTGCAGGCTGATGGGAGCTCGCAATATGCCGATAAGCTAGAGCTTTCTAACGAACTTGAGGCCGGGACGGCGACAGATTTCGTAGCCCGCTTGCCCGGCGGCGGCCTCACGGCGGCTAGTTTCGTCGCCCGCGGCGAAAACGGAGAGGTGGAGTTATATAATGCTTATTATACAGCGTGTGAGGTTTGCGAAGAGAAACCCAATCCGAGCTGGCGCATCAAAGCGCGGCAAGTCACGCAAGACAAAGACTCGCGGACGGTTCAGTACCGTGATGCAACATTTGAACTTTTTGGCCTGCCCGTATTCTACACCCCTTATCTCGCCCATCCCGATCCCAGTGCAGAGCGCGCAAGTGGTATTTTAACGCCTTTCGTTGGGTATTCTAACGCGACAGGTGTGAATGTCAGAGTCCCCTATTATTGGGCAATCGATGATTATACAGAGGCGACCTTTACGCCTCGTATTTACTCCAAAGTAAATCCGCTTCTGGAATATGATGTGTCTCGCCAATTCCATACCGGCCGAGTCGAAGTGGAAGGCAGCATCACCTATGGAAGCATTTTTGATAATGACGGCAGGGCCTTTAATGACGCCTCATTATTCCTAAATCCAGAAGACGCGCCTATTGGTAAAGACCCGCGGGCACATGTTTTTGCAAAAGGCCTTTTCGCGCCAACAAATTTTTGGACCTATGGATTTGGTCTCCAATATACGTCCGATGATAATTATCTAGAGCGCTATAACCTAAGTAGTCGGTGGCGAACCCAAGGTCTTTATCAAGGCGACTCGGCTCGAAATACATCTCAAGCTTTCATTATTGGACTAGATGATAATACACGTCTAACCGCCTCGACGGTCGCATTCCAAGATAGGCGCGACCGCATTTTAGAACGAGGCGATAATTTCCTCTTTGCCGAGGTCGATGACGGTCTACTGCCTTTTGTTGCACCGCGGTTAGAGGCCGAACATTACTTAACCGACCCGGTCCTGTCGGGACGGTTGAAAGCCTCAGGAAATGTGACGGTCCTAACTCGCGATACCGGGTCCGATTACACGCGCGCAACAGCGGCTCTGGATTACGGAAAAACATGGATTGCGCCCGGCGGCGTTGAAGTCAAACCCTTCGCAAATGTTCGGGCAGATTATTATGACATCGAGGCAGACCGAGACATTTCACCAGATGCAGACAGCAATGATTTCAACAGGACACTCGGCCAAGTCGGCGTTGATATTCGCTACCCCTTCATGAAGGTTGGTGAGAAAGTTAATTGGGTTTTGGAGCCTCGGCTGCAAGTGACGCAAAGCTTTGGGGATGCCAGACTTGATGAATTTACTGACAGCGGCGCAGGTGACATTCTTTTTTCCGAAGACACAGGTAATGCAGATTTAACTGCGGCTTTGCTTTGGCAGTCCAACAAAGCTTCAGGTTTTGATTTTTGGCAGGAAGGCACGCGCCTCGACGTCGGCGGCAGTCTGACAGCCAATTGGGGGGCGGACAACGCCGCGAGTCTTTTTGTCGGTCAATCATTTGCATCGGGGAGTAATGGAGAGGCAATAGAAAATCTCTCCAGCGATAACGGCGGTTATCTTATCGGATCGGGTCTTGCGGGAGATAGATCAGATATTGTCGGCGAAGCTTCGTTCAATTTGGGCCGCGCCTTCAGAACCCAGACCAAACTCAGATATAATGAAGACACCGACCAATTTACACGTATCGACTCTTCAGCCACTCTCCGCACCAAATGGGTTGAGGCAAGTGGAAGATATTTCCGCTTAGATGGTGTGACGAATGACATTATTGACAATGCTCCGTCTGAAGCGATCGCAGGATCTATTCGCCTGAATGTCACTGAAAACTGGAGCGCCAGCTATAGAGCCTCTCGCGATTTGGAGGCAGATACGACGCAACGGCAAACTTTTGGCATCCGATACCGTGATGATTGCACTCTCATCGAGCTGCTCTATACCGATCAATTCTTCAACAATGATGCCATTCGAGACAATTCGTCTATAGGCGTGAGAGTCTCGCTTTTATCCCTCGGGGATTTCGGCGGTTAGGTATTCAGTGTCGAATATTTACAAGATGTGACAGCGCATAATAATCAATAACTTCCGTGACGCGGTCCGACGTAAAAACAGGTGAGTTTTGCAACAAAGCGCGTTTTACATGACCATTAATTCAAGCTAAATGGCACTGACGGAGGTTGGCTGTGTCTAAAACTCTGTCCCATAGACAAACCATAAAGGGTCTAGGTTGAAAAATTCTCTAAATGTTTTGGCCGCCCAAAAGCACTTTGGGGTAAAATTGGCTGTCTGGGCGTTGGTCGCTTTTTCTCTGTTTGCCGCACTTCTTTTATTGTGGTCCTATCCGAGACACCCATTCCAATTCACGAAAGATGAATTCATTTTTACTAGCCAAGCTTACCGGATTAGCTTGGGCCAAACACCCCACGCGGATTTCTTCTCCCCGCTAGGGGTAGCAGTCCCCTCACTAGGGGCGTTGTGGCTTTCCTTGGGAGGGGCTTGGACAAAAGCCATTCTTTTTGCACTCTGCGCACTAAATTTATATGGCATAGCGGCGTCAGTCTATATTTATCAAAAAACACCAACCTATTTGAAAATTGTATTATTTGCGCTGACCTTTTCACTCATCGGTTCATTACTTGATATTTCGAGTATGAGCCTGTTGGGTCAACAATATACCTATCCGACGACTCAGGGGTATTATCGGCCATTATGTCTGGGTTTGCTTTTTTTATGTGTCCCTTACTTCTTTTTGATAGATGACCACAAAGATAACATCATTACGATCCTGTTTTTATCATTTGGATTGCTCACTCTTTTATTTACAAAGGCCACTTATTTTATCCCGTTTATGGGATTTGCTCTCATATCATTTCTTTTCATTCCCAATCGACGAATTTTCGTCTTAAAGCTAGCGGTCTTCTGCTCTGCTATCTTGCTTTTATTGGAAATTTTAATTTCGAACTTAGTCTCAAATTATGTGAAGGATATGCTCCTCGCCGGATCGATAAATAGTCGTACGAAACCACTCCTAGACAACGTGCTAGAACGAACAACGCTTAGCGATATAATATTTGCCTTATCAATTTTCGGCCTTGTCTTATATGGTTTCCTATCAACTAAGAAAATTCAGCACAAAATCGTCATTGTTTCAATTTTTGTAATCGGGTTGATGGGGTCTGCCTTTACGAATGTTTATGATAGCGCACAATTTGACAGCGGCTTTTTGGCATTGGTTTTTATCTTGGTCGCCATTTATTTAAGTAATTTAAACATAACTCCGTCCATCAAAGGCAAAGCTTTTCTAATTGTTGCGTCCCTCCCAATTTTAGTTTTATCAGCCGGTAGATATCACGCGAACTGGAAGGCTGACTCAGCCTATTTAGCAAGAGCAAACTTGGCCAAGGAAGCGGCAGTCCTGGGCGAGTTGACTCCTGCGACTTGGCTCGCGCGGCCCTATTCATCAGAATTTAAAAGCTTGATAAGCCGCCACGGAATCTACAAACACAGGGATATTGGCAGAGACACAGGTTACGAGGGCCCCGATACGATTCCACTATTTGAATACTACAATTCATTTGGAGATCTCGTCGAAACATTGAATATTTCCGAAAACGATGGTGTGGCCCTGATCGATTTAGCCGATCCTTTTCTAAACCTTTATAATTTGAGACCCGCAAAATTTACGCCGTCTTGGTATCATCATCAGCTTTATTCTCTGCAGTGCCAACCGTCAGAGGAGATGTATTTTTTCGACGTCGATTACCTCATTCTGCCCAAATATCCCATGCACCTGTCCGGAGCCAACCAATGGAGTCGAGCGCTTAGGCCAACCTTGGACAAGGCGAGGGAGAATTTTGAACTTGTGTTCGACTCGGAGACTTGGGAAGTATTTGCGAAACCTGAAGGCTTCTCTCCAGAGGGGCCTCCCCCTAAGAGATACGAATGCACTGGCTTTAAGCGATAGAGAGCTCTCATGAATATTCAAGAAATTGAACAGGCTTTAAAAGGGAAGAGAATCCTAATCACTGGCCATGCCGGTTTCACCGGCTCGTGGGCATGTTTATGGTTATCAAAAATCATAGGCGCGAACGTAATTGGCTACGGACACAAACCCTCGAATCCAAAATCCTTATTTTATCAATTGGAACTCGAGGACAAGATAACAAATTACTACGCGGATGTTCTTGATTTCGATAAACTCATGAGGGTCATGCAAGATGAAAAGCCAGAGATGGTCCTTCATCTGGCAGCCCAGCCCCTTGTTCGGGACTCCTATGTTCGAACCAGAGAAACTTATGAGACGAACGTCATGGGAACAGTCAACGTTCTCGAAGGAATCAGGCAAATTGACTGTGTTAAGACAGCGGTTTTAGTCACTACGGACAAAGTTTATGACAATAAAGAGTGGGACTGGCCTTATCGAGAAACCGATCAATTGGGCGGCAAAGACCCATATAGCGGATCGAAGTCCGCAGCGGAAATGGTTATAAAGAGTTACCGAGGTAGTATTTTTACCGATGCCAAAGGAGAGGTAAGCACGAGGTGTGCCTCTGTTCGCGGTGGTAATATCGTGGGGGGCGGAGATTGGTCGAAAGATCGACTTATTCCCGACATTGTCAGGGCGATTATGAATTCGGAGGAGCTCAAAATTCGATACCCCAACGCAGTCAGGCCGTGGCAACATGTCTTAGGGCTCATTCAAGGTTACCTCACATTATTAGTCAAAATGATGGACGAGCCGGGTTACGCGACAAATTGGAATTTTGGTCCGATAGACAGTAAAAAAGTAACGGTCGGTGAGATCGTCAACATGGCATCTGAATTGTGGGGGGCGCCTCAGGTCGAATATGAAAAGCAGGATCTGTTTGAGGCAGGGCTATTGATGCTAGACAGCTCCCTCGCAGTCGAGAAATTAAAATGGTCGCCCCCGTGGGACACCGAGAAAACAATAGAAGAAACAATTGCGTGGTATAAACATTATCACGACACCCCTAACACAATAAATGATTTTACTCTCACACAAATCCAAAATTGGAAAACTGATCAACTAAAGGATCTCCGCAATGTCAAACAGTAGAGAACAAATTCTCGACGCCGCTGAAGAATATTATGAGCAAAATAAACCGCCAGTCCTCATAGCCGGTGAAACTTATTTGCCTGTAACAGGGAAAATTCTGGACAGAGAAGACTGCAGGGCATTGGTCGACGCGTCTTTGGATATGTGGCTGACCGCCGGGAGACATGCTGCCATTTTTGAACGCGATTTTGCGAAATTTTGGGGTAAAAAACTCTGCCGTCTAACCGTCTCCGGATCGAGCGCGAACCTGTTAGCTTTTACGACTCTGATGTCTCCAAAATTGAAGAAACGGATTGAGAAAGGGTCGGAGGTCATCACAGTCGCCGCTGGTTTTCCCACGACTGTTAACCCAATCGTACAAAACGGATGTAAGCCTGTATTTGTTGATGTTGAATTAGACACCCACAATGTTGATGTGAAAAAGCTGGAAGCTGCCATTACGCCTAAAACTTCGGCCATCATGATCGCTCATGCCTTAGGCAACCCATTCAATGTCGGCGCTGTGAAGGCGCTATGTGAAGAACATGACCTGTTCTTAATTGAAGATTGTTGTGATGCGTTGGGCGCGACATATGAGGGCGAGCATGTGGGCACTTTTGGTGACATGGCAACCTGTAGCTTCTACCCCGCGCATCATATCACAATGGGCGAAGGCGGCGCGGTCCTGACAGATAGCATTAAACTTGCGAGAATTTGTGAATCTTATCGCGACTGGGGGCGAGATTGCTATTGCCTTCCTGGCCACGACAATACCTGCAAGAAACGATTTGATTGGCAGCTGGGGGACCTACCGCAAGGCTACGATCATAAATACACCTATTCCCACGTTGGGTACAATATGAAGGTATCCGATATGCAAGCGGCTATCGGCGTCTCTCAATTAAAAAAGGCCAATAGTTTCATCGAAAAGAGGCGGGAGAATTTTGATTATTTAAAGGCGAAGCTGATCTCTTTAGGTATGGAAGAATTTTTCCACCTGCCGGTGCCGACTCCTGGATCTAATCCATCTTGGTTCGGGTTTTTGCTCACGATAAGAGACGGCATCAAACTCAGTCGACGAGATCTAACCTTCGAGCTTGAGGAAAAGAAGATTGGCACGAGACTGCTTTTTGCGGGAAATTTGACAAAGCAGCCCGCTTACGCGGATGTGGATTTCGATATCGTTGGAGGGCTAGCAGTTACCGATAAAATTATGAACGACTCATTCTGGTTGGGTGTTTGGCCGGGCCTTAATTCTGATCATTTGGACTATATAGCAACAATGCTAGCGCAGACAACGCGGGAGCTATTAAAATGAAGGTTGTCATCCTTGCCGGCGGCTTGGGCACTCGGCTCTCTGAAGAAACAACTAAACGGCCTAAGCCAATGGTTGAAATTGGTAATTTGCCAATTTTGCATCACATCATGGATATTTACTCCAGACACGGTTTGAATGATTTTGTGATCTGTCTTGGTTACAAAGGATATATGATCAAAGAATATTTCGTGAATTATAGCCTTCACGTCTCTGACATAACCGTCGACCTTAAAAACAAAACAACGATAATTCACAAAAACAGAGCTAAAAACTGGCGCGTAACCCTCATTGATACCGGATTAAATTCAATGACAGGCGGACGCTTGAAGGCCGTTCAGGACTATGTCGGCGATGAGACGTTTTGCATGACTTATGGTGACGGCGTCGCAGACGTTGATATCACCAAGCTGCTGGAGTTTCATAAGTCACATGGCAAAAAAGCGACGGTGACATCCGTTGTGCCTCCCGGCCGATTTGGAGTTCTCGATATAGACGGTGATAAAGTAACGGGTTTTCGGGAAAAGGCTAACTCGGATATTGGCTTTATCAATGGTGGATTTTTTGTTTTAGAACCAGATGTGCTGAACTACATCAAGGGCCCTGACACAGTTTGGGAGAAAGAGCCTATGGAGCGCCTGACCTCCGAAAATGAAATGCAGGCCTTTCATCACCAAGGGTTTTGGCAACCCATGGATACGTTAAGGGAGAAAAAATATCTCGAAGACCTTATTTCATCCGGTGAAGCGCCATGGCTTTGAAGCTAATTACGATATCAATCCCTGTTTACAATGAACTCGGCAACATTCCCGAGCTTATAAAACGCCTTACATCGTTCACAAAACAATATGACGGCAAATATAACTTCGAGTTTCTTTTTACAGATAACGCTTCAACGGATGGTTCATTTGAGTTGCTGAATGAATATGGAGAAAAAGATGACCGCGTAAGAGTTATTAGGATGGCTAGAAATTTCGGATATCAAAAGTCAATTCTTACAAATTACCTAAACGCCCGAGGAGATGCGATCGTTCAATTCGACTCTGATTTGCAAGACCCCGTGGAGTTAATCAGCGGATTTATAAGCGAATGGGAGGCCGGACATAAGGTAGTCTTTGGCCGCCGGGTAAAACGTGACGGGGACGCCATGTACGGGTTTATGCGGAAAATTTATTATCGGCTTCTCAATAAAATGACGGAGTTTCATAGCCCAAATGACGCCGGAGATTTTCGCCTAATTGATAGAGAGGTTGTCCAAGAGCTTGCAAAATTCAAAGATCAAAGCCCATATCTCAGAGGAATGATCTCTTATCTTGGCTATAACCAGGTCGGGCTAGATTATGAGAGGTCAGCGAGATTTGCGGGCAAATCCAAATTTAGTTTTTTCAAAATGGCCGATTTAGCGATGGACGGCTTTTGTTCCCAAACCACAGCGCCGCTAAAGATCGTTATGTGGGGCGGATTGTTTATGACATTCCTGTCCATCCTCTTAGGCTTTGTATTTTTATTCTTGTTTTTTGGCACATCTGTTGGAAACGAAATACCCGGATATACTTCAATCATTTGTATTGTCCTATTTAGCTTAGGGATACAGTCTTTCTTTCTTGGCATTATCGGACAATATTTAGGTCGAATTGCGAGTAACGTTCGAGAAGCTCCATTTGCGGTATATGAAGAGACAAATGCAAAATGAACTTTTTAGACATTTTGAAGACGACTTCGTTTTCATAATTACCGGTGGCACGGGCTATATTGGGCATCATTTAATCGAAGCGTTATCAGACAATAATCTCCCCGTGATTAGCCTTCAGCGTTCTGATAGAAACGTCGGTTCTAAGAATAATGTGGAGGTAATTTCACTCAAAGATTCTTTCGAGAATAAACTGGTGCAAATTAAACGTTACTCTCGGGATAGTAAAATTATTCTGATCCATCTGGCGGCCCTTTACATAAAAGACCATGAACCAGCGGACATAGACAGGTTGGTCATTTCAAACGTGAGTTTGACCGCTCAAATCGCTGAATTAGCCAAAAATATAAATACTCATGCGTTTATTAATGTTGGAACGAATTGGGAGTTTGATGATGCTGGCACAATAAAGCCGCCAAACCTCTATGCCGCAACCAAAACGGCGGCCGTGTCGATTATGAATTATTACAGACAATTTTACCCGGTGCAGGATCTGAAGATGTATGATACATTCGGCAGAACCGACAATCGACAGAAGCTTTTACCTTATTTGAAAAACAGCTTGCAGAATAGCTCTGACGTCGAATTAACTGACGTTGGCCAACGGCTTCATCTCGTTTACATTGACGACGTGATTCACAACCTGTTGAAAATCAGCAAAGATGTTTGTGAGCGCGGCATCGAAAACAATAATTTATCCAAGCGCCATCCGTTTTTTCTAACCGCCGACATGCAAGTCGGTTTGAAAGAGCTCATTGAGCTAATAAAGGTTGAAACGTCCTGTGAAATACCTGTGACTTGGAAGGCGAAAACAAATAACGAAACGGAAGTGAAAAGGCCTTATCAACCAAGTGAGAATACCTCCCTCGAATATCCCGTAGGATTACGTATGGGCCTGAGGCGATATTTTGGGGATCATGATGCTCAATAAAGTCAATACAGCTATAAACGACTGCTTCATTTTAGGCGGTATTGTCAGGGATGATGATCGTGGTAGCTTTCTTAAAACTTACTGCGAAGGATGGCTTGAGGCCTTATCAATTGATTTTAGGTCTCAAGAACGCTTTTATTCGGTGAATAAAATTGGAGTCATTCGAGGTTTACATTTCCAATTACCTCCATTTGACCATGCCAAAATTGTCTATTGTTCCAATGGGAGTATTATTGATGTTGTCGTGGACTTACGAAAGGGCGGTGATTACGGAAAAGTCTTCTCCCAAAAATTGGCGTCGGACTCGGGAGACATGATATATATTCCCTCTGGGTGCGCTCATGGCTTTATCTCTCTAGAAGAAAATACAATCATAAATTATGAAGTCTCTTCAGTTTATTCACCAGAACATGACGGCGGTATTCACTGGCAAAGTATAGACTTCGAATGGCAAAAATTTCTCCAAAACAAACTGCCCATAGTTTCAGCCAGAGATAGTGAATTTGTAAGTCTCAAAAAATTTGACTCTCCTTTCTAATGGTAAAATCTATTCCATATATTCTCGTGATCCTCAGTGGTTTATTTAATGTGCTCGCCAATGTTCAGATGAAGGCGACTCATAATCTACAATCAGAAGACCCATCTCTGATGGTGTCATCGCTATACGCTGGATCTGCCGTTCTTTTTTACGGATTAGCGTTCGTATGCTATTTTGCCTGTTTGAAATTCTTAGATACGTCTTATGCCTATATCCTCGTGACGGCTTTAACGATGCTGACTTTAATCACGCTCTCTTCAATGACTGACGGCGCCGTAGATCGATATAAAGTGATCGGGGCCTGTGTCATCATAGCGGGTATTTATTTGGTCACAAAAAGCGACGCTTAGATATATTGCGACAAGGGTCGAATTTTAGGACCTAACGAAATTCAAGGCGTTCTTTGGAGGCAAAGAAGAGGGAGGCGACTTCGGGGTCATCGGTTGAGGCGTCCGGCGCAAGCGCCAGAATTTTTCCAATTGTGTCTTGGCGCTGCCCCAGAGCTGTTTCGAAATCGCGTTCAATTTTGCCCCATGTGCCGCTCATTTTCAGATGTTTCATCAAGTTTTGATAAATATCCACGCGGCCCATCAGAAAATAGCTTTCATATAAAATCTTGCTAGCAATCTTCTGGTGAATGTCCCCGTAATTCAACTGCTCCAACATCGTATCAATTGGCTTCACAATAAAATCGAGTTCTTCGGCAATATTGGGAGTCGTTAAGTAAATCTTTTTTGTCGTGAGCAGCTGGCTCTCAATTTGCGCGATTTTATCCGGCGGAGCGCCCCGATTTGTGACGACAACTATATCAATGTCGGACCCATTGATCTCAACACCTAACTGAGAGTGGTTTCGTTTTGTCTCATGGGCCAAATAATAAGCGATGTCCCCTGACAAGAACACGACACAATGGTCATATAGAACTTGCTGCAGGTCGTCATCGAGTTGGAGAAGCGCCTCGCGTGCCCAGCTTAGTTTTTTGAGACTCACAGTCCGAAACTGATTTGCGAGCCGCGTTCCGGCCTCCACAATTTCAACCATTTGATCCGAGAGATAAATAAGACTAAAGGTCAAAAAATCTCGGAGTATAGACGGAGACAAACGGAGTTGGTTGCCGCGCGTAATATCATAGCGAAGATAATACCGCGCACAGTTTGAGACCCTGATATTGGAAGAACTATAGCATTGCCGCCATAGTGCGATATCCGTGAACTGCGGGAGTTTTTCTGAAAGCTGTGACCCAGTTTGGGGTCCGTGCTTTTCTAAGATTTTTTGGATTTCAGCAGCAATTGTCATTTTCCGGACCGGCTCACAATATCATTGACGAGAGCTACTAGCTCATCCGCTTTGGCATTCATCAATGCGACATCCGTAGACTCGACCATGACGCGAATAAGCGGCTCCGTGCCCGAGGCACGAATCAAGACGCGGCCAGTTCCCTTCAGGTCAGCCTTCACGCGTTCCGCCAATGCGAGAAGATCAGGATGCTCCATCGAACTGCCCCCCGAATATCGCACATTTTTCAAAACTTGCGGCACAGGCTTGAAAACGTCCAATACTTCACTGGCCGGTCTGCCTTGGCGTTTTATTTCCGCAAGTATTTGGATGGCTGCGATAGTTCCATCGCCTGTCGGGCTATAATCCGTCATAAGCAAATGTCCGGATTGCTCGCCGCCAACATTATAACCTTCGCTGCGCATGCGGGCCGCAACGTGGCGGTCACCCACTGGGGTCCGAACCAGAGTTAGACCCTGCGCTTCAAGATAATGCTCCAAGCCCAAGTTAGACATAATGGTCGCGACAATGCCGTCTTTAGACAATTTCCCCTGCGCTTTCCAGCTGGTAGCAATCAGGCCCAGAAGCTGGTCACCATCAATGATCTTCCCGCTCTCATCACACATGATCAGTCGGTCCGCATCTCCATCTAAAGCGACGCCCACATCGGCGCCATTGTCGACGACGGTTTGGGACAATAAATCAGTTTCGGTAGAACCGCAGCCCGCATTAATATTGTCTCCTGTCGGAGATACGCCAATGGCAATGACTTCTTCTGCACCAAGGTCCTGCAAAGTTTGCGCCGCTGTCGCGTAAGCAGCCCCATGCGCCGCATCGAGCACAATCTTTAAGCCGTCCAAGCGCAGACCCTTGGGTAACGCCGCTTTGCATAATTCGATATAGCTAGACTGAAGGCCGTCCACTGATGTCACGCGGCCTATGTCCGCCGACAGCACAAGGTCTTGCTCGTGCCTACTCAGTAAGGATTCAATATCAGACTCAGCTTGGTCCGATAGCTTGCATCCATCAGAGCCGAAAAATTTAACGCCATTATCGAGATATTTATTGTGCGAAGCCGTAATCATTACCCCTAGATCAGCATCCAGGCCATTGGTCATGAGAGAGACACCGGATGTTGGCAGCACGCCCGCTTTCTTAACATCCATGCCCACAGAAGTGAGGCCGGCGATCAGCGCAGCTTCGATCATATCGCCGGACATGCGAGTGTCTTTACCGATCACAGCGGAGGAACGACCTTTTTTGGATGACCCAAAATATGCGCCAACAACCTGCCCTAAACGCATCATACTTGACGGCGTCATTTTTCCAGCATTCGCGACTCCGCGAACACCATCGGTTCCAAAAAATTTCGTCATGTCGTCCACTTTATTAAGATTATCAAAACCGCGGCATCATGGAGACGATACCACTGCCAGTTTCTAACGATAACCTGTTAACAAGGTGGTTATGCGGCTTTGGAACGCACGCCACTCTCATTCAATCAAGCGCTCACTCCAAGCGAGCTACGCATTGTTTCAAGATTCAGCCCTAATTTTTGTGGCCAATACATCAGCTTCGGCGGCCGCGCAGAACAAATGATAAAATGTACTGGTCGGCATTACCGTGGATATAATATGGCCATCATCCGAAAGCTTATCCGCCCAACCACCGGTCACCGGAACCGACAGATAATATTTGAATAGAGCCTCAATAGTATCTGCAGCCGCTTTGAACATTTCGTCCGAATCTTCGATTTCAGCGCGAGCAACGGACGCCTTAAGTAGCTCAGTTTGCGGCCATGTGCGCAAGGTCGGGTTATGCGGCGATCCATCAATATTCACCGCATCACAAATCAATCCGAGTTTTTCGTTCCAGCCATATTTAATTCCATTGTCATATAGTGTCACGACATAGGACTGCACATCTTTACCCGAGATACGAGCATAGTTCTGTAATAGCCAAGCCCATTCCATCATATGACCAGGCTCTGTCGGACCGCCGTCACCTTCGGGAGACCAATCTGGATTAAAGAATTCAAGCAAAACACCCGTTTTAGGATCGAAAAAATGTTTCTTGAATAATTCAAACATATCATCGGCTAGCTCTAAATAAGCTGTATCATGGGTCGCGTCATACAGCGCAATGAAGGCTTCGAATAGATGCATATGCGGGTTCTGACGGCGCTGTGAGTTTTGGGAGACCGGCATTCCCTCGAACCAACCGCCATTCTCGGCCGTCAAATTTTCATTTAAAAACCTGAGCGTGGCTTCTGCTGTGTCCAAAGAGTCTTGATCATTAAACGCTCTAAAACGCCACGCACCAGATAAAAGAATGAAAGCCTGCGCATAGGTATCGCGCATATCATTATGCATCGAACCGTCGCCCTCAACAAGATGGGCACATCCTCTGTCAGAACCTGGAACAAAATCTCCGCCGGCAGATCCTGGTCCAGTCGCGAAGTTCCAAGCTTGGTCACTCGCAGCCCTCGCGCCGCCAAACCAACCTAAATGGGCAGCGTGGGCATAGACATAAGCTTGGCGAAATTGCACGCGCACGCGCCGGACATGATCATAATCCGCCGTGCCGTCCATAAGGAGCTGTTCGGCAACGCCTCCTCTAGGGTCTTTCGCAGCGTCAGCCCAAAAGGCGAGCGCCGTTTTGCACCATGCAGAGAACCTATCACTGGCCGCAATAAATTGTGATTTCGACATTATAAGTTTCCAATAAAGTCATTTAAAAATGAGAGCTAATGCACCAACGGATTAAGTTTTGGCAGCAATATTTTTGAGAAACCAATCGTAGGCATTTTCTAGTCCCGCTTCTAGCGAAATTGTCGGGGCCCATCCTAAAGCCGACAATTTGTCTGAAGACATTAACTTCCGCGGGGTCCCGTCTGGCATGGAGGTGTCGAATTGCATTGCGCCCTCAAAGCCGACAATGCCGGCAACGATTTGCGCAATCTCTGCAATCGAAACATCGCTCCCGGTCCCAATATTGATATGAGAGGGGCCAGAGTAATGTTTCAACACATGGACCAAACCATCGGCGCAATCATTTACATGCATAAACTCACGCCGCACCTGTCCGGTCCCCCAGACTTCCATAAACTTAGCGCCGGAAGTTTGAGCGATATGAGCCTTTTGAATGAGGGACGGTATTACATGTGAGTTCTGCGGATGATAATTATCACCTGGGCCAAATAAATTTGTTGGCATGGCCGCAATGAAGTTTGAGCCATATTCCTGACGATAAAACTCACAAAGTTTCACACCCGCGATTTTCGCAATGGCGTAGGCTTCATTGGTCGGCTCTAAAGTGCCCGTCATCAAAGCTTCTTCCGAAATGGGTTGATGCGCCTGACGCGGATAAATGCAGGACGACCCGAGATAGAGAAGCTTTTCGACGCCCAGCTCATGCGCGGCGTTAATGATGTTACACGCGATCATCAGATTTTGATAAATGAATTGTGCAGGGAAGGTTTTATTCGCGTAGATCCCACCCACTTTAGCGGCCGCAATAATGACAATCTCCGGAGAGTTTTCCGCCATCCACGCCGTTGTGGCAGCGCTATCCTTTAAATCTAACTCTTCGCGAGGCACAGTCAAAATAGCGGAGGGCGCCTCTCGTTCCAATCGCCTGACTAGAGCGGAGCCCACCATGCCTCGATGACCTGCTACCCAAATCCGCTTATTAGCGAGAGAGGTTTCCGCCGGAGAAAACGACATAATTATTGAACCTGTGAGTGACTAAATTCTTCTTCTGAATATGTCAGAGTTTTCCAGAGCCGTCTATGCGAAGACACAAGAGCGCTCGTTGAAGACAGGTAAGGCCCAGACCTATAGCAACTCGCCCCGATCTTCTTCTTTCAGGTAATTCACGATCTTCTTTACGTCTTGCGTGGCGTTTTTGTGTGTGACTAATATCGCATCTCCCATCGCGACAACGATGAGGTTTTGCACTCCAATCGTCGCAACAAAAGGTCCATCGCTTCGAACATAACAATTATCGCTGTCAATCATGCGGACATCGCCAGTAGACGCGGATTCTTCTGTAGAATGATGAATCATAAATTCGCTGATAGCCGCCCAAGATCCTATGTCATTCCATCCCGCCCGGACAGGGTCGACAACCGCAGCATAAGACGTTTTTTCCATAATGGCGATATCAATGGGCTCGCTCCGGCAATCGGCGAAATGTGGCTCGCTGAGTAAGTGACAGATACCCGTTATTTTTGCATGATCCAGCGCCTTCACACTATCTTCAAAAATATCGGCGGCGTGCTCACCATAATCTTTCATTAGACGCTTCACGTCGAACAAAAATATACCAGCGTTCCACGAATATTCACCCGTTTTCAAATAATTACTCGCCGTAAACTCATTCGGCTTTTCTTTGAAAGCTTGAATCTTATAGACGTCATCGGCAATTTTTTCACCGCGGTGTATATACCCAAAGCCTGTGTCGGGCCCTGTTGGCTCAATCCCTAATGTCATCAGATAGCCCGAGGTTGCAACAGGTGTGGCTTTTTCAATCGCGTGCCAAAACTCCTTTGGCTGTTCGATATGGTGATCGGCAGGCAGTAATAAAATCAAGGCGTCTGGGTCCAGACGGTGAACAAATTCCGCAGCGATCGCCCCAACCGCCGCTGTGTTGCGTCCCATCGGCTCCAAAATAATTGCCGTTAGATCTATATCAAGTTGATCCGCTTGTGCCTGAACCAAAGTTTCATGACCATTTGCACAAATGATAATCGGCGCTGCAACATCATTGCCCCCACTGTCTCGCATGCGCAAAAGTGTTTCTGCGAACATCGTATTCTCTGCAACCATGGCATGATATTGCTTTGGGGACTTTTTTCGCGATACAGGCCACAAACGTGTGCCAGCACCGCCGGACATTATAACTGGATAAATTTTGGTCATAGGTATCCTTTAAGTCAGAGGGTCAGCTAACGGGGCCACGTCTAAAAATCAAGATAGTAAACACAACCCATCAGCCCGGCGGAGATTGCTCCATTTTAGGCGACTCTGTAGATGAGTAAGCGGCTTGATGGGAAGAATTTGACAGCGCCATTTGCGTCATTAAATGTCGTGCGAAGCGTTATCTCATCGCCGGCCTGTAATTGCAGCAGAGAGCTGTCATTTACCGTCGTAATATTAGCGTCCGCCGTCACCGCGCTGACGGGCTGGCCCAAAGTGTCATTTTTGAACGCCCGCAGCCTTACAATCGTGACGTTGGAAGATACGGACCGAATAACAATGCCGACTTGTATGAAATAGATTCCGGACGCAGGGACCACGAAAGCCTGTTTCGAACTATCAAAGGCATTATGTGTATCCAGGCTCGCAGAGAGGTCAATCAAACTATTATCGGCGTAACTTGTATTTGCGCTTGCGATGTTGGCAACGAAAACCGGTTTGTCAGCATTCGACAGAACCTCGCTATGATTGATTTTCAAAGGATGAAATAATTCAATCACATTTTCCTCTGCACTTAGCCGAAACGAAGTATTAAAGTCGGATCCATTGGAAGAAGTTTTAATCGCAAAAGCGTCTTCGCCCATGAGCCCAAGCTCTGTTCTTCCTTGATAGGCATTTTGAAATACGACGGAGGCGGTGTGCTCTGCCGATCTTTTGTTAATTATTTTTCTGGCATCACCTGTCCCTGGCGTTACATCATCATGTGTCAGAAGCTCTGCATCAGACTTCACAGACAATCGGTTGATGTTATCGGGCTCGCTATTAACGCCAAGTTTCTTGGCCTTGGAAACCGGCAGGTCTATCCAATCCTCGCCGGAAAAAACTAGAGCGATTTTTTCGGACTCGACCCACAGCTGAAACCCCTCCTGAGGTTCTATAATCTGCCAGCCTTGATCATAAAAAGCTAAAGCGTTTTTTTTGGCCTCGCCCCAGTGGTCTCCTGTGGCATTGGCTGGCAAAATATAGGCTACGCCATTTTCGGGATCGCTGGGCTCGGCTTCAACATCTCGAGCAAGCACATTAATCTGAGCGAACCGATCAAATTGCCGAAATCCTTCATTGATGGTTATGTAAGTCTGCGCCTGAGCCGGCGCGACGTAAAAAATTTTCAGTCGGTTTGTTTGTGTCATTCTCTGAGACTCGTAGCAGCAAATTCAAATATTCTTGAAGTTTACAACCAGCCAAAAATGTGGGGATTATTCTCTCAAATTCCCGAGTTTAGTGATCACTAGGCCACACTGTTTCTTCCATAAAATCGGGCGACAATCGCGGTTGCAAGCACAGAGTCCAGAGGGTATCTAACCGATGAACTATAAATGAGATGACCACTCAGGTCAGTGGGACAAGGACTTTCTAGGCCGCTTCATGTTATTTACCTCACCCTTATTTCTTTTTATGTTTTTGCCCAGCTTCTTGCTGTGCTACTTCCTATTTGGCCGCCGAAATATCATTATTCTGGCCTTCTCGATCTTTTTCTACTTTTTTGGTGAGGGCTGGATTGTCCTCCTTCTTCTCGGCTCAGTTCTGATTGCATGGCTGCACGGTATTTGGGTGATCAAAAACGGCCCATCCCTCAAGGTCATGTGGGCCGCTACCGTGCTGCAATTAGGAACGTTATTTTATTTCAAATATTCCGACTTCTTTGTCAGAGACGTCTTCCTGATCGGGGACGCGAGCTGGACTTGGCCCGAGGCGCTTTTGCCAATCGGTATCTCGTTTTTCATCTTCCAAGGCCTGTCTTATTCCTTCGACATCCACCGAGGAAAACATAAGCCCGCCAAGAGCTTTATCGATGTTGCGACCTATGTATCCATGTTTCCGCAGCTAATTGCTGGCCCAATCGTTCGATATGGGTCGGTGGCTAAACAACTACAAAGCCGAACGATTCGCACGGGCAATCTCAACATTGGGATTTACTTATTCTGTGTAGGCCTAGCTCAGAAAATGCTGATCGCGAATAAGCTCGCTGTCACGGCCGATGGTCTCTTCGGAATTGATCCGGCCCTATTAACGACCACAACAGCTTGGGCCGCAGCTCTCGCCTACACAGGGCAAATTTATTTCGATTTCGCGGGATATTCTAATATGGCTATCGGGCTTGGTTTTATGATGGGTTTCCGGTTTCCAAAGAACTTTAACCATCCCTATGTCGCCAAAAATATCACTGATTTCTGGCGGCGTTGGCATATCTCCATGACGTCTTGGTTCCGCGATTACGTGTATTTCCCGCTTGGTGGTAACCGCAAAGGGAACTTTATGACCTATCGGAATCTCTTTTTGGTCTTCCTTGTCTCAGGCCTTTGGCATGGTGCGGCGTGGACGTTTGTATTGTGGGGAATGTATCACGGCGCATTCCTTGTCATAGAACGCCTCGGCTTGAAGAACATTTTGGCAAAGACGTGGGGGCCTATTGCTTGGCTTTATACTTTCGTCGTCGCCGTCTTTGGTTGGGTTTTATTTCGCGCAGATACGCTCCCACAAGCGCTCGACGTCGCAAAGAAAATGATTATTCCAACGGGCGGAGACAACAGCTATTTCTATCTCCATAGCGGAATGGAAATCTGGATCGCCATGGCACTGGCTGTTCTCTTCGCATCAAATTTTGTCGAACGTCAGAGCATAAGAGCCATGGGCGCATTGGGTTGGCGTTCAAAAGGGAAAGCCACTGCTGTCAAGATGACTGTCGCCCTTGTTCTTTTTCTGCTCTGCCTTATAGAAGTAATGTCTTCGACCTATAATCCATTTATCTACTTCAGGTTCTAGATCATGCGCAAAGCCAACAAATCCGCAATACTCTATGCAGTTATTTTGTCAGCGGTCCTCGCGATACCGGCATTGACAATTCCGCGTGCAGATCATTCGGCTAGGCAAAAATGGGAGAATAGAAAGCTCACAGAGCTTCCGGATCTAAATCTAAAAAGTGTCTTGTCTTCCCCTAAGGAAACATTTGTTCAGTTGGATGATTATGTTGATGATCACATTGGCGGCGGTTTCCAAGTCATTAAGGCCCGGCGTAAATTCTATTTCGACGTCTTCAATGCGACAGGAGACACATATATTGTGGGGAAAAATGACGGGGCTTTATTTTTGACGTCACCTTTCCAGCAAAAAACCCGAAAGACGCCATTTCAGTGGTGGGAAAATGTGTGCGATAAACTGCAACGTGAAGGGTACCAGATTAATTATTTGAAACGGGTAAATAAATCCAAGAAAAACATCTCGCGTTATGGCGCTAGAGTTATTTACGCATCTGTACCAAGCACGCCTCTCCTCATCCCTGATCAGTTTCCCAAATCAGCTCCGGCCAAATATAGCGAAGCCTGCCGGAAGGTCACGCCTGAGAATAATCATATTGTTGATATGAGAAAGCTCGACCCTGATGTAGAATTTTTCTATCCCTTGGGTGCATTCCAAGAGAAAGCCAAAGACCCTTATTTCTATCCGAATAGCGCTTATCATTGGCAAGGCGAGAGCACATGGACCTTTATAGAAGAATTTGCACGGAAGTATAACTTTGATTTCTCACCAAAATGGCCTGCGGGACCGTGCGAATATCAAAATGTGGGCTGGGACATTGGAAAATTAGTTGGGGTCGGCGATGAAATTAAGGGATGCGATCGAGATCTTTCATCATTGGGTATCATCGTGGATGAGAAGTTCCAATATCCACTCAACGAAGCTTACGCCAAAGCCCATCCCAAAAAGACCTCCATCACTGTCGTAAAAATGACTAACCCTCATGCGCAAAATGATATGTCTGCCATTATTTTTACGAATAGTTTCGGCCCCGCAGTTCGCCAGCAATATGCGTCGCTATTTAAAACCACCTATCACATACGTCCCGGGATTATTAATACGCCCGACGTCAAGCTATTGCTAAGAGAGTCAGATATTCTGGATGTTGATTTAGCGACAGTTTCAATCGCCGATTTCCACTATCCTAATTTTCTCGCGCCGCTTGAATAAAGTTTCACATTATTGAGCCGCTTTTCTTTTAGCGATCTCTTCTTGACGTTCCATTTCAACTTCGCCCCGAAGCACAGAAATGTCTTTTTGTACGCCGCGGCCGGCTTTAAGCTCAATGTAAGTGTTCGCCCATTTGGACATACGATTGCGGTTATGGCTCGCGATAACCACAATAAGCGCCTCTTCCATGAGATCATTCAGACGCTTATCGACTTTGTCTCTAAAATTACGGTCCCCCGTCCCAATCCACTCATCCAGGAGTAGAATTTCGGGCTTAAACGATGTCGCCGTAGAAAACATGAGCCGCATGACCATGCCCGAAGAGTACGTATGGACCGGCATATTGATGTATTCACCCAGCTCAGAAAACTCAGCAATCTCTGCGGCATGTTCATCAATCTTTTTACGCGAAAGGCCCAGCATCAATCCTTTGAGGATGATATTTTGATATCCCGTGGCTTCTTTAGATACACCGAGGTTCAGATTGAACATTCCTGTGACCCGTCCAGTGACGTTTAAATCGCCGCCAGTGGGTTTATATATGCCGCCCAAGACACGCAACAATGTTGATTTGCCCGAACCATTGCTTCCAAGGATTCCAAAACGTGCACCCGGTTTCAAGTCGATGTTTAGACCGTCCAGCGCAAGAACGCCGCGATGGCTGTTCCCTGTTGTGATGATTTTTCCGCCGACGCTGCCGACCTTCCCCTTTTCGATCGCCACCTTATGGCGACCGCGTTGGTTGGACCCCACCATCGGGTAAACAAGGGAGATATTTTTTCCAATAATACGGGCCATATCAGAGCCAAAACACAATGCGGCGGCGGGTAAAGGAGAAAGTGATGATAGCGGCCGTCAAACCAATCGCCGTAAAAATACCGACAATCATCCAGCTCGACCAAGGAATACGGGCCTCCAGCATGGGAATACGAACGATATCCAAATAATAGACAAAAGGGTTAAATTTCACGTATTTTGCCTTCGCGCCAAGCATACCGACTTCCCAGATAATGGGCGTCAGAAAAAACATGATCTGCATCGTCGTTAAAATCAGGTGAGAGAAATCTCTATAGCGCGAACACAGCGAGCCAAGAACAATGCTGATCCAGAAGGCACTCAGTAAATAGGCGACCAGCACAAAGGGAATGGAGATCCATATTTGGGGATTGGATGTGCCGAAATACCAGCAGGCCACCATGACAGGCGGGATAGTTCCAAGGGCTAGCAATAAGTTACGGTAGACCGAGCGATAAACGTGAACGGACATGGGCAGAGGCTCACCCTTGATCCAATTTTCGGAACTCACGAAGGTGTTTGTTCCTTCAATGACGGCGCCCATGATAAAACGCCAAGCCGCAAACCCAATTGTGAGATAGACCGCGAAAACCGTAAAAGTCGAGCTTGCCATGAAGCTAAAGATGACGAGTTTTGATCCCAAAAATAATATAAAGGCCAGCATAATCCAACCAACACCAATCCAGCTGCGCCGAAAACGCTGCTTGAGATCATTCCACGCCAAGAGTTGCCAGAAACTGCGATACTTCCAACCTTGAGCAATGTCTGTGAGGGCGCCTTTAAAAGCGGACATACGACCTGTTCAATCTATTTAGGGTTGGATTATAGAGCATCTGAAAATTTTGTGTTATGAAGCATTTCGTTCCTGCGCTTTTTGGTAAGCTTGGGCCAAAGCTTTATTTTTTTCAGAGAGTGTTCGAATTTTTTTCTGTAAGTCCAAAAATTCAGTTTTTGATTTCTGTCTAAGCTCATCAACGGTTGTCTTTGACTCCGCATACTTTGATTTTAGATCTTCAATGTAGTTTTCCTGTGTCTTTAAATCCGCGGAAAGTTTCTCATTTTCCTTGACCTTATTTTTTAAATTTCTTTCATTTTTACTGAGTGCTATAGACTGGTCAGATAGGGTTCTTTGCGCATTTTTGGCTTCCGCATTCCATTTTTTGACCTTCTCGGAAAGCTTCTCATTCTCTGCATGACTATTGCGAAGAGACTCGACTATTCGATCTTTTTGCAATGCATTAGATTTCAGCTTACTATCTGAAAAATGATTATAAAAATTCGCGCTGTTGGCTTCGCGGTAGAGCATATAAAAATCTTCTGGGACATCATAGGTCTTGCACAAACTTTTGATATCCCTCTCTCCGTTGAGCTCCTTCGTCCAAACTTTGTCACATTTGACATAAATCGGATTATCGGCTCGGTGTTCGGGAAGGTCAGGGCTGTATCCTAAGAGCTCAAAATCCTTGGCATAAGCCTTACGAAACTTTTCTAGCGTCTCTGTGCGCACCAGCGCAAAGGGATTTGGCTTAGGCTCCGTCGTATTAGATGAAGCGTTTACAGTTCGCAGGGTTATTGGGTCATCCGACACCTTGGCTGCAATGTCTGGCCAACGTTTATCCAAGTTCTCTAGCTTAATGATTTCATCGACAATGACGTCTCCGGCATCGTCCGTCACCCATTGATATTGCGGAAGGTAAAAGTGGTCGACACTATAATGGATAAAGTCTTCCATCGTGAGCTGCCGCGCAATCTTACTTTGACCTTTTTTCTCACTTTGGCGTAAGAAATAATACCAGCTAGCGAGGCGATCCCAAGGGTTCCGAGACACAGCAAATGAAAAATAGGATTCATACACATCTCTTCCGAGAAGCTCGCGCGCATCAATGGCGCGAAAATGCTCCGGCGCTGCAAATTCGGAGTCAATCAGTGCGTTGTTCTTCTCCATAATGGCTTCGACGCCTTCATTATCTCGCGCACGAATCCATTTCTGGATTATACGGGGCCGGTCAATAAAAGCCTTTGAAATAGCCGTCCCTGCGCATTTATGCACATGAATGAAAATTATCTTTTTTTCGTCGAGATAGCAGGTGGTCATATTTTTCTCGTAGCGCGGGCTGAATTTCATGCCAAGTTTTCACCGCATATCACATGCCTACCTTTATTCAATTTCGATCTATTCAAGCCGGCTCATTTGAAATGTGATCATTCGGCGGAGTAACGCCTCGAATGCGATGTTTGGCTCCCAGTTTAAGTGAGTGCAAGCGCGTTTGGCGTTACCCGCTTTTCCTGGCTCATCCACGGGTCTATAAAATGCCGGATTTATAGTAACTAATACTCGGCCGGTCAGACTGTCTTGGCACACCATGTCGGTTCCGTCTCCCGACCACTCAGGCTGAAATCCAAGCAGAGTAGCCGCTGTATCAAAAAACTCTTTCACGGTCCGGAGGGCACCGGAGGCAAATATATAATCACGAGGGGTTTCAGCCTGAAGTGACGCTGCTATCCCGCGGGCAAAGTCTTCCGCATGACTGAAGTCGCGCTCGGCGAGGACGTTTCCAAGCTCAAATGGCGGCGCACTGGGCTCTTTTGCCAGCAAACAAAGATTATAGATGATTTTGGCTGTAACGAAGCGTGTATCTCGTAATTCGCTCTCGTGATTAAACAGAAGGCCATTAACGATATAGAGATCAAAACTATCTCTAAACACCAGCGCCATATTCATAGACGCCAGTTTGGTCACGGCATAGGGATTTGTCGCGGATCGCCTAGAGTCCTCATCCAAAGGATCGCCCGTCGCCGCCAATACTTCTGATGTCACGGCATTGAAAAACCGGCAATCCGGAGATTGATTTTTCACGGCCTCTAACCAGGCTGTTGTTTGCACAACATTCGCCGTCACAGTATCCGTTGGGTGTTTGAGTGAGTTCGCGACGGAACTTTCCGCGGCCAAATGAAAGATATAATCATAACCCTGTGCCGCAATTTCGGCGATGCGGCCTGGGACAATAGCATTCAATTCGTGAAGCGTGACCCTTTCCCGGATTCCTAAATGCACAAGTCGCCAAGGTTCGTTTGTTAAGGATCGAGAGGTCCCGTGGACTTCATGTCCTAGCTGCAAAAGATGCTGTGCTAGAAAGGAGCCTGTTTGCCCCGTAATGCCTGTTATCAAAGCCTTTTGAGGCACAATGAGCTCCTAGGTTTGTGACAACCGACACGCAAGCGCCGGTAACGAGTGATGCTTATATTCCATTGCGCGCAATGGCCAGCCTGTTAATGGCTGAACGATAAGGCACGGTGTCAAGACCCTTGCGTCTTGGACATTAAGAGACGCGAAGCATTTGATAGGCAGTTTTCGAAAGCTTCCAGTCCATAATGGGTTTGCCACCATTCAATCGACTGCGACGCCAGAACTTGCCGTTCAGTCAAATCTTGTTGAGCAACCCGCTGTAGCAACGCCGCTGCATGGGCTATGTCTGGCTCGGCCCAACGACGCCCCTCCATATCATCGTAGACTTTATGCTCATCCTTCGTTGGGATGAGGTCATAATCTACAAGATAAACACACGGGCAATCACCCCACTCGGCAGGCGACGACCAGCCAGTGATGATCGTTGCAATCCCATATGAGGCAGCTTCTGCTCCGACCAGCCCAAACCCCTCCGCCCGCGTCAAAGAGAGGTAACAATCACAGGATTTTATGAGATCGGTCATCTCGTCTTCTGTCAATGTCTTCTCAATGACATGAATGTTTGGGGCGGCGAACAACGCTTTGTCGTCGGCACTCAACTCGCCGTTCGCTTTGATGATGAGTCTGGCATTAGGGGTCTTTTCAAAGGCTTGTAAAAACGCATCGACAGCGCCTCTCGGATTCTTTCGGCTCAAGCTCGAGCGACTGTCAAACGTCGTCAAAACCAGAAAATCTTGAGCGACGTTCAACCTATCTCGCCAGTCAGTGGTGATAGGAATGTCGGATATCGCAATAGGGTATTTGATATTTGTAACGGGGACCGGAAGGCTCGCGAAACTCTCTTTGGAAAACTGACTTATGCTCCAGACTTCATCAAATAATTCAGCGATTTTGGTAAACACTTGCGGTACGCGTTCAAGTTCCCAAGCCCAAACGCCTATCAGGCGCCTGTTTTCAACATTTCGATTTCGCAAGATATACAGGGATTTAGGCACCTCTGTCGGATTGACGTGGAGAATGATGGGACCCTTTCCATCATCTAGAGGTGTTTCTGGCTGGGGGATTATCGAGTTGTCCGGCTGAATAATGGGCGACAAATCAAGGGATGAAACATCATAGCCGAGACCCAAAAGTCCATCCCGCACGAGGCGGCCGCCCCTGCCGATCCCATTGGGAGAAGATAGCAACCCTGCGACTAATATACGGCCGCGTTGATGGTCAGATGTTTCGGGCCGCAGCTTACGGGCTTTGCGCTCAAAATAAACATATCCCGCTCGGCGTTTTATCCGCCTCCAAGAATTGCCAAAGATCACGGTAAGACCATACAGATTAACTAAAGGTGAGCGATCGCGTCTTCATACAAACCGATCGCATGCGCCATATCGTATTTTCGGTCACGTTTAGGATATTCAATGACACGATACCCATGAACCATGCGCTCTGTTCGGTCCGCTGTCATGCGCGGAATTTTTTGGGCATATTCAATTGAGTTTCCTATGTCGCAAAATTCGAAATGGGAGTCGTGAAATTTCGACAGCTCTACAAATTGAATATTGCGAGATCCAAAAATTCTTCGGTCAAGTTCGACAGCTTGTGCCATAGGTCCGGACGCCGTGTGCGGGGAATTAATATACGGGAAAAGAACCGCATCACAAAGCAGCATACCTAAAACCAAATCGTCATCGGAAACCGCACCAAGGAAGTGAACACGGTCAGAGAGCGCCTTTCGCTTCTCAAAGGTTTTGTCCATGAGCTCTTTCGCTTCATTGGTCGACCTCCCGCTTTTACCATCAATTTTTGCCAGCAGCTTACTTTTTTGGACAGCCTTTTCGGCATTGCGTTGGCGAATTCTTTTGTCCCGTTTTTTCAAATGGTCATAAAGCTCGCCCAAATACTCATCGCGGCGGCTTTCAATACGCAATGTACTTTCATGCACGGATGAGAACATCAAAAGCTCATAATTTGGGGGAAGACTGTCTACGGCATCAATCGCTGTTTCAAAGCCTTTATAGCCTGAGAAAAAACCGAACACACCGATGTAGCGTGTGTCTTTACTCTTCTGCGGCGGCAGAACATTTTTAAGATCTGACGTCTGGAGTCTATCTATAAATGTCGCTTTTGTTTCCTCTGACAAATAGGTCAACGGGGTTGCCATTATTGGCTGGACTCGACGCCTTGCCTGACTCTTAGCATTATATATATCACCATTGAAAATCGCATTCGCCAAGTGTTGATCGCGCTTCGTATGTACGATGTGACTCAATGGAATTTTTTTCCCCATGGATGAAATCGTATCAAAAAGATAGTCCCAAGCTCGGTTAAGTGTTTTTTCCGAACGCTTGATCGCGACTGCTCGACGAATTTCACCGCGACTAAGAAGGCGTAAGATTTCGGCGGGCGGTGTGGATTTACGGCGCCCTAAATAATGCCATGTAATTGACAGGCTTTTTGCATGCTTCGTGATGATCTTAAAGCGTTTCATCGCTGTCATCATATTAGGCGCAAAAATACCCGGCTCGAATTGAATGTTGACGTGATCGAATTCTTTGACTCTTTCACCCAGATACCGGCAATAACTCTCCGCAGCCACTCGCTCGGCACCATCTTTGGCATTACCTAAGATCATGCGAGGTGTCGGTAGCACTTCGACATCATAGCCCTGTTCTTCAAGCCCCTCTTTTATGCCTTTGGTAAAATGGGCGATGCCGCAAATTTCATTCCAAGTCGAAAGAATGGCGACTCTAGGTTTCGTGCTCATGGTATAGTTCCCTAATGTCCCATAAATTTACGCAGCTCTTGGAGCTGTGGTTGCGTAAATTTATGACGGAATTTGTCAAGGTCTTCTAGCATCACCTTAAAGGAGATGTAACGACTCAGATTTGGGTTGGCGTGTAAATATTTAAGCGCATTTTCTCCGTCCCCCAATTGTATGAGATGACGTAAATATCCGCGCACATAATCAGGAACGGGTCCTAATTCCTTCAAAGCATGATGATAAGCATGCGCGCGCTTTCCATTCGATTTGCCCTGCATATTATTCACATTGTCAATGATTTCAGGCAGACTCTCATGATTGTCTTGGGCCACGAGCTCAGACTTGGCAGCCGGTTTTGACTTACCCAAAAGCCCTTTGCTTTTAGGATTAGGTCGGAAATTATCAACAAGGGTCGCAGAGATCGTGCCTAATTTTTCCATTTTCTGCCTTATCTCAGGCGAAAGCGCCGGAGGATCATTGGCATTGATGACTTTTGGCGGTTTTAAATCTTCGCGCTCCATTCCAAGAGCGTCAAAACACTTTAGATAATCGTCTCGAATGAGTTTCACCGCAGGACCAAGGTACTCTGGATCAAATTGGCGGTCCCAACTCGCCGAATTTTTTAGCAAAAGCTTGGCAATGTGAGCTGGGAAATCAGGTCGGTATTGTTGATAACGAATATTAGACAATAAAAATGTGTGAGGGGGTAGCGCGTAAAGTTCTTTGCCGCTGCGGATTGTGAGGTATCGATCGGTATCGAAATATAGGCGCGGGATAGAGCCGCCCGGTGCCGGATTGACGTTGAAATCTAGTTTCCAATCTTCGGGTAAAGACAAAAACTCTAAAACATCCTGGCGAAGCAACGGACCGGTCGATTTAAACCCAAAACCCGACACATTCGTTTTTCCAAATGCGGCTGCAAACTCCCTAACGGCCGGCGACAAAGGGTGAAAATATTTTTTCAAAATCGCTGGGGAATAAAAACTATATGGTCCATGCGCATAGAGAAAAAAATGCGTGCTGATATCGTGCATGTAATGAGAGTAAGCGCGAGACATGGGATCGCGCAGACAAAATACAAATTTTACGTCGTGCCTTTTGAGTGTTTTTTTCATGCGTGCGGCAACGTCGCTCTCCGGGAGCGCATATAACGGCGAGGCATCTAGAAATACCTTGTCGGGATCCTGTGTCTCAAACTGATCCAAATAACCTTCTAAGCTGTTGGCGCTGCGGAAGTAATCAACTTCCTTACGTTTGGGCATATTAATCGGCGCGCCGCTAGCGGCGAGCTGTTCGAACAGAAATGTGGTTCCGGATTTTGCATAGCCGGGTATAATTAGAAATTTCACAATTACCCCTTCACGATAGGCGCGCTGAAGGTCAACTTACAGGCCTAGCAGAGCCCGTGTCGTTACGCGCATTTCGGCTAAATCCTTATCGCGCTGTGAAACCGTTTTGGCGAGATGCGGGTAAGCGGGCAGACCCTTATCGTCCGCCATAAACGGAAGCTGCGGGCAATCACTAATCGCCTCCCATAAGAACACGCGTTGGATTTCATCATCGCTGAGCGTGGACAGATCTTTTGCAAAAAACGCCTCAACCTCAACAACCTCCCCTTCAAAAGAGCCCTGTGGAGCCAGGCCCCGTACGCGAAAGCCGCGCTTAGCGAGCATGTCGATGAGCTCCCACAAAACTGACTCGCCATGATAAAGGGGTAAAATATGCGTTTCCAATTCAATCGCCAAGACGTCGTCAAGCATATCTCCAGCGCCTTTCAGAATTTCATTTTCGGCGCCTTGGACATCGACCTTTAGAAAATCGATCTTGTTAATACCATTAGTTTTCAGTGAATTTTCAAGCGTATCTACTTGGATCTCGAACTTTCGTTTTGTCGCGAAACAAGACCGGATAGGAAAGCGTCCAAGGACGTCCATATCAGGAGCGCGCAAAGACGAACACGGCATGTTTTCAGCAATGTGAAATGCCGTTTTACCTTTGCCGCCACCAATGGCATTTGGAATAAAATTGACAAATGGATATAGAGTGTTGAGCTTGCCGACTTCATACTCGTCCGGCTCAAAACCCACGCCTTTGACAACGCCCAAACGGGCCAGAATTGTCCATTTCCAGAATAACCC
>CALDTL010000184.1 GCA_937923965.1 uncultured Caulobacterales bacterium
GGCTTACCGTCGCCCATAAAGGTGAAGATAAAACCGCCGAGCTCTACAAATGGGTTTAGCTTACGGTCAAAATCATAAGCCATAATCATTTTCGCGAGCTTCATCGCTTGATATTTCGCGATATGGTTACCGACGATTTCATTCGGTTTTTTGAATGTCATGGTGAGCTTGGATGATTTCGCGCGGCTGGCGGCTTCGAAACCGCGGATTTCGAAATCATCTTCCTCGACGCGATAAGCCACAGCATTGAACGCGTCTAGGCGCGGGAGGTTGGCCGCGCGCAAGGCCGCCTTTTCCATGAGCTGTTCGAGGAAGGCCGTAACCGTTGGAATAAGTTTTTCGTCGCTATCGGCAAAAATCGCGAGGTCTTGATCAAGCTCCCACAAGGCGCCTGTGAGCGCGAGCTGCGGGTTATCCGTCAGGACTTCTTCGACATCGCCGACATCCACAGACAGCTCCGATGTGTCGTGCAAGGAGGACAAGAGGAAACTCGCCATATTGGCAAAGACATGCAGCGCGATGACGGAGCTCGCCGCGAGGCCTTCCTGAAATTCTGTTTGTTTCGAGGCAGGCAATTTACCCTGCAGATTCGCCTTCAACAACGCCGATAATCCCGTCGCATCCGCATATTGATCGACAACCGTTAGCGCCGTCGCCAAAGCGCGGCGCAGCCCATGCAACACGCCGGCTTGAACAGGGCTCATCAACGCATCATCCGGCTCTGTTGCCTGCACGCGGGCAATAATATGCACGCCCTCGGCGCGCGCGGTTGTGGCTGTCACAAGGCCGGGCGTCGTCGACCGAAACCGGCGGCGCGTCCCGCCTGTGCCCGGCGATTTAGATGCGACAGATTCAATATCTTTCGGCTTTGCCAAACGCGGCGTATGGTCAAAGCCGTCTAGCAAGGCTTGCGCGGCGGGCACTTTCTCGCGGATCGCGCTTTCTTTAATTTCCATCAGATCGGAAGGGTTCGACATCTAATTTCCTCTCTTAATAGCTCAGAATTTTTGCGTTTTGCCCGACAACATATTTGCGAACATCCCGAAACGCTTCGGTATGTGTCTCTTCCATCACCTGATAGGCGCGGTGGGGCATGATAAGCGCCCGCGTGACAGCCGTGACCCCGTCCATCTTGCCGCTCATGTCAAAGGCATCGAGTTTGTAAACCTCGCGCGGGGCTTGTTTGAAGACGCCCACTTTTTTCCATTGCTGACCTTCGGAAATCAAAGTCTCCACGGTCCACGCCAGAGCCCAATCAAGACCTTCTTCGCCGACCGCGCTGGCGAGAACCTCGCGGATGGGCCCGCGCTGTTCCGTGAAGGCATGGCTGTGCATCGGCCCGAGATGGAAGCGGCGCAGGCTTTTGGGGTGCAATCCGTCAAAATCTTCGTCAAAGCCCTTGGCAATGGTGAGCAATTTTAGTTCCGACAAGGCTTGCGCCATCAGCGCGTCTTGCACGCGCGGCCAGCGGCGCTCATCATTCGGCAAGGCACGGCTCGCCGTATCATCCAGCACCATCAGATAAACAACGGGGACATTGGTTTTCGAGTCATAAGCGGCCCAATGGATAATATAGCGGCGTTTCTTACGCTCGAGGTCTTTGCCGACCCAGACAATTTGCGGATGATTCTGTGAAAGAAACAGGTTCTCATTCACGAGGGTTTCGTAATAAATCCGCTGCGCCAGCGCATATTGCAAGGTCGTCGGCGCGCTCCGTTCTGTCAGGATATGATTGACCATATCCTTTTTCAGGCGCTCTTGATCTGGCAAAGATTTGAGGTGTTTCTTCGCCTGCGTCGAGTCCGCGGCGAGCTGAATGATCTCCGAAAAAACGGGAAAGCCCGACTCGGTTTTATCTATGCTCATCTTGCCGGAATCCGGCGCGCGGTTTGTCATCAAATATTTATAAGACAGCGCCGTGAAGCTGTTGCTTAGGTCGGACATATATTGCGCGAGGATTTTGCTTTCCGCGTCCGTGATTAATCCCTCATCCTTCGAGAGCGCGGCAACGGAGCCAAGATGCGTGATGATCTTGTCGAATTTAGCGAAATATCTGCGGGTCGCCCGCGCGCTATCCAGCACGCGGTGCGTATAGGATAAGTCCACCTTAGGACGTGCCTCCAGTGGTCCCGAGCGAGTCTTCGCCATAAGCATTTTTGTCATGCTTCTCGACGATCTTCTCAAAGCGCCGCGCAAAACGCTCGTCTGCTTTTACCTTCTCCTCCAGCACTTTGCGGGCGAAGATAATGTGGTCCTCATGGGACTCCATCATTTCAGCCATCTTGCTATTGGTCGCCGCGCCAATGGCCGCCATCGCAACTTGCGCTTCTTTGTCGGTCGCAACGCCAATTTCGTTGATCTTATGGGCGACATCTTGCTGCTGCGCCGTCTTCAAAGATTTGGATAGGGCATCATAAAGGATGACGCGCTGTTTCGTGTCCGTCTGCAATTTATTGAGCAACACCATCTGCGTGGCAATTTGGTTCTGGAGCGAGTCCATCCACGTCTTGCCCTTTTCGATATACCGCTCCAGCGTCTGGCTCTCAGAGATTTTGACCTGCTCTAATTGCGCGAGTTCATTATGGCGCGCGTTCATTTTCGCAAGCTCGGCCTCTAATTGCGCGCGCTCTTTGGGGTCTGTGACAACCGATAGCTTGCCTTCCAGCTCAATGAGTTGAGGATCCAGCGCTTTGATCTCGTCTTTAATTTCCTCCAGCACAGTGACAGCCGCCTCGCGGTCAGTTAGCGTTTTCTGCAAATTACCTTCGACTTGGTTTTTATGTTTGCCCAGCTCATTGAGCTGTTCTTGCAACATCGCTTGGATTGTATTCGACTTGGCGATCAAATCTTGCAGCTTGTCCTCAATAGAGGCCGCGCGAACGCGCTCCGCCCGCAGGCTCTCCGCGCGCTGCTTTGAGAATATCCCCACAAATTTCTCCCAGCCTGTTTTAGAGCGCAGGCCGTCAAAATCCTTGGAGAACCCAGACGTCACATCATCGAGTCCCATGATGAGCTCGGCAATATTCGCATTCATCAGATCGGAATGCGCATGGACATCATCCAGCGAGGCATTTTCAATATCGAGCGATATATCTGTGCCCTGACTCATTTTCGCGCGCGCCGTATCAATTCGCGCGGATAATTCGGCGATTTTACTCTGCGCCTCGGCTACTTCGGCTTTTGATTTTTCGATTTGTGTGTCGAATGATGACATGCTGTTTTCCTCCCTCATCGTCTTTTCTTATCTATTAGACCTAAGGATATACTTATCGCTTTTCAATAAGGGACACACCGAAATCGTCGAAAATCGTACAGATACGGGACGATTTAGGGCCTGCCGATACTCACATACTCAAATCCATAGCGCCGCACATCCTCAGGGCGGTAGACATTCCTGAGATCGGCGAACCGTTTGGCCGCCATCTGCTCGCCCAACCGATGAAAATCAAGGGCGGCAAAATGCGACCACTCTGTCGCGAGCACGATAACATCGGCGCCTGCCGCGCAATCATAAGCATCCGAGCAATAGGTCACGTCTGTCAGGTGAGGCTTCGACTCTGCCATCGCCGCAGGATCAAAAGCGCGGACCGTCGCGCCGGCCCTCTGCAAATTCTCGATAATCGGAAAGGCGGGTGTCTCGCGAACATCATCTGTGTCGGGTTTGAAAGCGAGGCCCAGCATGGCGACGGTCATGCCGCTGACGGAGCCGCCGCAGAGATCGATCACTTTGCTCGCCATACTACGCTTGCGGGTGTCATTCACATTGACGACCTGCTCAACGATACGGGCCTGCGCGCCCGCTTTCTCGGCGATGTCCAACAAAGCCAATGTGTCTTTGGGGAAACAAGAGCCCCCATATCCCGGACCAGGCGCTAAATATTTCGACCCAATCCGGTCATCGAGCCCCATCCCAAAAGCTAGGTCGGTCACATTCGCGCCCACAGCTTCGCAGAGATCCGCTATTTCATTGATGAAGCTGATTTTGGTCGCCAAAAACGCATTCGCCGCATATTTCAAAAGCTCAGAGGTGCGCCGGTCGGTAAAGACAATGGGCGGGCCAAGGGCGGAAAACGGGCGGTACAGCCGCGCCATCACATCGCGCGCTTTATCATTATTTGTGCCAATAATCACGCGGTCCGGATCTTTGAAATCGGATATCGCTGCGCCTTCCCGCAGAAATTCGGGATTGGACACAACGGCAAAATCAGCCTCGGGCGCGATCTCTCTGATTAAGGCTTCAACCTTATCGCCTGTGCCGACAGGCACCGTTGATTTAATCGCAATCACAGTGAACCCGTCAAGCAATGGTGCAAGCTCGCGCGCGGCTGCCATCACATATTGCAGATCCGCAGAGCCGTCCTCGGCTTGCGGCGTGCCGACGCCAATAAAAACAACATCTGTATCCGGCATAGCGGCGGCGAGATCCGTCGTGAAATACAGCCGCCCCTCGCGCAGATTACGCTTCACGAGGGCCTCAAGCCCATCTTCGAATATGGGCATTTCGCCCGCATTTAATTGCTCGATTTTCCGGGCGTTCTTATCAACGCAGGTGACGTCATAGCCAAAATCGGAGAAACAGACACCAGTAACGAGGCCAACATAGCCCGCGCCAATGGTGGTGATTTTAAGGTCTCGTCTACGCGTCATAAATCTCACCTGCCCGCGCCGCAGCAGGAATGCAACTAAAGTGACGGATAGGTTTAGGATTTTTCTGAGTCATCGCTGGGACGCCCTGCCCCACCACCGCACTTAAGGTCACACAAAGACAGTTACTGCGGATATTGCCTTTACCCCGTCTACCCGCCTGAGTAGCAATGGTGCGTGGAGGGATTATGCGCTTAAGTTGGAATGAGATTCGCGTTCGCGCTAAGGCCTTTGCCGAAAAGTGGAAAGACGCTGGCAATGAAAACAGCGACACGCAAACCTTTTACAATCAATTTTTCGAAGTTTTCGGCCTGCGCCGCGAAAGCGTTGGCGTTTACGAAGAGCGCGTAAAGAATATCAAAGGCAATACAGGCTTCATTGATCTGTTTTGGCCGGGCACTTTGATTGTCGAGCAAAAAAGCGCGGGCCGCGATTTGACCAAGGCGGAAAAACAAGCCTTTGATTATATCCTGCAAATCAAAGAACGTGATCGCCCCCGCTATGTCTTAGTCAGCGACTTTAAAGTCTTCCAGCTGCGCGATTTGGCCACGCGCGAAACCTTAGAATTTGCGCTCGAAGACCTCCACGATCATGTGCAAAAATTCGGCTTTATGATCGGCGTCGAACGACGCGAATTCAAAGACCAAGACCCCGTGAATATTAAAGCGTCTGAATTGGTCGGGAAATTACATGACGCGCTGGAGGAGAGCGGCTTTGAAGGCCGTGACCTCGAGGTCTTTCTGGTGCAAATCGTCTTCTGCCTTTTCGCGGATGATACGGGCGTCTTCCAACCTAAAGACTTATTCCTGCGGTTTTTAGAAGACCGCACAAGCGATGACGGCGCTGACCTTGGTCCCAAACTGGCGCAGCTTTTCCAAACGCTGGACACGCCCGATAAAACCCAAGCCGTCAATAAGCGTAGTAACCACCTTGACGAAGACCTGGCGGCTTTCCCTTATATCAACGGCCGCCTCTTTGAACGGCATACACGCATTCCATCCTTTGACTCCGATATGCGAGATAAGTTGATTGAGGCCTCTCGCTTTGATTGGTCCCCGATTTCTCCGGCTATTTTTGGCGCGCTTTTCCAAAGCGTCATGGATGCCAAAGAACGCCGCAAAAAGGGCGCGCATTACACAACAGAAAAGAATATCCAAAAAGTCATCGGCCCGCTATTTATGGACGAGCTGAAAGCCGAGTTTGAAAGAGCCAAAGCGCTCAAACGCGGACGCGCGCAAGCTTTGGACGCGCTGCAAACGAAGCTGTCTAAACTAACCTTTTTCGATCCCGCTTGCGGCTGTGGGAATTTTCTAATTATCGCCTATCGCGAATTGCGGGTGCTGGAGATCGACATTCTCAAAGCCAAGCACGGCAAAGCGCAATTAGAACTGGATGCGGCGGTCCTGTCCAAAATCGACGTGGACCAATTTTACGGCATAGAGTTGGAGGAGTTTCCTGCCCGTATTGCCGAAACCGCCATGTGGATGATGGACCACATCATGAATAACGAGCTGTCCCTCGCCTTTGGCCAAAACTTCGCCCGCATCCGCTGGATAAAGCCGCCAATATCGTCCACGGCGATGCCTTGGAGATTGAGTGGGAAGAGGTGCTGCCCGCGCAAGATTGTTCTTATGTTTTTGGAAATCCGCCGTTTATTGGCGCAAAATATCAAAGCGTTGAACAACGCCAACAAGTCCGCGATATTGCGGATTTAGGAAAATCAGGCGGAACGCTTGATTTTGTTTGTGCGTGGTTCTTAAAAGCCGGAGCTTATATCAATGAAGGCGGGACGAACCCACCGCATATCGCATTCGTTTCAACCAATTCAATCACCCAAGGCGAACAAGTGGCTCAGCTTTGGCCCGTTCTCTTTCAACGCTATCATTTAGAAATCAGCTTCGCCCACCGAACATTTGAATGGGGATCGGATGCAAAAGGAAAGGCCCATGTTCATTGCGTGATTATCGGACTATCGCATGAAGTGAATCAGCCCGAATGGAAGCGGTTGTTTAGTTATGATGATATCAAGGGTGAACCTGAAGAGACACAGTTCAAATATCTTTCGCCATATCTGTTTGATGCCAGTGGCTTAAAAGACAGACACATAGTTTTAGCATCATCATCAAAATCCTTATCCGATGCACCGAAAGTTGTGATTGGAAGCAAGCCTATTGATGGAGGAAACCTCATTTTAAATGGCGTAGAGAAAACTAATTTTGTTAATCATGAGCCTTTATCAGAAAAATATTTACGTCCCTATATTGGTCGCGTGAATACATAAACGGCGGCGATAGATGGATATTTTCTCTTCAGAGCGCCTCTCCTTCTGATTTGAAAAGCATGCCCATGACGCGCGAACGTCTAGCGAAAGTCCGTAAATACAGAATGCAATCAAAAAGTGCTCCAACTAATGCAATCGCCGATTTTCCAAGTGACTACCACGTCACCAGAATTCCAACAGAGGACTTTTTAGTTCTACCAAAAGTTAGTTCAGAAAGACGGCCATATATTCCTGTGGGTTGGTTAAGCCCGCCAATTATTCCGAGTGATTTACTTCAAGTTATCGAGAAGGCCAGAATGGAACATTTTTCTGTTTTGGTTTCTTCTTTGCACATGGGTTGGATGCG
>CALDTL010000185.1 GCA_937923965.1 uncultured Caulobacterales bacterium
TAAGCATTCGCCGCAAATCGCCTTTGGCGTGCTGTGTCTCATTCGAAGCCCTTCGGCGAGGCGCGAAGATGAGTTTCCGTGAGGCGATGACGCAGGAGCTCGATATCAGCCTCAATTTCCTCAACACTCAGGATTTCTATGAAGGCATTCGAGCTCAACTCATCGATAAGGACCGAAACCCGAAATGGTCGCATGAGGACGCGGCCTCCGTTCCGGAGAGTCACATTTTGCGCCTCTTTCAAAAAACAGCAAAGCCGCGGCAGGAATTTTTAGGGCAGGGCACAGCATGACACAAATTGCGTTCATTGGATTGGGGAATATGGGCCTCGGCATGGCGTCTAATCTTGCCAAGGCTGGACACGAGGTTAAAGCGCTGGACATCTCAAAAGACGCTGTCGCCAAAGCTGTGGACGCAGGCTGTATAGCGGCCAAAAATGCGAAGGATGCTGTTGAGACGGCGGATGTTGTCGTGACAATGCTGCCCGCCGGACAACATGTCAGCCTCGTCTATGCGGGAGAAGACGGCGTATTTGGTTACGCGAAAAAAGGCGCTGTTTTTATCGACTGCTCGACCATTGATGTGGCTACCGCGCGGGATGTTATTGCGCAGGCGGAGGCCAGAGGTTTTGCGATGATCGACGCGCCAGTTTCAGGCGGTGTCGGCGGCGCGGCGGCGGGGACGCTTACCTTTATGTGTGGCGGAACGGAATCTGCCTTTGACTGCGCCAAGCCGATACTCGACGCGATGGGGAAGAACATCTTTCACGCAGGTGATGCGGGTAACGGACAAGTTGCCAAGGTCTGCAATAATATGCTGCTCGGCATTCATATGATTGGGACTTGCGAGGCCTTTAATCTGGCTGAAAAACTCGGCCTCGATGCACAGACCTTTTTCGATATTTCAAGAACCGCCAGCGGCCAAAATTGGTCAATGACCAGCTATTGCCCTGCGCCGGGACCAGTCGAAAGCGCGCCGTCCAATAGAGATTACGAGGCAGGGTTTGCCGCCGCCATGATGCTGAAAGATTTACGCTTGGCGCAAACAGCGGCCTCTAAAGCGAAAGCCGCCACGCCATTGGGCACGCAGGCCGAAGCTATATATTCCCTGATGGAAGCGTCAGGCAATGACGGGTTGGATTTTTCCGGCGTCATGAAATTGATAAATGGAACATTATGAGCACCTCACCCACACAAAAAGATTGGTTTGCACTCGCTGAGAAAGAGCTCAGGGGGAAGCCAATAGAGGCACTTACAAAAACGACTCCGGAAGGGGTCGAAATTAAGCCTGTCTATGGGCCCGATGATGTGCCGGACAGCATAGGTTCGGAGCTACCGGGGTTCGCGCCGTTCACGCGCGGCCCCCGCGCCACCATGTATGCCAATCGGCCTTGGACAATTCGGCAATATGCAGGGTTTTCGACCGCCAAAGAGTCCAACGCCTTTTATCGAAAAAACTTAGCTGCCGGTCAAAAAGGACTATCCGTCGCCTTCGATCTCGCAACCCACCGCGGCTATGATAGCGACCATCCGCGCGTGACCGGAGATGTCGGTAAAGCGGGAGTCGCGATTGATACTGTGGAGGACATGAAGGTCCTGTTTGACGGTATTCCTCTCGATAAAATGTCTGTTTCGATGACAATGAACGGCGCCGTCATTCCGATATTGGCCATGTTTGTTGTGGCCGGGGAGGAGCAGGGCGTAGACCGCTCGGCGCTATCTGGCACCATCCAGAATGACATCCTCAAAGAATTTATGGTCCGCAACACGTTCATTTATCCGCCAGAGCCGAGCATGCGCATCATTGGCGACATTATTGAATATACCTCCGCTGAAATGCCGAAATATAACTCTATCTCGATCTCCGGTTATCACATGCAGGAAGCAGGAGCGAACCTCGCGCAGGAACTGGCCTATACTTTGGCTGACGGGCGTGAATATGTGCGCGCAGCATTAGCGAAAGGCTTAGACGTTGATGCGTTTGCGGGGCGCTTGTCCTTCTTTTTCTGCATCGGCATGAATTTCTTTATGGAAGCGGCGAAATTGCGGGCTGCGCGTCAACTCTGGTCACGTATAATGACGGATTTCGGTGCGAAGACGGAGAGATCCAAAATGCTTCGAACACATTGCCAGACTTCGGGGGTCTCCCTCACGGAACAGGACCCGTACAATAATGTTGTGCGGACAGCCTATGAAGCCATGTCCGCTGTGCTGGGCGGGACGCAGTCGTTGCATACAAACTCTTTTGACGAAGCAATCGCTCTACCAACAGAATTCTCGGCGCGCATTGCCCGCAACACACAACTTATCCTGCAACATGAGACGGGCATTACGGACGTCGTGGACCCGCTCGCGGGCTCTTACTATGTGGAGAGCCTGACGCAGTCCTTGGTCGATAATGCCTGGGCAATGCTAGAAGAGATTGATGCGGAGGGCGGCATGACCAACGCTATCGCCAAGGGCATCCCAAAAATGGAAATCGAAAAAGCCGCTGCGCTCCGGCAGGCGCGGGTGGACAAAGGTGAGGATGTCATCGTCGGCGTAAATAGATATAGGCTCGAGGAAGAGGACCCGATTGATACCTTAGAAATCGACAACGCGGCCGTTCGAGCTGGACAAATTAAGCGCATTGCTGGAGTTCGGGCATCGCGGGATGAAGAGGCTTGCCAAAAAGCACTGACGGAATTGAAGCTTGCCGCCATTTCTGGTGAGGGCAATCTGCTTCGTTTGTCCGTTGAGGCCGCACGCATGCGGGCAACTTTGGGAGAAATTAGCGATGCAATGGAAGCCGCCTTTGGTCGGCATAAGCCGACAACCCGCGTTATTAAGGGCGTGTATAGCGAAGTCTATGCAGGTGATCCGATCTATCAAAATGTGTCAGAAAAAATCGCAGAATATGAAGCTGCATCAGATAAATCGCCGCATGTGTTGATTGCGAAGATGGGGCAAGACGGCCATGATCGGGGTGCAAAAGTCGTAGCAACGGCTTTTGCTGATCTTGGGTTTGACGTAGATCTCACCGATCTTTTTTCAACACCAGAAGAGACGGCCGCGTTGGCTATCGAAAAAGGTGTCGATGCGATTGGTGTTTCGTCACTTGCTGCCGGGCATAAAACATTGATTCCGGAGCTGGTAGACTGCCTAAAAAATAGAGGGCGCGAAGATATGAAAATTTTCGTGGGAGGCGTTATCCCGGAACAAGACTATGCTTTTCTACGAAGCTATGGCGTATCGGAGATATTTGGCCCAGGAACAAATGTTCTCGAGGCGGCCTATGCAGTCTTAGCCGAAATTGCGGGACTGAAGCGCAATCGATAAATCCAGATAAAAATCTGCGGCGGCGATGTCCCAATGATCGGGTGTCACAAAAGGTCTGCCTACCTATGTTACGTCAAGTAAATATCCATTCCAGCGTTTGACCGTTTTCATCACGAGAGAGCTTTGGATGCTACGCACATGGGGCAGGGAGGCAATTGATTTGCGGTAAATCCGTTCATAGTCGTCAGTATCAGCAACAGTGACTTTGATTAAATAATCTGCCTGTCC
>CALDTL010000186.1 GCA_937923965.1 uncultured Caulobacterales bacterium
CGTGTGGCTGTAATAATCCTTCAAATGCTCACGTACAAAGCCAAGGTCTGCAAACTTATCTATCGCCCGCAACATGTGATCGTTCGGCACGTGTGCCTCAAGACTAAACCCGTAAAACAAACTATCCTGACCCGATTGACGCTCGCCCATCATATCCAAATCTCCATGCCTACAACACAGAGTGAATCAGAAACCGCAAAGCCGTTCAAGTGGAGAGTTTTTCAACACTATCCCCCCATTCGAGAAGAAACGCGAGCGGCCATCTCTAGGGGCGTTTTAAGCCGCGTCGGCCGCGTCTATTATTGCGGTCACAAAAAAGCCCCGCTTTTACAGCGAGGCTCCTGATTAAAAAATCGGGTGTCTCTTACTTAATCGCGGAGAGAAGCTCTGGCGCGGTTACGAGTTGGCGAACGCCGTGGCTCTTGGTTTCGTTAAAGATGTTTCCGCTTTCGGCCCATGCGTCAAGCGAGGCAACGTCTAGCTTTTGGCATTGCGGGCGAACCGACCATGTGACTTGCGCGGGCGAGCAGACGGCTTGCGTGTAGCTCGGGCCTGTTGTGGAGCCCAAGAACTGAACCGGCGTACCTGTGCCTGTCGGCAGAGCTTTTGGCTGGTGCAATCCGCCGACTGTGTTGCCCTGATAGGCATAGTCCATAAAGTCGGCTGCATTGCGGTCATTCACGACCAAGAAGACCTGCGTCTCAACACGCAGCGTTGGGTTGTCACAGCTCACGCAAGGCGCGAGGCCCTCGCCCGGTGTGGTATCGCATGTTGTATGGACCCAATGCACTTCGATTGTATCGCCCGGCGCGGCGCCCTTGTAATCATTATTGGCGTAAGGGGCTGTTTCGGCATCCGTCAAATCGGCTGTTCCGTTACAGGCAAAACCGCCGCTATCTGTGTTGTTGACGAAGACATTGAAGCCTGGGCCCTTATGCTCGGCATTTGTGTGCGAATGGATGTTACACAGGTTCATCGCCGTGCTGGCCGGAGCCATTGGAAAGCTCGTGGTGTTCAGACCCACTTTAGAGGAAATATCGCGCGGGGTTTGCGGACCCATTGTTGTGCAAAGATCGCCGGACGCGGTCGCCTCTTTAACTGTTTCGACGGCTTTACTGGCCGTGTCTTTCATCGTTTCAGCCGCTTTGCTGGCCGTGTCTTTTGCCATGTCTTTGGCTGCGTCTGTTGCGGACTCGCTAGAGCACGCCGTAAGGGCGAGAGCTGAGGCGCATAAAATGAGTGTGGAGGTAATAGTATTTTTCATCGAGTTGTCCCTGACCCTTGTGGATTTGGCCGCTGATTGCGAACCATCTAATGCTTTCTCTACGACGAACTGTCGCAGATAGATGTGCAGATTGGACCGACTTAGAGGGATTTCTAGGGCTTTGGAGTTATAGATTTTCTATGTTTACTATAGGGTTTATCTATAGGTATACGGCGTCATGCCCCGCTCACCCTATCCAGCTGGGTCTTGATCAGCATAAGCGTGGGAGCGTGAAACGCGAGCGCCGTATGGGTGCAGTCGACTTCATGATGTGCCGCGCCTGGTGTCCAGCGATCAATAGAGGCGCTCCAATGCACAATCGCATCTTGTTTGGAATAGATGGATGTGACGGGGCATTGGATGGGCACGGTATGACGGGCGACGGTCTGCTGCGCGATCCAATCCACATCGAGTCCGCGCCGCCGGTAGCGATTATTGACGAAGGAATATTTCGCCCCGCCGATCAGCGGGCTGCCTAATGTGATGACGCAGTTCACATGCTCTGGATGATCCCGGGCGGCTTCGCGGGAGAGATATCCGCCAAGACTCCACCCGACGAGGGCGAGGGGGCGGCCAAGCTCTTCGCTGCGGCGTTTGACCTCTGCGCCAAATTGATCGCAGAGAGCCGGCACGTTTGCTTCCCCGGTGTGAGGGCGGTTTCGCTCGCCTTGGGCCCATCCCGCCGACAAATCTGAAATTTCGCCCGTCCAGCCTCTGCCGGCCAGATTGCGCCCGAGGCCCCAGCCTTGGGCGTCATATCCAGCTTTTCCAAGGAAGCGCCGCAGCGCGCGCATCGTGCTGTCCGATGCCCAAAGTCCCGGGACGACAATGACGGGCGGGCTGTTTTCCACGACGGGTATCGTCGCCGCCATAAGCTGAGGAAGGCCCCGAATTTCCCACGGCCAAAGGGGGATCCTAAGCAGTTTCCGCCGTTGGGGACCGCGTAAGTCAGATATAATTTCTGGCTGCATATATAATGTATAGCGTGCGCGAATTATTCGCCAATAAGGTCGGCTAGAATTTGTCCGATCTCATCTTGGTCCATCACGCCTGAGAAACGCCGCGACCCCGGACCATAGGCATAAAGGGCGACATCTTCTCCTGCGTGGGTTTCGCTGCTTAGATTGACGGCAGTTTGCTGCAGGAAATCGGGGGCTTGGACCATATTATCGGTCAGGGCCGGGGAGTCCGCCTCTCGGACATTGGGCCCGTTATGATAGCCGAGGGTCGTGTAAGGTTTTCCGTCAGCGGCTAAGGCTGGGTCCAGCCCTGCGCCTTCGCCGCGGGGGTCGGGCGTGCGCACGAGGCCCAGTATTGGGTTCCCGCGCTTGGGATATCCCGCCATTGTAAAGACGTGGCTATGATCTGCCGTCACGAGAATCAGCGTATCGTCGCCGGCATTCTCCACGGCGGCAGCGATGGCGTCGTCAAAAGCCTGCAAGTCTTTGAGAGCGCGGTAGGCATTTGTGCCGTGATGGGCATGATCAATGCGCCCCGCCTCGACCATCATCACATAGCCCCGCCCGCGCGCGGCGAGGGCGTCAATCGTCACGTCAGTCATTTCGGCTAAGGAGGGCTCTTTCGTTTCGTCGCGGTCGGCCTCATAACTCATGTGGGAGGGGGTAAATAAGCCGAGCAAGGTTTGGTCTTTTGGCGCGCTGCGAAAGCTCTGCGCATCTGAGACATATATATGTCCGGTTTTTTCCTGCCAGTCCGTGAGCTGCTCGGGCGTGAATTTCTGCGCGCCGCCGCCCAAGGTGATGTCCGGCGTGTTCTCCAGCAGTTGATGCGATAATGACTTGCAGCCAAGCTTAACCGCTTGGGGGTCGATGTCGGCCATTGTTTCCCAGCTGCGATCGACAGCCTGACCATATACTGCGGCAGGGGTCGCGTGGGTAATGCGCGCCGTGCTAATGACGCCAACGGATCGCCCTGTTTTCTTGGCGCGCTCGAGTAAGGTCGGCGGCGCGCTTTTGGCGACGCAGCTCGACACGACCATTTTAGCGACATCCGCATCAGGCTTTACGTTAATCGCGCCGATATTTGTCTTATATCCAGACAGAATAGCCGTCGCGGTTCCGGCGGAATCTGGGACTTGTGCGTTTGTGTTATAGGTTTTGACGAGCGCGAGCTGGGGGAATTTATCAAATGACAGCTCATATTCCTCCCCCATCAGGCCTTTTTCTTGGCCAATAAAGATACGCCCTGCGGTGACCGTAGACACGCCCATGCCGTCTCCGATGAAGACAATGATGTTTTTAGGCGCAGTGACTGTGTTTTTTTTGGGTGAATCGCTTTTGTTTTCGGCCTGATTCAGCCGCGTAGAATCGACCGAGTTGCCAATTTCAGATTTTTCTGCTATGCATCCGGCTAGGATAAAGATTACCAAAAGCCATAAAGCCGATGAAAAACGGGTTGAAAACGTGGATTTGGGGGTCATTTCGGGTATCCCTGTGAATAAGTGGTTTGAAAAAAACCACGCTTTTATGGGGGTTTGCGTAACACAAGCGTCGTGACCTGCAAGGAAAAGCATTTTTCTGCATGTTTTGCGAAAAAAGGTGTTGCGGAAAAAAATTCGTTTACCTATATAGCGCTCCTCGCTGAGAGACACACAGTCGCCCAGTGAGACGCAGGAGCCCCTCTCCTTGAGCGGGGCTTTTACTTTGGAAGAAGTAGAGATACTTTTTTCGCTATTTGACATCGTAAATATTGGGAAGAGAGACGCAGGCGGCGTTCGGCTGTGAGCAGACTTGGCAACAAGCTGCACATCAAATGAACGACATATGTCTGAAGTTTCTTTTCGAAAGTTATGACATTGCTTGGGTTATCGAAATGAAACTTTGTTTCAAATCGATGATTTGAGGAACTCGTAATTTTCTTTGAACGCAAACGTAGAGATATTTTATATCTCATACGTCAGTGGTTCTTGCTTATTTATAAGTAAGAACAACAACGACATAGTCAGTTCACTCTCAACCTGAGAGTTTGATTCTGGCTCAGAACGAACGCTGGCGGCGTGCTTAACACATGCAAGTCGAACGAGAAACTACCTTCGGGTAGTGGACAGTGGCAGACGGGTGAGTAACGCGTAGCAACCTACCTAGTAGTACGGAATAACGCTTAGAAATGAGTGCTAATACCGTATACGCCCTTTTGGGGAAAGATTCATCGCTATTAGATGGGGCTGCGTTAGATTAGCTAGTTGGTGAGGTAAGAGCTCACCAAGGCGACGATCTATAGCGGGTCTGAGAGGATGATCCGCCACACTGGGACTGAGACACGGCCCAGACTCCTACGGGAGGCAGCAGTGGGGAATCTTGGACAATGGGGGA
>CALDTL010000187.1 GCA_937923965.1 uncultured Caulobacterales bacterium
CGATAAATTAGACATTCCCGTTTTTCATGATGACCAGCACGGGACAGCGATTATCGCGACGGCGGGCCTCATCAATGCGTGTCATCTGACAGGCCGTAAGTTTGAAGATATCAAGCTGGTTTTATGCGGTGCCGGTGCGGCCGGGCTATCTGTTCTCAATCTGATTAAGCACTTAGGCGTCAAAGACGAAAATGCGATTGTCGTGGATAGCAAAGGTATTATCTACAAAGGCCGCAAGGAGTATATGGACCAGTGGAAAGCGCCTCACGCCGTTGATACAGAGATGCGGACGCTGGAAGAAGCTATGGAAGGCGCAGACGTCTTTTTCGGTCTTTCCGCTGCGGGTATTGTCTCCCAAGAGATGGTCAAATCCATGGCACCCAATCCAATTATTTTCGCGATGGCAAATCCTGACCCTGAAATCCTGCCGGAGGAAATCAAGGCTGTTCGTGATGATGCCATCATTGCAACAGGGCGCTCTGATTATCCTAATCAGGTCAATAATGTTCTCGGTTTTCCCTATATCTTCCGGGGCGCATTGGATGTTCGGGCCCGCAATGTGAATGAGGAAATGAAACTCGCTTGCGCCCACGCGCTGGCCGATCTCGCCCGTCAAGACGTGCCCGAAGAAGTCGCCGCGGCCTATCACGGGAACCGTCCAAAATACGGGCCGGATTATATTATCCCCGCGCCATTTGATCCGCGGCTGATTTCCGAAATCCCGCCTTATGTTGCGCAAGCGGCTATGGATACGGGTGTCGCGCGTAAACCTATTGAGGATATGGTGGCCTATAAAAAGTCACTGGCGCGGCGTCAGGATCCGACGGCGGCCATCCTGCAAGGCATCACGGCGACGGTTCAGGAAGAGCCAAAGATGATTGTTTTTGCGGAAGGGGAAGAGCCGGCGGTTATTCGCGCAGCGCAGGCATTCCAACAACGCGGTTTGGGTAAGGCCATTCTTATCGGCCGCGAGAAGCCGATCTATGATAATATGAAGCTCCTCGGTGTTGAAAAGCCAGAGAGCTTAACGGTTCTGAACGCGCGCTTGTTTGACCGGAATGCGGAATTTACGGAATATCTTTATGGACGTTTGCAGCGCAAAGGTTTCCTCCGCCGTGATGCGCAGCGCCTGGTCAATAATGACCGGAATGTTTTCTCCGCGCTATTGCTCCAGCATGGTCTGGCTGACGGCATGGTGTCAGGTGTGACAAGATCTTATGACGTTGTGTTGCGCGATGTGCGCCTCGTCCTCGCGCATAGGTCAGAGGAGCGTACAATGGGCGTTTCGGTCGTCGTGAATCGCGGGAAGACTTTGTTTATCGCGGATACCAATATCACGGAATTACCGGACTCAATGGACCTCGCGAATATCGCGCAATCCACAGCGAATTTTGCACGGCAATTCGGTTTTGAACCGCGTGTGGCTTTCCTCTCATACTCCACCTTCGGCAATCCTGTCGGGGAGCGCATGTATAAAGTTCGCGATGCCGTAAAGATCCTTGATGGGCGGGGTGTGGATTTTGAATATGAGGGCGATATCGCAGCAGACGTGGCGCTCGACCCACTGCATATGTTGACCTACCCCTTCTCGCGCTTAACGGAAGCCGCCAATGTGTTGGTCATGCCCGCAATTCATAGTGCGTCGATTTCGACAAAACTATTGGATTCAGTTGGCGGCGCGACCGTTTTGGGGCCTTTCTTGACGGGATTGGAAAAGCCCGTTCAGATTTGTTCTCTGGGCGCGACCGCCTCTGATATCGTGCAAATGGCGACATTAGCGGCCTTTGCACCGTCCCATCGGGATATGGGATAACGCCCGAAAATAATGGCAGCGCCCTCTAAAACCAACGTCCTAGAGGGCCCTGTTCATCGGCATATTTTGCGTATGCTGGGGCCCTTTTCGATTGCGGTTATTGCGCTGATTTCAACGGGTATTGTTGATACGATTTTTCTTGGCCGCCTCGAGGACCCGGCGCGTCCTAATCTTGCGATTATGGCGCTGGCGGCATTGGGTATCGCTTTCCCCATCAGCTTCTTTGGCAGCAGTGCCAATATCGGCTTGGGCGCGGGCGCGATGAGCGCCGTGTCCCGCGCTTTGGGGCAGGGCGATGATGGCAAAGCGAAGCGGCACGCAGCCGCGGCCATCCTTCTTGGCTTGGCCGTTATGTCAGTTTTCGTCGCGATTTTATTATTAGCTGCCCCACACTTGTTGCGTGTCACAGGCGCGAGCGAAGAGGTGGTTGGAATGGCGCTGTCCTATCTCATGATCGTCATGCCAGGCCTTGTGCTCGTGAGTATTGCCTCGATGAGTAATAATATTTTGCGAGCCGGCGGGGAGGCGGCCTTGCCGTCATCCATCATGATTTTAGGCGCGGTGATTAATATGTGCTTGAATCCATTTTTGATTTTTGGGTGGGGGCCATTCCCGAGAATGGAGATAGAAGGCGCAGCCCTAGCGACCTTCACCGGAAACGCCATCGGTGCGGCTTACGGTTTTTATATCGTTTTCTTCCACCGCAAAGCTGTGGATTTCGCGGGGATGTCGATCAAATCCATGACACGCGCATGGTCCATTATCGGCCAAGTCGGTCTTCCCGCTTTTGGCACGAATATCATTGTTCCAATCGCAACATTTGTTGCCGTGGCGATCATCGGGAACGTTCTGGGCGAAGTCGAAGTGGCCGCCTTTACCGTCGCGAGTCGGGCCGAGCTTATTTCTGTCGGACTTCTTTATGCGCTCTCCGCCTGTATTGGCGCGGTGACGGGCCGCAATGGCGGGGCCGGAAAAACGGACCGCGTTCGGGAAGCCTTTCGGGTGAGTTACCTGATTTGCCTGATTTGGGGGACCGCGATGGCGGCTTTATTGGCGTTATTTGCACATCAAATTGCAGGGTTTTTTACGTCCGATTTGACTCTTATTGAGAAGATTATTCCTTATTTTTATATCGTCCCAATTACCGTTTTTGCGTATGGCTTCGTCTTTGTGTCGGCCGCCGGGTTGAACGCTCTGGGTCGTCCGCTCTACGGCTTAATCTATACCATAATTCGCTCGGTCATTCTTTACGTTGGGTTGATAGCCATAGGGGTGCATGTGGCCGGATTAACCGGCGCGTTCGTAGGGGTCGCCGCGGCAAATATCATATCCGGATTGATTGCTTATTTTTGGACTATGCAGAAAGCGCCAATGACAGCCAAAGAGAGTTGACGAAAGCGTTTCGTGGGGCTAACCCGCGCGCTCACGCCGTGCGGGTGTGGCGGAATTGGTAGACGCGCTAGATTTAGGTTCTAGTATCTTAGGATGTGAAGGTTCAAGTCCTTTCACCCGCACCATTCTCCTTTGGGTTCAAATGGCTTAAGCCTCTGGAACTTAAGGGAAAGCTTTTTACTCGCTCTTCGTTCCTCCACTCGCCTAAGCGATTTGCCCTACTTCTTGCCCTACTTCTTGCCCTACATTGGGCCTTATAAAGGAGGTGGTGAAATGAGGCTGGCAGGAGGCGACAAGCCGACACGGTGCGCAAATTCCTGATTGGAGATGCACGATTGAAGATGTGTTATCGATAAAATTTTCCGTTTAATTGCATCCAGCTTGATGTTTTTGTCTCCACTCGACATTACTCGCGCAAATCTTGTTTCAAACCTAACGACAAAAACGAAATTCTGACGCGGCTGGGCCCATAATTTTGATAACTTATTCGTATTGATATCAACTCGGGTTTCGGCAAGGAGACTTTATGGAAGATGGTAGTGAATTTTCGGCGGTTCCCATTCGAGAGGAGCAGCTCGTCGCATGGCCGCGCGTCGCAGCAATTTCCGCTATGGTGGGGTTCTCCATCCTGACATTCCTTACGGGGATCGAGGTCTTTAGCGGGCTTGCCCCTGCTCAGGCGTTGTGGGCTCTTCTGATTGGCTCTTTGTTGGTTGTCGGGATTGGAGCCATCATGGGCTATATCGGCGCGGCAAACCGAATGAGTTCCTACTTACTCGTGCGCGTCGCCTTTGGTGATTTGGGCGCAGCCTTCGTCAATATCGCCTTTGCCATCTCGTTGATGGGGTGGTTTGGACTCAACATAAATCTATTCATGGATACAGTCGGAAGGCTCTCACAAGATTTGTGGGGACTGGATATTCCCCCGCTTATTTTAGCGATACTGGCCAGCACCTGTATGACGTTCACCACTTTGGTTGGTTTTCGCGCGATAAACCTGCTTTCGACTTTGCTGGTGCCCGTCCTCGCGATTGTGACGATACTTTTTGCTGTTTCGGCTTTTTCTGAAAATAGCGTGTCAGACTTTCTCGCGATGGACGCACCTGCCAGAGCTGTCGGAGAAAATGCCATGACCATCGGAGACGGAATTTCCTGGATCGTTGGCGCGGTTATTATTGGCGCTATCATCCTGCCAGATATTACGCGGTTTATTCGCCGGCCTCGAGGCGGCATTTACACGTCGATTGTGACCTATCTTATCGTCGGTATTCTTGTCATGGGCGCCGCAGGTCTCGCAGGCGCAGCCGCGGGTATTTTCGACACGCATTTTGATGCGGAGGGCGTTACCCGGACAGATATTATCTTAAAGTTGATGCTGGATGTGAATTTCGGCATTGGCGCATTCATTATTGTTATCGCCGGAACCTGGGCGCTTAACTCGCTCAATCTCTACAGCACAGTCCTCAGTACAAAGGCGACATTTCCGAAGCTCAACACGAAGATTCTGACTATTGCTTTAGGCGTTGTCGGCGTTGCGGCGGCGTTGCTCAATATTCTAGGGCAGTTTGAAATTTTCCTTTGGTATCTCTCTATCATCTTTATCCCAGTTGCAGGTGTTGTGATAATCGACAGGTTATTTCTGCGCGCTGAAAAATATAGCCTCAAAACCTTGGAAGATAATTCAGGTATAAATATTCCGGCCGTTGTCGCTTGGGCTGTGGGAGCTATTTTCGCCATTCTGGCGGATCGCGGTGCGGCTCCAGAGCTCACAAAAATCGGGGCAATGGACGCCCTTGTTTTGAGTGCGGTGCTCTATTTTTTACTTTCAAAACTAACTCTGAAAATGCGAGCAGCGTAATGCGAATTGGGATCGATGTTGGCGGCACGCATACGGATGCTGTCATTTTAGACGGCGACGAAATTATATCCGCCACCAAAGCGCTGACGAGTAGTGATGTTGTAACAGGCGTGACCAATGCGCTGGACACGCTCTTGAATGGCGGCGGCTTGAAACCTGCCCAAATTAAAACCGTTATGATTGGCACCACGCAATTCACCAATGCCATTGTGCAGCGCCGAGAGCTTTCACCCACGGGTGTTATTCGCATTGGTTTGCCGTCCGGCAAAGGCATGCCGCCCATGATTGACTGGCCGGAGGATATGGCAAACGCCGTAAACGCGAGTGTCTATATGATCCACGGGGGCTATCTCTATGACGGCTTTCCGGTTGCGGAGCTTCGCGAGGATGAAATCAATGAGGTTATCTCAGATTTGCAGCAAAAAAAGATTGAGAATATCGCCATCGCCTCGGCTTTTGCGCCCATGAATGACACGCCCGAACGCCTCGTTGCGGAGAAAATTCGCAAAGCCATTCCAACAGCAAAAATTACGCGCTCCAGTCAGTTTGGCCGCCTTGGACTTATGGAGCGCGAGAATGCAGCAATTATGAATGCGACCCTTTTGCCTTTTGCCGGCAAAGTGGTTGACGCCTTTCTAGGGGCCTTGAGAAACCGAGACCTGACCTGTCCCGCCTATATTAGCCAGAATGATGGTACGTTGATGAGTTCTGATTTTGTCAGAAATTTCCCAGCGCTAACCTTTTCTTCGGGCCCTACAAATTCGCTCCGCGGTGCCTATAAGTTGACAGGACTAGAGGAGGCAATTGTTGTCGATATTGGGGGGACGACCTCAGATATTGGCGTTCTGCAAAATGGCTTCCCGCGAGAGTCAAATATTGTTGTTGATATTGGCGGGGTGAGAACCAATTTCCGGATGCCTGATATATTGGCCTTAGGTTTGGGCGGAGGCAGCCTCGTCTCCAGCGATGGACAGGTGATTGGACCGCAATCCGTTGGGCATAAGCTGGTGACTGAAGGGCTTGTGTTTGGCGGTCAACAGCTCACGGCATCCGATATTATTGTCGCCTCAGGCGATACAGAGATGGGGGACAAATCCAAGGTCAGCCACCTCTCAGACGCCACGATCAAGGCCGCCAAACAAACGATGCGCACCATGCTAGATCGGTCCATTGATATGATGAAACCGGGCGGAAAAGATATGCCCGTGATATTAGTCGGCGGGGGTTCCGTGCTCGTCACCGATGGTCTCAATGCAGCGGCCAAACTTCATCGTCCCAAAAACGCGGATGTCGCCAATGCGATTGGGGCGGCCATCGCCCAGGTCGGCGCAGAGTCGGAGCGCATGGTCTCATACCGGGCAACGCCGCGAGATGAGGCGCTGGCGCAGATCACGCAAGCCGCGACAGAGCGCGCAATATTTGCAGGCGCTGACCCCGCCACAATCCGAGCTGTCGATATTGAAGAAACGGCGGTTCCCTACATGGATGAGGGGGCGACCCGTGTCCGCGTTAAAGTCATTGGGGAGCTAGCGCTATGAGCGGGCGACTAACAATAATCGATGAAAGTCATCTGGATGATCTGGCCTTAGGGTCAGTCTTTTTAGCAACAGGGGGAGGCGGCGACCCTTACGTTCCCAAATTGATTACAGCGGAGGCCTTAAAGACATATGGGCCGGTGCCTCTGTTGGCTCCCGAAGATGTGGAGGATGACGCGTTTATTGTGACAGTGGGCAGTGTCGGCGCTCCGACTGTTAGCCTTGAGCTTCTGCCATCTGTTGAAGATGCAGCGCGAACCTTGGACGCATTTGAAAAATATACTGGCCGAAAAATTGATGCTGTGGCCTCCTTTGAAATAGGGGGCGGTAACTCCGTCATCCCGATTTGCGCAGCGGCGGCGAAAGGCATTCCCGTCATAGATGGCGACGGGATGGGCCGGGCGCTGCCGGAGGCCCAAATGATGTCCTATCCGATTGGCGGCGTAAAACCTACGCCTGCGCTGGCCTATGACTACGCCGGAAATCAAGCAACATTTGAGACAGATACAACGGAAACCTATGAGCGTCACATTCGGGCTTTTTCTATGGCGGCCGGCGGTATGGTCACTGCCGCTGAACACCCAATGACAGGGCGGCAACTCAAAGATACGGTCATTCCCGGCACGGTCAGTTTCTCAGTCAAGCTAGGGGCCATGCTGCGCGAGAAACGCGGGCAAGCCGATACATTATTGCAGCCGCTAAAAGCTCTGTTTGAGACCTCAATTTATGGGGAGTGTAAGCTTCTCTACACGGGTAAAGTCATTGACAAAACGACCCGAATTATTGGGGGGTACGACATAGGCGAAGCGACTATACAGGACTTTAATGCAAGCGCTGATCCGCTGTTGATAAACATCAAAAATGAATATTTATTGGCCCGACAAGGCGAACGCGTGTTGGCCAGTGTGCCTGATCTTATAACGATTGTTGATTTTGAAACGGGAACTCCCATTAATGGGGAGCGCCTTCGGTTTGGTCAGCGCGTCGCGATTTTTGCGACGGGCTGTCCCGAATTTTATCGAACGGAACGGGCGTTAAAAGTCGTCGAGCCTCGCTGTTTCGGATTTGATATCGACTATATACCGTTAGAGGCGCTTTGAGCGGGTTGTCTTATTTTTTAATGAACAATGTTATGAAATTGTTGTTGGCCCGACGCGCCCTGTTAATGCGTTTAGTTTGGTGATTTCTGCCGCGATCTTGGCAATGGGTGCGAGTGTTTCCTGCAAGTCCCCGTCCAGCTTGCCATCTCCGGGCTCATATTTCTCAAGATAGAGGCGCAACGTGGCACCGACCGTTCCGGTTCCGGAAAGGCGGAAGACGAAACGGCTGCCGCTTTCAAACTTCACCATCAGGCCCTGGTTTTCGGATGTGGAGCCATCAACGGGGTCTTTATATGTGAAACTCGTTGCTTCGCTGATTGTTTCGGCGCCGAAAACCTTGCCGGGTAGGTCATCCAGTTGATCACGCAATCCTTGCATGACGCTCTCCGCTTTGGTGTTTTCTATCTCCTCATAGTCATGGCGTGAGTAATAATTTCGTCCATACTCTTTCCAATGTGCGTTGACGATGTCGACCACGGATTGCCTGCGCGCCGCCACGATATTTAACCACATAAGGATGGCCCAAAGTCCGTCTTTTTCCCGGATATGATCGGAACTGGCGCCGGCGCTCTCTTCGCCGCAAAGCGTGATCTGTCCATCGTCCAATAAATTTCCGAAGAATTTCCATCCCGTCGGTGTTTCAAAATACGGCACGCCAAGTTTTTCAGCGACAAGATCTGCGGCGCGGCTGGTTGGCATAGAGCGCGCGATGCCCTTTACGCCCGCATTATATCCCGGCACGAGATGCGCATTCGCGGCAATGATCGCCAAGCTATCGGACGGAGACACATAGAGCTTTCGGCCAAGAACAATATTTCGGTCGCCGTCGCCGTCGGACGCAGCCCCGAAATCAGGACCGTCTTCACTAAACATTTTTTCGAAGAGCGCTTTGGCATAAACGGGATTCGGGTCGGGATGCCCGCCGCCGAAGTCAGCCAGAGGCACAGCATTTATCAAGCTCGTGTCTGGCACGCCCAGTTTACCGAATATGGATTTAGCATAGGGCCCTGTAACCGCGTGCATCGCGTCAAAACAGAAAGTCATCCCAGATTTGAAAAGATTGGAAATGGCCGAAAAATCGAACAACATTTCCATCATCTCCTGATAATCACGGACACTGTCGATGATTTCAATATCCATCTCTGACATCTTGGTTTTAGCCAGAGCGCTGAGGTCGACATCTTGCGCGGACAGGATTTCGTAATTGTCTATTATTTGCGTGCGAGCATAAATCGCGTTGGTAACAGACTCCGGAGCTGGGCCGCCATTCGCGCTATTAAATTTAATGCCGAAATCTCCATTCGGTCCGCCAGGATTATGACTGGCCGAAAGGATAATACCGCCAGCAGCGTCGTATTTTCGAATGAGGGCCGAAACGGCTGGGGTTGATAAAATGCCGTTTTGTCCGACTAAAACCCGCGCGACGCCATTTGCAGCGGCCATGCGTAGAATGATGTGTATTGCCTTATCATTGTAAAAACGCCCGTCGCCGCCGAGCACCAACAAGCTTCCGCGGAGTTCGGGAACGCAATCGAATATCGCTTGAACAAAATTCTCTAGATAATTGGGCTGAGTGAAGGTTTTTACCGTTTTGCGCAAACCGGATGTGCCGGGTTTCTGACCTTCGAAAGGCGTTGTTTTTATAACGGTCATTCTAGGGTCTCCTGGGCCGAGCGGCGGCAATCGCGTCTAAAATCTTATGGCAAGATACGTCAGTCTTCAATGTTTCGAGCGAAAGTTTCGCGCGTCTGCGCCAATTTGGTTGTTCATCGGTCGTCCCCGGCACATTGGGTTGTTGCCGGTCAAGCATGATATCCTCGAGAGGCACCGCGAAGGCAAGGGAGGGAGAAGATGCGAGCCAGCTTTGTAGCTTTGCCGAGGCTTGGCTATCTAAACGCTCTGGTTTTCCACTGAGGTTGGACATGTGGGATAGGACATTTTTGTCTTGCTCACGAATATGTTTTTCATGGGAAAGAACATCCGGGTTATTCCCAATCCCTAGAGCTTCGCGCCATTTAAAGTCATCGCCCGCCCAAAATCCGGCCAGCGTTGGAAAATCATGATTTGAAAAGGCGGTGATGGCCATTTCCCTCAGCTGGTCAAGCGGTATGATGTCGCCTGCGGATGTACGTTCGATCAAGAGAATGGAACACCCCATCAAATTCCAATCCGCCATATGGCTTCTGAAGTCATCTGGGACGGTGCCAAGGTCCTCTCCAAATATGATGCAATTGGTTTCATTGGAGACGTTTGCGATAACGTTCAAAAGTCCATCAAAAGGAAAGCTGAGATATGCGCCTGCGCCGCCATCTTGAGGCATGAAAAAACTGCGCTGCAGTCCCAAAACATGGTCAATTCGAAGGGCGCCGCCCAATTCCATATTGGCGCGCAGAGCCCGCCTAAACGGGACGAAATCTAGCTGAATCAAGGCATGGGGGTTAAAGGGAGAGAGATCCCATTTCTGGCCGTCTGGATTTGCCATGTCGCCAGGCGCGCCCAAGCTAACACCTTTGGCAAAACTGGCTTGATCCCGCCAAGCATCTGAGCCGCCTGGCACAACTCCGACTGCAAAATCTAAATAAAGTCCAACGCGCATACCAGCGGATTTCGCGCGAGTTTGGGCATCGATGAGTTGTGTGCGCGCGACCCATTGGAGATATTTGTAATATTGAATCCGCTCTACGTTTTCCGTCTCAAATTTGCGGCATGCAGGGCTATCCGGGGTCTCATATTTCTTGGCGAAATTATGAAAGCCATCGTAACCTTGCATGACCTCTGGCAAGGCCTCAAACAATGCATCGAAAAGAGCATGTTTTGATAAAGCGGCACCTTTTTCGTCGCAGAAATTTTTAAAACTCTGCCGACGTTCATGTGTTTCTGGCAAGGCCTCAAAAGCGGCGAAGGCTTGCTCAAATGCGTTCGTTTTGCGTCGGTAGACTGTTTCATAATCTACCAACTCTATATCTGCTGTGTCCTGTGATGACGCGAAATGAGCCTCTGATAAATCCGGTATTTTATCGGGCGCAATATGCATGACATTTAAAAACTCCCGCGAGCTTGGGGAGTAGGGCGAATAGAGATGCGGCGCACTTGGAAAGAGTGCGTGCACGGGATTTAATCCGATGAAATCTGCACCTTTTTCCGCCATGTGTTCTGCCAAAACAGCTAAATCCTCAAAGTCGCCAAGGCCCCAATTTCGGTCTGATCGCAGACCATATAACCCACAGGTTACGCCCCATACGCCCTGATAGCCGCGCAAAATATCTGCGCCGTATATTGGTGTTTTTATCTGAATTTTGGGGTGGTTCTGCGGCGCGGCGGAGTCGATAGATTTAAGCAGCGTATCTAAAGACGCGGGGTCAAGCCTATGAGTATGACCGGAAATATCTCGAAAGCTGTCAATGAAACCATAAGTCTGGGCTTTGGCGGTCAGCGCGTCAGTTTCTTGAGCTTTTGTCAAATAGGGCGTTGCGAGGCTGAAAACGCTAACACTATTTTCGGGAACGATGTCTCCGTCAAATGCGCCTGCGCTGGAGAGCTCGAAAGTCCAGGCCGCTTCGGCCAAAGCATGAAAGCTTTGCGCAACGCCTCGGTTAAGGATCACCAAAATCGCGCCATGTGTCTCTGAGTTTAGAGTCAGCCCGATACAACGTAAACTATGATCATCCCATGCCGCGCCTTCTAATTCTCCGCCAGAGGGCGTTAGCCAAAGCGCATTCTTCGCACCGGAGTTGTCTAGTCTTTCACCATGCAGAAAATCTGTTTGAGAAAAGTGAGGCTTTGATTTTCGCAGCGCAATCAAGTCTGCGGTGAAATCCTGAAGGACTTTATCGGCGTTGCCCCAGTCAAGCCATGTGATTTCATTATCTTGGCAATAGCTATTATTATTTCCGCCTTGACTATGCCCAAATTCATCCCCCGCGAGTAACATTGGCGTGCCCTGAGACAGGATAAGAGTTGCCAGTAGATTTTTTGATCTACGCAGTCTTGCCGAATTTATATCTTTATCGTCTGTTGGTCCCTCAACACCCATATTGTCCGAGAGATTATGCCCATGTCCGTCCCGGTTTTCTTCGCCGTTAGCCTGATTATGTTTGTGATTATAACTGACAACATCTCTGAGCGTGAAGCCATCGTGTGAGGTGACGAAGTTGAGTGAACTCTGCACGCTTTTTTCGGAGTGATCAAAATGATCGGCGGATCCCAGCAAACGGCCTGCCAAGGCTTTGTGAGCCATATCATCCCCGCGCCAAAAACTCCGAACGTCATCTCGGAAGCGGTCATTCCATCCCGTCCAGCCTTTGGGAAATTGACCCAAAACATAACCACCCGGACCGATGTCCCAGGGTTCGGCAATCAGCTTGGTTTTTGACAAAATCGGGTCTTTTTCGCAAGCGAGTAGAAAATCACTCTTTCGGTTAAATCCATCCGGTCCGCGAGCCAGTGTTGACGCGAGGTCAAACCTAAATCCATCGACGCCCATTTGCTCCACCCAATATCGCAGGCTGGCTATTGTCAGGTCCAGCACTTGCGGATGAGTCATATCGAGTGTGTTGCCGGTGCCGGTATGATTCACGTAAAAACGCTTGTCATCCTGTAGGCCGTAGTAGCTGAGATTATCGATACCGCGATAGCACAGAGTTGGTCCGAGCTCGTCGCTCTCGGCGGTATGGTTGTACACCACATCTAAGATCACTTCGATGCCCGCATCGTGAATTGCCTTAACGGCCGACTTAAACGCGCCTGCCTCGCCATAATCTGCATGTGCCGCAAAATAATTTATCGGATTATAACCCCAGTAATTTGTCAGTCCGAGACCTGTGAGCCGCGGCTCGGTGAAGAAACTTTGGACGGGCAAGAGTTCGATGGCTGAAATACCGAGCGAAGTAAGATGTTCAAGAATGGCGGGGTCTTCGAGTCCAGCAAATTTACCGCGTGCTGCGGGCGCCACATCAGGATGGCGCATCGTCAAGCCTTTAACATGCGCCTCATATACCAGCGTATCCGGCCATGATGTGTTAGGGCGTTTTGCTTGATAGGGGTCACCCTCGGCAACCGCGATACACTTAGGCATGAAGGGCGCAGAGTCGCGCGTATCAAATGACAAATCCTGCTCTGGGCTGGCAATGTCATAGCCGAAAATCGCATCATCCTGAATGATTTCGCCAAATAATTCCCTAGCATAGGGGTCAATCAAAAGCTTGTTGGCATTGAACCGATGGCCCTCATGCGGGGCATATGGACCTTCTACGCGATAACCATATAGTTGGCCGGGTTCTAGCTCTTCTACGAAACCGTGCCAAATGTCTCCGGTCCGTGAGGCGAGGTTGATTTGGGCAAACTCGGTTTTCCCGTCTTCGGAAAACAAACAAAGGGTGACCCGCGTGGCATGAGCTGAAAACAGAGCGAAATTAATGCCGCCGCCGCCGATGGTCGCTCCGAGCGGAGACGGTTGACCCGCGTGGAGTTTATAATGAGAGCCGGACATTTTAGATCTCTAACAGATCCGCATATAGATCGAGATAGGCTTTTGCAGAGCGCCGCCATCCGACCGGATGAGACAGGCAATTCTGCCGAATTTCCGACCAGGTTTTGGGCGTTTTGTACAAGCTAAAGGCACGGTCAATCGTGGCCGATAAATTATGGGCTGTAATATCGTAGAATAAGAGCCCCGTTGCGGCTGATTTTGCGAGCGCGGCGGGGCTAGCATCGATAATGGTGTCATTCAGGCCGCCCACACGCCCAGCAATTGGGACCGTCCCATAGCGCATGGCGCAAAGCTGCGTCAGGCCGCAAGGCTCAAATCGTGATGGAATGAAAATCGCATCGGACCCAGCTTGAATCAGGTGGGCGAGGGGTTCGTCATAACCAATTTGAACCGCGACTTCTGTAGGGTGTTTTTTAGCGGCGTCTCGGAATTTATTTTCAATTGCGCTATCACCAGACCCAAGAAGGGCCAGTTGACCGCCAGATAAAACAATATGGTCCGTGAGATCACCTAGAATATCTAAGCCTTTTTGCGTCGTCAAACGTGAGATCACGCAAAATAGGGGCGTGCTACCGGAGACCCTTAAACCCATCTTCTTTTGCAGCGCGGTTTTATTTTTGGCTTTACCGTTTGGCGAGGTCGCGGAGAATGACGCCGCGATGGCTGGATCCGTTTCGGGATTCCAAACCTCCAGATCAATCCCGTTCAATATGCCAGAGAGGGATTGCTGGCGAGATTTCAAAAGGCCGCCAAAGCCCATGCCGCCAGCATCTGATTGTATCTCCAAAGCGTAACTCGGGCTGACCGTCGTGGTGTGATCACTGTAAATTATGCCCCCCTTCAGAAAACTAACCTGATCCCAATACTCAAGCCCATCATTGGTGTAATGGCGATCGGCGATGCCAATTTTTGGCAAAATCGAATAGGGAAATAAGCCCTGAAAAGCGAGATTATGAATCGTAAGAACCGATTTAACGTTAGCCTCCGCAAGGTTCAAATAAACGGGCGCTAGGCCGGCTTGCCAGTCATGAGCATGGAGAATATTAAAAGCCTTCGGTCCAAGTTTCCCTGTCGCCAGATCTGCGGCCAATTTCGAAAAGGCTGCAAATTTTATGGCATTATCTGGACGGTCCTCTCCAGTTTTTGTTTGATAAGGATTGCCATCAAAGGAAAAAAGATGGGGGGAATCGAGGGCGATAACAGACAAGCCTCTGTCCGTTTTACCAGAGATAAGTTTAGCCGGACCGCCCGCTAAACTAGTAATTTCCTTAATCGTTTTCTTGCCGCTTAATCCTTTTAAGACGGCCGGAAATCCGGGTAGAAAAACTGTAACATCCGCACCTTCTTTGCCCAACGCCAAAGGCAATGCCCCGACCACATCCGCAAGCCCTCCCGTTTTTATGAGCGGGAAACACTCTGAGGCCACCATTAAAATACGCATGATAAGTTTTAGATATCCAATTTATCGATCATGGGCTGAGTTATCAAACACACTCCGCTTTTCGTGCGGTAGAAGCGTTTGGCGTCCAGCTCAGCGTCGTTCCCCACGGCCAAGCCCTTGGGAATTTTAACGCCTTTATCGATCACAACATTCGTCAGCTGGCAAACTTCGGCTATATCGACTTCAGGCAAAACAATACAGCGTTTCAGGGTCGAGTAAGAGTGAATATAACACCGCGTAAACAGCAGAGATTGATCCACACGCGCGCCAGACACGATACAGCCGCCCGAGATAACTGAATTGACCGCAGAGCCGCGCCTGCCAACCTTGTCATGAATGAATTTCGCACCAGGCGCTAATTCGCTGTAGGTCCAGATCGGCCAGCCACTATCATATAAATTCAAAGCAGGCTCAAAAGAAGTCAGATCCAAATTGGCTTCCATATAGGCGTCAACTGTCCCGACATCCCGCCAATAGGCTTCTTCTTCGCCCTCCGAGCGCACGCAAGATTTCGTGAAGCGGTGGGCCTGAGCTTTGCCGTGTTTTACAATATGGGGAATTAGATTTTTACCGAAATCTCTATCAGACTGCGGATCGGCTGCGTCGCGGCGGAGCTGCTCAAACAGGAAAGTCTTATTGAAAACATAGATGCCCATAGACGCGAGACACTTATCCGGTTGTCCCGGCATGGTAGGTGGGTCGGCGGGCTTTTCGAGGAAATCCGTAATGCGGTAGCTATCGTCTACGTGCATGATACCAAATTCACTGGCATTATCTGTTGGAATTTCAAGACATCCAACGGTTACGTCGGCTTTCGAGTTTACATGCTCTTCAAGCATGATCTCATAATCCATTTTGTAAATATGATCGCCTGCCAGAACGACGATATATTCAAGATTGGAGTAGCTATCAATAATGTGGATATTTTGATAGACGGCGTCCGCCGTTCCTTCGTACCAACGACTCTCTGACATAGTTTGTGAAGCTGGCATGATATCGAAACTCTCATTTCGTTCCGCACGGTAAAAATTCCAACCGCGCTGCATGTGACGAATAAGACTGTGTTGTTTATACTGGGTCGCGACACCGATGCGTTTGATGCCCGAATTCATCGCGTTAGAAAGCGCGAAATCAATGATGCGGAACTTTCCCCCAAAGAACACGGCAGGTTTCGCGCGAACCTCCGTCAAATCTTTTAAGCGACTGCCTCGTCCTCCAGCTAGAACAAAAGCCATAGATTTCTCAGCGAGTCGCCGGTTGTCAGTTCTATCTGTCGCTCGTCGATTCAACGAGGCCGCCTCATTTTGCATCATTTTTCTCCCAGCAGAGGTGTTTTCCTCTTTTTATTATCCTAAGCACAGTTTTTTCTTCGGCGTAAGGCAAAATCATGCGCGAAACACTGGACGTGTCTCTTTTTGCCAATTACCTCCCGCCGCGAAATAAGTAACTTTAGGGACAGCGCTGCCATCCTGCGCTTGATCCGAACACATGAGACACCCCATGACCCCTGTTCAAAACCAGCTTGAAGACGCGAAAGAGCTTTTACACGAGAGCTTTGGCGACTCTGTTCTGCGCCATCTCATTTATTCAGTGGGAAAAGATGCGTCTCATGCCGTTGAGCGAGATTGGTGTGTAGCCTTGTCGCTAGCCATCCGTGACCGCATGGTCGAAGGCTGGATCGACACGACCCGGCGGATTTACAAGAAGAAGCAGAAGCGCGTTTATTACCTTTCTATGGAATTTATGATTGGCCGCATGTTGGAAGATAGTCTGACAAATCTCGGCTATTTGGAAGAGGCGCGGAGTTTTGTTGAATCACAAGGCTTGAATTTTCATGATGTCCTGCATGCAGAACAAGATGCCGCGCTCGGGAATGGCGGTCTAGGACGGCTCGCCGCGTGCTTCATGGATAGCATGTCGACTACGGGCGTCGCGGGGATGGGATATGGCATTCGGTATCAACACGGTATTTTTCGTCAAAACATGCAAGATGGCTGGCAGATGGAAGAACCTGAGGATTGGCTCGTTCAGGGCAATGCTTGGGAATTTCGCCGACCGGAAGTCGTTTACGACATTAATTTTGGCGGCTTTGTCGAAACAAGTAGCGATGGGAAAGCAAAATGGGAGCCCTCTGAGCGTGTCCACGCCGTTGCCTTTGATATGCCGATCGCAGGTTGGAAGGGCGCGCATGTAAATACGCTGCGCCTTTGGTCTGCACGGCAAGCCGATCTGATGAATTTGAAAAAATTCAACGAGGGGGACTTCATGGCCTCCGCACGCCAGCAAATCCTAGCTGAGACTTTGTCTAAAGTCCTTTATCCGGGTGATCATACACCGGAAGGCCGCGAGCTGCGTTTGAAGCAAGAATATTTCTTTACCGCCGCTTCGCTCCAAGATCTCATCCGCCGCTTTTTCATGAACTACGAGAGCCTAGACAATCTGGGGGATCATGTCGCCGTACAGCTCAATGACACCCATCCCGCTATCGCCGTGCCGGAATTGATCCGTTTGTTGATGGATGATTATGACTACAGCTTTGAGCGGGCGTTCGAGATTACGCGCGAAACTTTGCATTACACAAATCATACGCTTTTGCCGGAAGCGCTTGAAAAATGGCCGCGCGGCTTATTTGAAGACATTCTGCCCCGTCATTTGCAGATCATAAATATGATTGATGGCGCTTTCTATCAGGAAGCCTTGAAAGTTGGACTGGAGCATCACGTCATTGCCAACATTCAAGTTATCCATCCGCATCAGCAAGATTGGGTCCGCATGGGCAATTTGGCCTTTATCGGGTCACGCAAAGTCAACGGTGTCTCAGCGCTACATACCGAGCTCATGAAACAGACGGTTTTCCATGACCTGCACACAATGTTCCCTGGTAAAATTATCAACCAAACAAACGGCGTGACGCCTCGCCGCTGGGTGTTGGAATGTAATCCGGGCCTGTCTGAGCTCATCACCCAAAAGATCGGGGATGGCTGGATCGACGATCTAGAGCAGCTTAAAAAGCTTGAAGAATTTTCTGAGGATAGCAAATTCCAGAAACATTATATGGATATCAAATCCGATAATAAAAAACGTCTGGCGGATTTCCTAGAAGCGCGCATGAACATCACCGTGAACCCGGATGCGATGTTTGATATCCAGATTAAGCGTATTCACGAATATAAGCGTCAATTGATGAATATTTTGGAGGCTATTGCGGTTTATAATGACATGAAGGCAAATCCTGACGCGCCGTGGCAGCCACGCGTAAAAATCTTTGCCGGTAAAGCTGCGCCAAGTTATTTCCTCGCTAAAGTGATCATTAAGCTCATCAGTGATGTCGCGGATGTGGTTAATAATGATCCCGACATTGGGGATAAGCTTAAAGTTATTTTTCTCCCGAATTACAACGTCTCTGCGGCAGAAGTTCTCATCCCAGGCGCTGATCTGTCTGAGCAGATTTCAACAGCTGGCTTCGAGGCTTCCGGAACGGGCAATATGAAATTTGCTCTGAACGGCGCGCTGACAGTCGGCACGCTCGACGGCGCGAATGTTGAGATGCAGGAGCATTTGGGCGAAGAAAATATCTTTATCTTCGGCATGAAAGCAGACGCAGTGGCCGAGCGCCAACATCGCCGCGCGCGTCCGTCCGAAATCATCAAGGACTCCCCGCGCTTGCAGCAGATTATTGGCCAACTCGAAAGCGGATCCTTCAGCGGCGGCGATACAGATCGCTACCGCGATATTTTGGACAATATTAAAAACCATGACTATTTCCAAGTCGTGCCGGATTTTGAGGAATATTGGGCCACACAGCGCCATATTGATGAGGTCTATCAAAAGCCTCAAGAATGGGCCAAGATGGCCATATTAAACACGGCTCGTATGGGCTGGTTTAGTTCGGACAGAACCATTCGGAGCTACGCCAAAGAAATTTGGCAAACGCCGACAATATAGACAAACCATGAGGACATAGGGATGGACGCCCAAGAAATTCATCGCCTAGTCTCCGGCACACATGCTGATCCTTTTGCGCGATTAGGGCGTCACTCAGAAGGTTCGCAAGACGTCTTGCGAACCTATGCGCCGCACGCTCACCGCGTCGAAGTCTTTACCCCGCACGGTAAGAAACCCGTCGCCGATATGACGCGGATCCATGATGCGGGGGTGTTTGAGATAACGCTGCCTCCAAATAAGATTAAAACTGGATACCGCTATGTCGCCCATTATGATGGCGGGACGCATAGTTTCGAGGATCCTTATCGCTTTGCGCCGGCCATCGGAGATTTGGATCTTTATTTGTTGTCGGAAGGCCGTCACGTGCATGCCTATCGTATGCTTGGGGCGCATGTCACAGAACAAGACGGCGTCAGCGGCACGCGGTTTGCGCTCTGGGCACCAAATGCTGCGGGCGTTTGCGTCGCGGGTGATTTCAATCATTGGAGCGATGTCAAAAACCCAATGCGATCCCGCGGCGGTAGCGGAATATGGGAGCTGTTCTTGCCGGATGTCGGCGACGGTATGGCCTATAAATATGCCATCCGAGACGCCGATGGGCATATGCAGCCTTTAAAGGCGGATCCCTTCGGATTTGGCGCTGAAATACGGCCAAAGTCTGCGTCTGTCGTCCGAGATCTCTCGACATATAAATGGCGTGACGAGGCGTGGTTGAGCTCCCGCCACACGCGCCATCACCGCGCGGCGCCCATGTCAGTTTATGAGGTTCACTTGGGATCATGGCAGAGGGACGCCTCTGGCGGTTTCCTGTCTTACGCGCAAATTGCAGAGCGGCTTATTCCTTATGTAAAGGCCTTAGGCTTTACGCATATTGAGCTCATGCCAATTACAGAACATCCTTTTGATGGGTCTTGGGGATATCAACCCATTGGACTATATGCCCCGACGGCGCGTCACGGTAGCGCCGATGATTTTAAGGCCTTTGTAGATTCTTGCCATCAAGCGAAACTCGGGATCATTCTCGATTGGGTTCCGGGGCATTTTCCGTCTGATGACCATGGTCTCGCAAAGTTTGATGGCTCTCATTTATATGAGCATGCGGACGTCCGAAAAGGGTTTCACCCCGATTGGAATACGCTGATCTTTAACTTCGGGCGGCGTGAAGTCGTAAATTATCTCGTCGCGAATGCGCGCTTTTGGCTTGAGGAATATCACCTCGACGGACTTCGCGTGGATGCCGTCGCGTCCATGCTCTATCTAGATTATTCGCGGGAAGACGGCGAGTGGCTGCCGAATTCTGATGGCAGCAATCAGAACTGGGAAGCGGTCAAATTTTTGCAAAGCATGAATGCCGATGCCTATTCAGCCATGGGCGGAATATTCACTGTCGCGGAAGAGAGTACGGCATGGCCGGGCGTGACATCCCCAACAGATCAAGATGGTTTAGGTTTCGGGTTTAAATGGAACATGGGCTGGATGAACGATACGCTAGAATATATGGGCGAGGACCCCATTAATCGGCGTTTTCATCATCACAAAATGACATTCGGAATCGATTACGCATTTTCCGAGAATTATGTCTTGCCGCTTTCGCATGATGAAGTCGTCCACGGCAAAGGGTCGCTCCTTGACCGCATGCCGGGCGACCGCTGGCAGAAGCACGCAAACCTTCGGGCGTATTTCGGTTTTATGTGGGGGCACCCGGGAAAGAAACTTTTGTTTATGGGATGTGAATTTGCCCAAAGCCGAGAGTGGAAAGAGAACGGATCGCTGGACTGGGACCTGCTGCAGTATCCAGAACATAAAAATACCCAAACCCTCATTGGTGACTTGAACAAGGTCTATCGAGACACGCCGGCCCTCTATGAGCAAGATTGCGAGGCGGGTGGTTTCCAATGGATTGACGGCGGGGCGCAGGCCGATAATGTTCTGTCATTTGTGAGATGGGACAAA
>CALDTL010000188.1 GCA_937923965.1 uncultured Caulobacterales bacterium
AGCCCCGTGACGGGCGTATCATTTTCAAGGCCGAGTAAGCTACGAAGTGTATGATGAATCATGGCGCACCTGCCGTAGAATTTTGCGCATATTGTGATGTATCTCGCGCGCCAGGTAAGATCGGTCCAATCCGGCGGATGACATTTCCCGCCGTTGGAGCCGCGTTCCAGCCCGCCGTCGCATAACCATGTGTCCCCTCAATTGCTTTGGGCTCGTCCAGCGTTACAATCATTGCGTAGCGCGGAGAGGAATGCGGGAAGGCTGCAATAAAACTCGTGACCAATCGTTTTTCGTCATACCCGCCCTGTGCAGATGGTTTTTCAGCCGTCCCTGTCTTACCCATAACGCCATACCCTGGAATATCTGCCTTCCGTCCGGTGCCATCCGTGACAACGGCCCGCATCATATCAACCATATCGCGCGACACCTCGGAGCGAAACACGCGGCGACCCACTGCCGGAGACGCCACAGAATGCTTCATCACTGTCGGCGTAACATAAACCCCGTCATTCAACATGCCGCCAATCGCGGCGGTCAGCGCCAAAGGAGTCACGGCCAAACCGTGGCCATAAGAGACGGTCACCGTTGCCATCTCGCCCCAGCGGTCTTGCACCTGAGGCTTCGCACTTTCGGCCAATTCATATTCGACGCGCGACAACAGCCCCAAACTCCGCAAATGAAATTGCTGGCGCTCTGCCCCAATCCGCTGCGCGATCATCGCGGTTCCGCGGTTAGAGCTTTCGCCTAGCACGCCCGACATATTTAAAGGCACTTTAGAGGGATGGTCATCTCGGATAAATTTATTGCGAACTTTATAGGGTTTTTGCACCTGAAATAACTCCACCTGATCTGCGACACCGTCTTCCAAAGCCATAGCCATCGTCAACGGCTTGAAGACACTTCCAAGGTCGTAAGTCGACATTGCGGCATGATTAAAGAGAGTTTCGGGCGATGTTGTGTCCGGATTATTTGGGTTGAAATTCGGAACAGACGCCATCGCAATAATTTCGCCGGTGCGGATATCCATCACCACGCCATTGGCATCATACGCATCAAATTTCTCGCGCGCTTTTGCCAGCTCATCCGCCAGCGCATATTGCACCCGCAAATCCAGCGACAAAGCGAGAGACGGCGCATTGTCTGCGGTGAGTTCTTGATCAAAGGCGCGCTCGGCTCCAGCAACGCCCTCCATATCCACGTTCGTAAAACCGATCATATGCGACGCCAGGTTTTCCCGCGGATAGACCCGCTTAGGCTCTTTTCGAAAAGCCAGACCTGGTAGGCCCAAATCAAATACGGCCTGACGTTCTTTTGGCGTTAATCCGCGCTCCAGCCACACGAAACTCCGGTCCGCTTCTAGTTTCTTTTGAATTTTTACGCAGCTTAAATGCCCCCGAAGGCTCGTTAATCTTTCGGCCGTCTGCCGAGGATTCCAAACCCGCCGAGGCTCCGCGTAAAGTGAATAGGTCTCCAGCGTCGTCGCGAGCAATTCACCATTTCGATCCGTTAAATCAGCCCTTGTAATCTTAATGGCCTGAGGCAGGTTTCTTTGATGCGCATCAGGCGAAAATATCGAGATTTCGGCGAGACGAATAATGGCGATCAAAAGCATGAGAATAAAGAGAGCGACCCCGATGCGAATACGGATACGCCCTTCCGTTACCGTCATATACTCCTCATCCTCTAAGGTGAGAGTCTTCTGATTTTGGAATGCCCGAAAATCAGTCATTTGGACCCGCCTCAGCCAAAACACCTGCCTCAACCAAGATAAATGAGGCCTCTATGTCGCCAACCCTGCGCTCTTGCTCCGGACGCGTTGGCCGTAGCTTTAAATGCACGTCATTCAGTTCCGACAAGCGTGCTGGGCTTTCAAGATATGCAAGTTCAGCCCGCAACACGCGAATTGCCGCCTCTTCTGCGGCTATAGCCCGCGACAAGTCTCTAACATCTCGCTTAGCTGATTGCGCATGCGTCTTCACAAAATACAAAGTGATCGTCAGCGCAACACCAATCAAAAACAGTAAAAACCAGGAGACGCGCTGCGCCGCACGCCTTGAACCAGAATAAGATACGCTCATAACCGCGCCTCCAACTCTGATAGGGAGACAACATCCGGAAGCAGACGGTCATCTGCAATAAAGGCTTCAGCGCCTGTACGAATAGCGACCCGCATTTTCGCCGACCGCGACCGAGCATTCTCTTCTATCTCTGATTTGGACGGCTTCGTCACGCTTCGACGCGGCAAAGTAAAACTCGCCGATGGCCCTTCATTCGCCACTTCAGGTACGTAGCGAGACCCGCCTTGCACCTCGCCGGCGCGTCGCCGAAAGAATGTTTTTACGATGCGATCTTCAAGAGAGTGGAAGGTCACAACAACCAACCGCCCGTCAGGCTTTAACAACCGCTCCGCCGCGCATAATCCACGATAAAGCTCGCCGAGCTCATCATTTACAAAGATCCTTAGCGCCTGAAAACTACGTGTAGCGGGATGTGTTTTCCCTCTGCGGCCTAACGCCTTCTCCAGGATATCCGCCAAATCTGTTGTCGTTATGATATCACCTTGGTCTCTGGCTGACACGATACAATTGGCCACATGGCGCGCGCGTTTCTCCTCGCCGTAAACCTGAAAGACGCGGGTGAGCTCTGCAGCAGAGAGATGCAAAACAGCATCTCGCGCCGTCGGTCCGCCGCCTTGCGCCATGCGCATATCGAGCGGCCCTTCGCGCATGAAGGAAAACCCGCGCTCCGCTTCGTCGAGCTGCATAGAGGATACGCCAATATCCAAGACAACGGCATCAACCGGTTCCAGACCGACCTCATCCATCTTTGAGAAAGGGGTTTGAATGAGTCGGAACCGGCCTGCAAATTGATCACTCAATTCACCCGCGCGGGGCGCAACATTGGGATCACGGTCCAATCCGATCACAGTGCAATCGGCCGACTCCATAATGGCCTGACTATAACCGCCATTGCCGAAAGTTCCATCAACGCAGATTTCCCCCGCCCGCATAGCAAGCGCGTCCAATATCTCGGGTAACATGACAGGATAATGCTTCATGTCGGCTTCATACGGTGGCGATTGACCAGCGCCCTGTCTCGCAGCTCGGAACGGCGCGCCTCATGCGCAGCCTCGTCCCAAATTTCGAACTTCCGGCCACGTCCAACAAAGGTGACCTTTTCGGACAAACCTGCATGCTCACGGAATCTGGCGGGCAAGCTAATGCGTCCAGTTGAGTCAAATCCGAGCTTTTCACTCTCGCCAAAAATCACGAGCTCTAAGGCCTCACGGCCCGAGTCATACAAATCCATAAGATCGAGCATAGCCTGATAGTGCGAGAGAACAGACAGATCGCCGCCTTCCAGATAGGCGCCATCAAGACTTGGCCACAGAACTACGCCGTCAAATCCAGATTCTGAACAATATGCGCGAAAATTAGCCGGCACGGAAATCCGCCCTTTGGCATCCAAGCCGTTTGTCACACTTGAAAGAAACAAAACGAAAACCACCTATGACTGGCAACGAGTCCCGCACTCGTGCCATATATGGGATACTATGGGTTTGCATGGGAAACAATGCCATATGACCGCTCAAACACCCTCAAATACCAATAATTCACACCCTGTGAATCCTGTGGATAGGTTACGGATTCACTATAGGATTCAGGCAGTTAAGCTGTGGTTAACCATGACGCTCATTTTTAGCGGCAATTACAGAGGCAAATGCAAACATGTCAGGGAGCCTGTAAGCCGGGTTCTGTCCCCATAGAAATGGGCGACGATCATTCATCTAGGACGCGCCTTGCGACGCGCCTCAAGCAACCAACCCGGACAGCGATGGCGCGACGCACAATGCTGTCCCTATTTGGTTTTGCTCCGGATGGGGTTTACCTTGCAGCCTCTGTTGCCAGACGCCCGGTGCGCTCTTACCGCACCCTTTCAGCTTTTCTCTGTTGTTTGGTTACAAACACCAAGAGTAGTCTTCTCTCTGTGGCACTATCCCTCAATTCACATTGGCCGGGCGTTACCCGGCATCCTGTACGCGCTGGAGCCCGGACTTTCCTCGAACTGTGCAGATATAAATTATATTTGCGCCGCTCGCGATCGCCCAGCTCCCTGACAATTGGATAAGTGTTTGCTGAAGGGCGATAAGTCAAGCTAAGCTCACCGCATGAAACATATTTCAATTCTGCCGTTTCTTTTCGCCCTCGCCGCCTGCAGCGGACAGAATGCGCCGCTGGAACCCACAACAATACTCACCGCACGGAGCATTTTAACGGTCGATCCATCCAACCCCATCGCAGAAGCCATCGCCATTCGCGGCGATAAAATTATCGGTGTCGGAACGCTTGCGGCTTTGAAACAAGATCACCCCAAGGCCGAATTGGACCTCCAATATTCAAACGCCGTTATCATCCCAGGCCTGATCGATCCTCATGTGCATATGACGCTGGGCGCTATGATGTATGGATTAGATTGGGTCCCGCCATGGGACATGCCGCACCCCGATGGTTTGGTGGACGGCATAGCATCAAAAACTGAATTACTTCAGAAAATTACAGACTTTAACTCAGCTAAGATGGACGAGAGTCCGCTTATTCTTTACGGCTACCACAACCTCGTCCAAGGCGATATTAATAAAACAGACCTAGACGCGGTCTCAGAGGCGCGCCCGATTATCATTTGGCATTACTCCGGTCATGATTTTTACATGAACTCCGCTGCGCTTGCCCTGTTTGAGATTAAACCGGAAATGCACGAACTCTATGAGGGCGTCGCCATCGACAAAGAGGGGGACCTTACCGGCCGGATTTTTGAAGATGCTATCGCGCCTCTCTTGCCAAAACTGGCTCCCTATCTTTTAAATCCAAATCATATCGAAAAAGGCTTCACCGGATTTGAGACACTTTTAGCAGAAGGCGGCGTCACAACCGTCGCTGAAATGGGATATGGCATTTTCGGACGGAGTTATGAAAATAGCGTCATTGCCGCTCATCACAGTGAAACTGACCCTTACTCGCTTTTCTTCGTGCCAGAACATCGCGCTTTCCAACAAGAATTTGGCGATGCGAGCGCGGCCAAAATTAACGAGCTGGCTGAGAGTGACAATAGGATTTTACCGCAGGTCAAACTCTTCACCGACGCTGCATTTTACTCGCAAACTATGAAACTTGCGGCGCCGGGATATTTATCGGGACAATCAAAAGGCACAGACGGTTTATGGGTGACGCAGCCTGATGATTTGCCTGCT
>CALDTL010000189.1 GCA_937923965.1 uncultured Caulobacterales bacterium
GCTTCATCTCCGTGCGCGCGCTAGGCCCTTCGATTTGCGCGCGCCCCAAGGACGTCAATGTATAGACGCGGCGCGGCGGACCTGACGCTTCGGGGTCCATTTCCCACTGTTTCTCTAGCCATCCTCTATCGGCCAGTCGCGCCAATATCGGATAGAGCGTGCCCGACGCCAAATTTGCCGCTTTCATGAGACCATATCCATGCAAGCCTTTTGGCGCTTGCTCTAAAGATTTTAAAATTTTCATCGTCGCAGGCGACGGCCGTCTTATTCGTGTCATGTCATAAACTCTACATATGTAGAGTTAATAGTCAAGTTCGGATTTGGCGTGGCAATTTCAGCGTGAATGACATCTGCCAATTGACACAGGCGTTGGGGTTTCCCACCTTACCCCCATGAGCGCTCATTATAAAGCCATAGCCCGGCGAACAAATCCCGAAAGCGTCGCGCTTTTCCCGCTAAACGGCACAGTGCTGCTGCCGGGGTGTGACCTGCCGCTAAATATTTTTGAACCGCGTTATTTGAACATGATTGACGATGCGCTGCGCGGAGAGCGTCTCATTGGGATGGTGCAGTCGCGCGGCGACACGCTCGCGAAAATCGGCGGGCTGGGCCGAATTTCGCAATTCTCCGAAACGGATGACGGGCGATATTTAGTTGTCTTAAAAGGCCTCAAGCGCTTCCATCTGGGCAAGGAGTTGGATGTCACGACGCCTTACCGCCAAGCCAATATAAATTTCGACGCCTTCCAACATGATGCCGACACCCATGATGCGAAACAGACCACCGAAGCCTTGTCTGAATCGGGGCGGTCCGACCGCGCGGCGCTGACGGTGGCTATGAAATCGCTCGCCAAAGCCGTCGGCGTGCAAGTCGATTGGAACTCGCTGCAAGAAATTCCCTTACCGCTTTTGATTAATCAATCGGCGATGATTTCCCCGTTTGAGGCCGCAGATAAACAGAGCTTACTGGAAGCCGTTACCAGTGACGAGCGCCGCCGCCTGCTCATTGGGTTGATGCACCTGTATGCTGGGCAGATTAATGGCAAGCCGAAGGATCAACCCAAGCAATGACAAAAGACGCCCCCAAAATCGATCCCAAAATGCTAAGCAGTCTCGTCTGTCCGAAATCACGCGGGCCGCTTGTCCATGACACGGAGACGAATGAGCTTATCTCTAAGACAGCGAAACTCGCCTATCCCATCCGCGACGGCGTGCCAATTATGCTCACCCATGAAGCCAGAAAACTATAAGTAAATTATGAGTGAAATTATGACCGATCTCACCGACGCCGAGACAGATGCGCTGGATGCGGCCGCTTTCCGGCGGCTCTTGCGCCATCTCGATGAAAACCAAGATGTGCAAAATATCGACCTGATGATCCTCGCGAATTTCTGCCGCAACTGCCTGTCCAAATGGTGGCTCGAAGAAGCGGAGACTCGCGGGCATGATATGGATTTAGACGCCGCGCGCCTGCGGATCTACGGCATGGATTATAAGGATTGGAAAGCCAAGCAACCCGCCGCCACGCCCGAACAAATCGCGGCCTATAATGCCCGCACGAAAGGGTGCTAAAGGGAGTGCGTCAAACGCTATCTGATTATTGGCGAAAGCGTTTCGGGCGTTATGTTATCCAAGACCCTCAACCAACAGCGGCAAGTGCGCCTTACACATATTCTCTACCTAGCAAAAAATTCCTATCAGCAATAAAAACTGGAGACGTTGTAAAAATAATTTTCGAGGGCATTCCAATCAGTAAAAAATATGGTGCTGAAAGAATGTGGGTCATCGTAACGGAACGAAACGGAGATGACCTAATCGGAAAATTGGACAATGATCCTTTTGATATGCCGCAGTTAAATTCAGGAGACATCGTAAAATTCAGGAGCAGCGACATCATTGATATAGATTGGAATGACGAAGCACTTCAGGAACGGGGTTTGACCAGAAAAATCAAACGCCAATATTGGGATAGATGTATGGTTGATAGCGTTGTTCTAACTCATGGAACTCCTGTTGGGTTTTTATATCGCGAAAGACCCGATTTAGGGCATGAGGATGACAAACATCCCGATAGCGGGTGGAGAATACGAGGTAACACGGACTTTATGACGCCGGAACAATATGAAACGGAAAGTGCGGATTATGTCGCTTTAGGCGTTGTTTTAAATATCGATGATAGCTGGCTTCATCTTATTGAGGAGCCTGTCGGCTCCAGGTTTTTTAAAAACGCTGAAACCTCAGAATTTGAAATTGATACATTAGAATAACTTGCAAAAAAGCCACCACTAACCCACATCAAACCCATGACACAAAACCCCCATCATGATTACGCCGATGCGAGCCAATGGCGCGGGACGACGATTTTGACCGTCCGCAAAAACGGCAAAGTTGTTGTTGTGGGCGACGGCCAAGTCAGCGCCGGCAATACCGTCATGAAATCCAGCGCGCGCAAAGTGCGCACCTTGGCGGGCGGCAGCGTGCTCACGGGATTTGCGGGCGCGACCGCAGACGCCTTTGCTCTGCTGGAGCGCCTTGAAGCGAAACTCGAAGCCCACCCCACACAGCTCGCGCGGGCCTGCGTGGAACTTGCGAAAGATTGGCGGACGGATAAATATTTACGCCAGCTGCAGGCCATGATGATTGTCGCCGATAAATCCGAAACCTTTGTCTTGACCGGGACCGGCGATGTCGTGCAGCCGGACACAGCCGAAACAGGGTCCGGCATTACGGCCATTGGCTCTGGCGGAAATTACGCCCTCTCGGCGGCATTGGCGATGGATGAATATGAAGAGGATGCAGAAACGCTGGCCCGTAAAGCGATGGGGATTGCCGATAGGATTTGCGTCTTCACCAATAATAATCTGACGCTGGAAATGCTCAAGACGGATTAAATCCAAAGCCCCTAAATCAGCCACGCCTTATTAGCCGGCACGCCCGCTATAACCTTCAGCGGCGCGCCGTCCCGTTTTCCATCTGCCAGAGCCGTCAAAGCCGCTTGGGTCATATCCTGCAGCTGCGCATAGAACCGCGTTTTATCGGCGAGATGGCCAATGATGGTCGCGCCGGTCGGAACGCCGCGTTTGTGATGCACAATATAGCTCTCCATCCGCGCTTCGCCCGAGGGCTCGGAGGTTTGTCCGGGCGAGGGCTGCGAGGCGATTTGGGCCGCGATTTGGCGCTCATCGGCAAAGACATCGCTCTCTTTCCATTCCGTAGAATAGAGGCCGACGGCCTGTTTGCTCATCCATCCGCCATTGCCATGCGCCAATCCAATTGACCCCGGCGCGCGGCGGCAAGCGGTCACGACCTCGCAAATACCGTGCAGCGTGTAATTATTTCCAGGCCCGCCAAAAAATGGCAAACCGCCGGTGAGGGTCATGGGCTTATCTTTGCGGGCCAATTGCGTTGCGGCTTGATCAACGACGCAGGGGAAGCAGGAATAAATATCTGCATGATCAATCCCATCTGCCGCGGCATTGGCCGCGGCCAAAGCGCCGTGAATAACGAGGTCCATCGCAAGACTGCGCGAGAGATCTGTGCGGTCAAGCATGAGGTTTTCTTGCCCCTCGGCATGGCCCCGCAGAAACACCCATTGGCTTTCCGGAATACCTGCCTCGCGGGCGCGGCCTACCGTCGTCATAACAACCGCTGCGCCTTGATTTACGCCGTCTTTCGCGACCATATTTTTCAGAAAAGGCGAAACCAAATTTCGGTTCGCGGCGGACGGCATTGCAATCTCGGCTTCGGAGTAAACGTCTCGGAACATGGCATAGGGATTTTGCGCGGCCACAGCAGACATGGGCGCAATGAGTTTCGCCATATAATCACGGTGATCCGCAAGGCTGCGGCCCGCTTTGATCCGGCGCGCCGTTTCGATAAACCCATAATAAGACATGGCATCCATCAAGCCATGCGCAATTTCTGTCGGGGAGACGATCATGGGACCGCCAAACCACCCCCGATCCGTCCAATCCCCATAATTTGTTTCAGACCAGTCAAGGCTCGTATCAGAGCGCTGGGCCGCGCGCATATTTGCGAGGGCCTCGCCGCCCGCAACCATAGCGAACTTAATCTCGCCCGCCGACAGGGCTTGCGCCGCTTCCGCGACCAGCGTTTGCGGAGATTGCCCGCCAATTACGCCGTAAATGGCCTGCGCCGGCACGGCGTTAATCCGCTCGGCCACGGCGCGCGGGAATTTATCTGGCCCGCCAAAGGGACAGGCATAGGCGGGACTACTATCGGAGAAGGTCCGCACGCAGGCGAGCCAATCCATCAACGCCCCATCAATGGCTGCATCTTGCAAAGCGGCCTGTGCGGCGCGGCCTGCAATTTCTGCATGAGAGCTCCCCTGTGTCAGGTCCTCGGGCACGGGTTCAACAACTTGCCCCGCCCCGATCAATATCGGTGTGTTGTCGCGCATGTGCCTATCCTGCGCAGACCCAGCCCATTTTAGCAAGAGCAGACTACCGTCTGAAGTGAATTTTGAGATTCATCCGCGTTTCGCGGGCACCGACCGATCCATAAAAGCGCGGTGTTTCAACACCTTATAAAAAACCCGAAAAACATAATCCACGCTTTGGGGGTTTGGACATATATTTAAATGGTTCTTCTGGGCGCTGGACAGGTTAGCGCTTTCTGACTGGCTCGGGAGACAGCAGGGTTGAGCATCTGGGGTTTAGTTCCCAGACTGTGCCGGGCCTTTTGTGGTGAGAGACGACCTCTGGGTGTTGAACCGGGTCATATCCAATAAAACGGATATGGGTGACCGGAACGCCTAACTGAGGGACCCCCGACCGCTGCATCTACAACTGCTGCCGCAAGGTTAGCTTTTGCGTAAAACAACTATTTCATTCGGTCTCCGTCGTAGAGGCCAACCTTGCGAACAGTCCTTTATCAGGAATCGCGCGCCCGCTGTCTCCAAGATGAGCAGTAAGCGTTAGGCCCTGTCCTCATATCAACTCATAGGAAAGGCTGTCTCATGGGACGAAAATCTTTTAATTCAAAACAAAACTATCTCGCAGCGAGTTCTCTCAAGCCGAAGAAAATATCTCGCAATCTAAGCTTGGCTGACCAAATTATGGAAACAAAGCTACGCAGTGAGCAGGCAAAGCTGAAGCTGTTGGAGGCGGAGCTGCCTGATGAAAATGCGGTGAAATATATGCGGTATGAAGATATGCCGCCGCCTAGCCCAGAGCAGGAAGCGGATTTTGACCGGGAGTTTCAAAAGATTTTGAGTGAGCTTTTCGAGGATGATAAAGACGGTGATGAACCTGTTGGGCCGGATGAGGGACAG
>CALDTL010000190.1 GCA_937923965.1 uncultured Caulobacterales bacterium
CGCGAATCCGCCAAAAGACGAATATGGCGCGGCCTTGTTCGACGCCTTAAAAATCGCCAAACCCGCTATTTCAGAGGCGGTTGACCAAGAGGACTATTCAAAAGCTCTGACCAGTCTCGCGAGCCTTCGCGGACCAATTGATGCATTTTTCACCCATACGCAAATTATTTCAGATGACATCGCTGTCAAAGAAAACAACCTTCGACTTCTAGGCATGATAAGTGATACGTCACGGCAAATCGCAGATTTTGAGGCTATTCAGGGTTAAATCTTAAGGTCTGTTTCGTAAAGCCGACGCCGTGTCCACCGCTTGGTTGGCACCGTGTGGGAACTATTGACGAGGGATATCATGACCAAATGGGTCTACGCATTCGGCGGCGGAAATTCTGAGGGCGATACGTCCATGAAGAATCTTCTGGGCGGGAAGGGTGCCAATTTGGCGGAGATGGCGAGCCTTGGCTTGCCGGTCCCGCCGGGCTTTACGCTAACCACTGAAGTCTGCACGTCATATTACGAAAATAATGAAACCTATCCCGAAGATATGGATGCCCAAATCCAAACCGGCATTGGCCATATTGAAAAGCTGACCGGGAAAAAATTTGGCGATGCGGCAAATCCGCTGCTGGTGTCTGTGCGCTCGGGCGCGCGGGCCTCTATGCCGGGGATGATGGATACGGTCCTGAACTTGGGCCTGAATGATAAAACCGTGGAAGGCCTCGCCAAGCTGTCTGGGGATCGCCGTTTTGCCCTTGATAGCTACCGCCGTTTCATCACCATGTATTCCGATGTGGTGCTGGGCGTGCATCACCACACCTATGAAGACATCATCGAAAATCATAAAGATGATCAGGGCTATATGCTCGATACGGAAATGACCGCTGAGGATTGGGCCGCCGTTATTCGCCAGTTCAAAGAAGCGACGAAACGCGCCCTTGGCCGAGAGTTTCCGCAAGACCCACAAGACCAACTCCAAGGCGCTGTCGACGCCGTCTTCGGGAGTTGGATGAATGACCGCGCGGTTGTCTACCGTCGCCTGAACGATATTCCTGCCGCCTGGGGCACGGCGGTGAATGTTCAGGCGATGGTGTTTGGCAATATGGGCGACACTTCGGCAACAGGCGTCGCCTTTACGCGCGATCCGTCCACGGGCGAGAATGAATATTACGGCGAGTTCCTGATTAACGCGCAGGGCGAAGATGTCGTGGCGGGTATCCGCACGCCGCAAACCCTCACGAAAAAAGCGCGCGAAAATATGGGCGAAACCGCGCCCTCAATGGAAGAGGCGCTGCCAGAGGTTTACGCGCAGCTCGCTGAGACCTTTGTGACGCTCGAAGGTCATTACCGCGATATGCAGGACATCGAGTTCACCGTTGAGCAAGGCCAGCTTTGGATGCTGCAAACGCGGACGGGTAAACGCACAGCGCGGGCGGCGCTCAAAATCGCTGTCGATATGGCCGAGGATGGCCAGATTACCCGCGATGAAGCGCTGTCGCGGATTGACCCGCTGGCGCTGGATCAACTGCTGCATCCGACGCTCTCGCCGGATGCGCCGCGCGATATTATTGCGATGGGCCTGCCGGCCTCACCCGGCGCAGCGATTGGCGAAGTTGTATTTAATTCCGATGACGCCGAGGCCAAAGCCAAGGCGGGTCATAAAGTCATTCTGGTGCGCATCGAAACCTCGCCCGAGGATATTCACGGCATGCACGCCGCCGAAGCGATTGTCACCGCGCGTGGGGGCATGACGTCTCACGCGGCGGTCGTGGCGCGCGGCATGGGCACGCCTTGTGTGTCCGGCGCAGGCGAAATCCGCATCGATTACAGAGCGCAAGAATTTACGGTCATGGGCCGCACCGTCAAAGCGGGCGATATTGTGACCGTTGACGGCGCTACGGGGCAGGTCTTTGCGGGCTCTGTTGATATGATTCAGCCCGAGCTGTCGGGTAATTTCGCCAAAGTCATGGCCTGGGCGGATGAGGTTCGCACCTTGGGCGTTCGGACAAATGCGGAAACCCCGCTGGATGTTCAAACCGCGATTGATTTCGGCGCGGAGGGCATTGGCCTTTGCCGGACTGAACATATGTTTTTCGAAGCCGACCGCCTCGCGAATTTCCGCGAGATGATTTTGGCGGAAAACCTCGAGGGCCGCGAGATGGCTCTGTCTAAAATCTTGCCTGTTCAAACTAACGATTTTGCTGCGATCTTCCGTATCATGGCGAAAGACGGGAAAAGCCTGCCGAGCACAATTCGCCTGCTCGACCCGCCTTTGCACGAATTTCTACCGCACACGGAAAAGGACATTGAGTCAGTCGCCGAGGATATTGGCGTCCCTGCGCGCGAGCTAATGCGCCGCGCCAATGAGCTGCAAGAGAGCAATCCAATGCTCGGACATAGAGGCTGCCGCCTCGGGATATCCTATCCTGAAATTTACGAAATGCAGGCGCGTGCGATTTTTGAAGCGCAGAAACTTGTGAAAGACGAAACAGGCGTTACGCCCATCGCGGAGATTATGATTCCGCTGGTCTCCTCCGCCAAAGAGCTAGAGCTTCTCAAGGCGCGGATTGATGCGGTCGCGGCAGAGATTGGCACGTCGGATTATACCATTGGTACTATGATTGAGTTGCCACGCGCTGCGCTGCGGGCGGGAGATATCGCGCCTTTCGCTGAGTTCTTTAGTTTTGGAACGAATGATTTGACGCAAACAACATTCGGCCTCTCCCGCGATGATGCGGGGCGTTTCTTGCCGGATTATGTCGCGGCGGGCATTGTTGAGAAAGACCCCTTCGTCTCGCTCGATCAAGACGGCGTGGGTGATCTTATCCAAATCGCCGCAGAACGCGGTAAGGCCGTCAAACCCGGCATCAAGCTCGGCATTTGCGGCGAACACGGGGGCGATCCGTCCTCAATCGACTTCTGCCACCGCACTGGCTTGAACTACGTCTCCTGCTCACCTTACCGCGTCCCGATTGCGAGACTCGCGGCGGCGCAAGCGGCGATTAAAGGCAAAGCGAGCTAGCGGATTTACCTACGGGTTGGTCCGCCAGCTTGAAGGTCTCGCGAGATTCGCGGAATCAAAAAACATTCATAGAATGACGTTTGCCTGTTTCAGCTCCAATTGATTTGCCATATGCATTGAAAATGAATGTTTTCAGAGGGCGCAATGCAAGCAGGCCGTAAGATATCTAAAGCTTGCGCTGGTGTGATAAAAATTGGCGCGCTTGCCTATGCCGCCGGCCTTATTTTGGTTTTAATATCTCATCTTTCGATCTTTAATCCTAACTGGCCCTATGGAATATTTGCCAGCCTCTTATCCTATTTCATTGTTGTCTTTCCTGTCGTCATCTGTGCTTTATTTTTGGCTTGGCGAAAGGCTATCCCTTTTGTGACACTGCTCGCGCTCGCAGCTTTTTATCCATTTTATACTTTTGATAAAATGGTGAGACCCTCGGAGCAGACTTGCATGGGAGCCGGCTGCGTTTCTATTTTGATGGCTAATCTCCGTCACAGTGAAAATGCGCTCGAGGCGTTATCTAGGACGGAGGCTAAAGACGCAGACATTTTGATTATCGTTGAATTTCCTTACGGGGCGACATCAGACGACCTGCTTGAATTATTTCCTATGGAGGGCGATGCAGAAATCGGTTTGATAACCGGTACGCATTCAGGCCTCGGAAGTCGTATTGCAGTTGTCGCAAGGCAACCCCTGAGTGGATTAGAGCTACAGGTTGAGAATTTTCCAGACCCTGATGTTCGCCCTCGGGGTATTGTTAAATTCGAATATGCGACTGCGATGGGACGGGATATAAAATTTGTCGTCGTACATCCCCCGCCGCCAAAAGGGATCGCAGCAATCCGAAGCCGCGATGCATATCTCAGAGCTGCTGGTCAGGCTTTGGCGGGGGAGGAAAGTTTCGTGTTGATCGGCGACTTTAATGTTACGCCTTGGGAGCCAATATTTGATGAACTCCCGGGAAAGCGCGCCGGTGATCCACGTTGGACCCGAACCTGGAACGCGCGAAACGCCGTAGAGCGTATCACCATTGATCACGCTCTGATCGGCGCTGACATCAGTCTCTCAGACATGAGCGTCCTTCAAGATGTCGGGTCAGACCACCTGCCTATTCACATGGTTATACAGCCTAAAGCGCTGGCAGAATAAATGCCCGGGCGTCCGTCAGGCCGTCAGACACTGCAGTTTTTAGCGGTTTTAGGCTTGAGACTCTAACTTTCCGTCTTATTTGACCCGCAGAAGCTTAAACCGACCTTAACCTATACAGTTGATGTCGTTGCAAAAGCGCCACAGGTCACGAAAAAGGTCTGAACCTTACAGTGAACCGTATTGTGTTCGCGAGCAAATGGACTAAGGAGCGCGGGCTATGCGCAATGGGCAGAACATAAAGGGCTGGATGACCGCTATTGCTGTCATCGCAACAGCCTCAGCCGTTATTCCGGCGATTGGCGCGCAAGCGTCTCATCAACGCGATCAGGCCAAGTGGACTGAGGCCGCCGCAGAATTTCGCGCGGCAGAGGTTGAATCCCTTGCTTTCACCAAACTTACAACGCCGCGCCTGCGCGATGCCGCAGACATTCGCAGCCTATCGCCGCTACGGGCTGAACATCGCCGCTGGGCGGAAAACCGCGCCAATGAGCATCAATGTCTCGCAGAAGCTGTCTATTACGAGGCCAGGTCTGAATCTCGGTCCGGGCAGTTGGCCGTCGCCGACGTCGTAAAAAACCGCGTGAAATCAAAACATTACCCAAATACGATCTGCGAGGTCGTCTATGAAGGCGCGCACCGTCCATTCGCATGTCAATTTTCATTTGCTTGCGATGGATCAATGGACAAGACGCCCGCAAATCCGGCTTGGCAGCGGGCGAAAGACATTGCGCAGCTGTCTCTGACCGGATTTGTGCCGGATATGACGAAAAATTCGACCCATTATCACACGTCCGAAATCAATCCGGACTGGGCCGAGACGCTGGAGTATAAAGCGACAATCGGATTTCATAAGTTCTACCGCCCAAGCTGGCGGGAGAGAGGGACGGGAACCGGTTCTTCTAGTCTTTCGATCGCGCCTCCAACCTAAGGCGAATCTGGTCTGTTTTTCAGAAAACTGGCGGTTTAAATCTCTAAAATCGCAGGTCTTTCAAGGCCTCGGCGGTCACAGGCGGCCAAGACGGTGTTTCGGAGCAGGCATGCTATAGTCATCGGGCCCACGCCGCCCGGAACCGGTGTGATAGCCCCGGCCACCGCGCGCGCGGGCTTGTAATCGACGTCCCCGACTAGACGGAATTTGCCAGGACGTTTCACGCTTGGAACGCGGTTGATACCGACATCAATGACGCAGGCTCCGGCTTTAATCCAATCGGGTTGCACCATTTGCGGACGGCCAACGGCGGCGACCAGAATATCTGCGCTACGGCAAATCAGCGGCAGGTTTTCTGTGCGAGAATGGGCGATTGTGACTGTGCAATTTTGTTCCAAAAACATCAGCGCCGCCGGTTTTCCGACCAGAATGGATCGCCCCAAAATCACGCAATATTTGCCCGTCAGATCCCCCAAGGCGGCTTTTGCCAATATGACAGACCCAGTGGGCGTGCAGGGCCGAAGCCCGGACTGTCCAAGCACGAGACGTCCGGCGGAAACATCAGTCAAGCCGTCAACGTCTTTGGCGGGATCTATCTCCGCAATCACAGCGTCGCTATCTATATGACTGGGCAGGGGCAACTGCACCAGAATACCGTCAACATCTGGATCAGCATTGAGCGCGCGCACAATCTCGACAACGTCATCTTGCGCCGCGTTTTCAGGCAGGCGATGCTCCAGAGAACGCATGCCAGAGTCTTCCGTGAACTTGATTTTATTTCGGACATAGACATGGCTGGCAGGATCATCGCCGACCAATACAACGGCCAAGCATGGCGTAACGCTCAGCGAGGCAACGGCCTGTGTTACTTGAGCCCGCGTTTTCGCCGCAACGGCTTTACCGTCTATTTTATTATCCATCTTTGGCTCTTCTGTGGTCTTATGGTTAATTTTGATAAACATTTAACAGTTTGGTTACAGAATGCACCGAGTTTTTGAAGTTTGAATAATTGGTAAGGCCCTGTCCTGCTGGCTTGGCAGCAGAGGCCGGCTGTGGTTTAATAAATCGAGCCGAAAGGCAGTTTAAAGGTTTGTATGAGCGCTATCCGCATAGCTTTGAATGTCGGCAGTCTTGCCCTCATCGCCGTTATTGGCTGGTTATTTGTGCGCATTTTTTTGGGTCTTACGCAGCCTGAGAGCCTCTATGCGCCCGCGCCGGTTGTGGCCCCTGCTAAGGCAACTGCCCCCGGAGTGCGCGTGGCAAGTTATGATTTTTCATCCGATCCCTTCTCTTTTGGCGAGATTATCATCGATCCGCTGGAGTTCTTGGAAGATATCCCAGAGACGACGCTGGATCTCAAACTGATAGGTATTGTGTCGGAAAGTAGCGCGGCATTTCAGATGGCGGACGGTAAAAGTAAAGCTGTCAAAATCGGCGACGAAGTTATGAATAACGTTACCCTAGAGCGCACCACCAAAGACTTTGTGATGCTCGACGTTAATGGGGATGCTCAAAAGCTTACATTGGAGCGGCTTAAATTGGGCGAGAAAGATGCTGGGGCGAAAATAATACGGGCGACCCCTGTTTCGGCGGCGCCGAGCCGCGCGTCCATTGAGGATATTTTCTCGAAGACCTCTATTAAACCCAGCTTCAACCGGAGCACGGGAAAAATGCAAGGCTTCAGAATTAATGCGAAACCGGGTGCCGATTTAGAGCAATTTAAATTGCAATCGGGAGATGTTCTAACCCGTGTTGGACCGATGCTCCTAGATACGCGAACCCCTGACATGATGGCTCTACAGGAGCTCTTAACCACGGGCGCCGCGCAAGATATTGAAGTCATTCGCAACGGCACGCCCGTTACCATCCGCATAGGCCAATGATTATGTCCTTTAGAAGACTCTTCACTTCCGCTGCTTTGGCGCTAACCCTTGCGGGCGGGGCGATGTCCCCATCATTCGCCGCAGATGACCACATCATCAATATGCAAGATGTCGATATCAAAGCCTTCATTGAGAATGTGGGTATCGTCACCGGCCGGACTTTTGTCATCGATCCTCGCGTGAACGGGAAGGTGAATATTGTTTCAGAAAAGCCACTGAATGATGTTGAGGTTTTCGCGGTCTTCAAGGAAGTGTTGCGCGTTCATGGATACACGGTTGTCCGCGCGCCGAACGGCGAATATCGCATCACGCTATTGCAGGGCGCTGCGCAAGATGCGCCGTTTTCTGAATCTGGTAATGGGATTTTTGGTCAATTTTCAACTGTGATTTTACGGGTGCCAAATGGCAAAGCGGCTGAGGCGGCTCGCTTGATTAAACCTGTCATGCATAGCCAGGGTCAAGTTTCGGCCAATCCGGATGGGGACGTCATTGTTGTGACTGACTTCGCGGAAAATTTACGCAAAGCCCGAGCGATTGTTTCGGCCATGGGCGAGGGCGGTAATGTTCGCGAAACCGTTCAGCTCTCGCAGCTCTCTGTCCTCGATGCTGAAGATGCTTTGAAGCAACTCGGGGGAACAAAGGCGGCCTATAAGGTTGTGGCGCTCGAAGCGACCAATAGCTTAATTTTGGAAGGCTCCCCACAAGAAGTTGCGGAACTCCGCCGCCTGCTCGCGAGTATGGATGTTGGCAGCTCGGTCCCGCGCGGCGCCGTTTCGATTGTGCCTTTGAAATTTGCGGATGGCGAAGGCCTCAATGAGCTTATTCAGAATTTACTACCGACCTATTCGATAGAGGGACAGCCCGCGCCGACGGTGGCCTATGAATCGGGCTCTAATACGCTTGTCATTAGCGCCTCCTCGGAAGTGCAATCAGACCTCGAGCAAATCATCCGTAGGCTTGACCAACGCCGCCCGCAGGTCCTTGTCGAAGCGATCATCGTCGAGATTTCTGACAATGCAGCAAAAGAATTAGGTGTTCAATTCGCCTTGGGAGGTGTCAACGGGTCGACTGTTCCGTTGCTCGCCTCTAATTTTTCGCGCCAAGCCGGAAACTTGCTCAATGTGGTCGGTGCGCTAGGCGCGGATGATGTTGGGGTTTCTGAGGCCAATCAGTCCGCCTTTCAAACCGCCGCGATTAGCTCTCTTACGGGGCTTGACGGCGGCGCTTTTGGGATAGGCGGCTCCAGCAATGATGTCTTATTTGGATTGATCGTAAACGCTCTGGAGACAGATGAAGACAGCAATATTCTCTCTACGCCTTTTGTCACGACGTTGGATAATGTGCCCGCGACATTCCTCGTTGGACAAGAGATTCCGATCACGACGGGTGAAAGCCTCGGATCAGATAATTTGAACGCCTTCCGGACATTTGAACGCCAAGAAGTTGGCATACAGCTAGACGTCTTGCCCCAAATTTCAGACGGGGACGTAATCCGCCTAGAGATCGAACAGATTGTCTCGTCGATCTCGGGAGTTTTAACCTCGGCTACGGGCGATTTCGTTTTGAACAAGCGCGAGATTACGACGACCGTTCTGGCCAATGACGGAGAAATCATTGTTCTGGGCGGATTGGTGCAAGATGATGAACAGATCAATATCGCCAAAGTGCCAATATTGGGAGACATTCCGATTGCGGGCAAGCTGTTCCAGTCCAAAGGCACAACGCGAAATAAAACGAACCTGATGGTCTTTATTCGTCCGACAATCATTCGAACCGCAAGCGATGCGCGCAGATTAACTGATGATTACCTAACAGATATTCGTGCTGAAGATCTCAATCAGAGTGGACGGGCTGTGTCTAAAGTCGATCAATTCCTAAATCAGCAGCGCTAGGCGCCTGATGTTTCGCTGGATTTTACCGGCTCTCTTGAGCGGGCTCATCGCCTTATTTGCCTTCCTTCCGCTGGCTTGGGTTGCCGGATTTTTGGTGACAGATGACGTCAAGGCTGTTGCGCCCGAATTGGCTTATCAGGGCACGGTGTGGAATGGCACTGTCTCGGGATTACCGGTTTTTGGAACGGCAAATGTGAAGACGGCTTTACTGTCTCGCAGTGCATCCGTCCAAGCCGGCGAGGGCGAGAATTACCTGTCTGCAGAGCTAACGCCGAAAACCGCAACAGATGTTGACCTGCGTGTGAGTTTCGCAAATTTGCCCCTCAATGACGGGCGATTACAGGGTTTGCAGGGCCTGTTAGTTGCCGAAATTTCAGAGTTAAATTTTGAAGGAAATAGATGCGTCTCTGCACGTGGAACCGTTCGCACCGATGTGCTGCAGCGAAATGGAGGTGCCATCCAGTGGACAGGACCTGAGCTAACGGGACCAATCAGCTGCGAGGGCGGCGCTTTGCTTGCGGTGATGACGGGACGCGATGCAGAGCAGGCCATTGAAGCCAATATCCGAATGGCGCCTGACGGGGTGTACCGCGCGGATATTTCGGTGCAAACCAACCGCGCGGAAGCTGATGCTGTTTTGCCGCTTTTCGGATTTACCCGTAGCGGCGGTAGTTTCATGCTGACAGAGCAGGGGCGATGGCGCTAGGGTGGCTTATGCGGTTCTTAATTCCCACCCTTGCTAGCTTGGCTTTTACCGCCTGCGCGACAACGACGCCGACACAAAAGGCGCAAGCCGATATATCCCAATCCAGTATTGAACCCGGGGAATGCGGGCTATTTGGGTGGTCGACGGATGACAAGAGAGATTTCATTTTCTTCGCGGATGAAAGGTCGGCCCGTTACAAGGGGGCGGACGGGGCGGTGGATTTAGTGGCTCAATCCCCTTTTCCTTCGGTAAAATATCTTGATGCTGCGGGTAATTCTGTGACGCTTAGGCTGGGTCAAGGCGAGGCTATGAACGGCGGTATGCGCTATGCAGGGGCGAGACTTGTGACGGTCTCGGAGGAGGGGTGGGAAAGATTCCAGCCCGTTGCACTGCTGCAAGGGTGCCATTCCGGGTAACGTAAAGCCTTACATAAATTTCTGCGCAAAGAATGTAACAGCGATGCCCGCAGCTAAGAACGGACCAAAGGCGAGGACGAGGTTGCTGCGTTGCTCGGCGGGTCGGGACAGAATATAAATCAACCCGGCACTGCTCGCGATGAGAATAATAAAGGGGAGCGCTACCGCTCCGCACCAAGCGCCGCCTGCCGCGAGAAGTTTCGCATCCCCGCGTCCCAATCCATCGCGTTTGCGAATGAGCCGATAAGCGGTCTCGACGCACCAAAAGATCGCATAGCCTAAGACTGCGCCGAGTATGTAAGGATAGGCGTCGAGCGAGAGATAAAAATGATAAAGCAGTCCAAGCGCAATTAGCCCTTTGGTGTAGAGATTCGGCAGCCGGTAGGACTGCCAGTCGACATAAGATAGCCGGGCCAAAATCCCAATGAGGGCGAGGGCTCCTGCCCATTCTATGACCATAGCGCTCATATGGCTCGCCTAACCTGTCGCGGGCCTGACGTAAAATGGATTTACCCCCGCGCCAACAAAGTCTAGGCGAGGCGGGCCGTTAGCATAATTCCTCAGGGCGACATTATGAGCCAGACTGACCCTCAGCTTGAAGACGAAACCCCCATCCAGGACGCGCTCGCCTTGGAGGATGATGGCGCTTTGCTTGATACAATTGCGCGGCTCCATCCGGCTGACGTGTCCGACGAGCTTGAGCAGCTGTCATCAGAGCAGCGCGAAGATATTATCGCGCGTGCGCCGAATGTCATTTCAGGCGATGTATTGGCGGAACTGGAAGATGATATCGTTGAAGATATCCTCCCGCTCTTGGATGCAGGCGTCATCGCGACCGCCTTGTCCGACATGGAAAATGATGATGCGACGCAGATCCTCGAAGAGATGGAGGCGGCCCAGCGCGAAGATGTCTTGGACGCCGTTACGCCGCTTGAGCGCCAAGCTTACGAGGAAAGCCTGGCCTTTGACGATGAGACGATTGGCCGTCTTATGCAGCGCGAATTTGTGGCCGCCCCCGAATTTTGGACGGTCGGCGATGCGATTGACCACATGCGGGAGACGGGCGAGGATTTGCCGGAGCTCTTTTTCAATGTCTATGTGATTGATACAGCCTTTAAGCCAATCGGCTATGTGCCGGTGAGTCAGCTCATGCGCGCGGATCGGGGTAAACAGCTATCTGACTTGATGGTCGCAACGCTCATCCCGGTGGGACAAGACGATGACCAAGAAGACGCGGCCTATCTTTTTGAGAAATATAACCTCATTTCCGCACCCGTGGTGAATGATCAAGGCCGCCTTGTCGGAATGATGACCGTCGATGACATCATCGAGATTATCCAAGATGAGAACAAAGAAGATATTTTGGCGCTTGCGGGCGTTACAGATGCGGGTCTTGCCGATACTGCTCTCGAAACGGTCAAAGCCCGCGCGCCTTGGCTCTTTATCAACTTGATAACAGCGGTTCTCGCGAGCCTTGTTATCGCGCAATTTGATTATGCGATTACAGAAATCGTGGCGCTTGCCGTGTTAATGCCAATCGTCGCGAGTATGGGCGGTAATGCGGGCACGCAAGCACTCACCGTTGCCGTCAGAGCCTTGGCCGAGCGGGAGCTCACATCTCAATCCGCGTGGCGGGCGATTCGCCGGGAAGCCGCGGCAGCGTTTATCATTGGTCTCACTTTTGCGATTGTTCTCGCGCTCATTGTCTTCATCTGGTTCGGAGAGATACAGTTGGCGTTGGTGGCTTTCATCGCCATGATTGTAAATCATGTTTTCGCTGGTTTGGCAGGGATCGCCGTGCCTCTGGGTTTGAAACGCGCGGGCGCTGATCCGGCTGTGAGCTCTTCGGTGTTTGTCACCACTGTTACCGATGTCGTCGGTTTTTTTGCCTTTTTGGGAACGGCTGTCCTTATTCTCCTTTAAGGTGAATGCGGCCTAACATTTGCAACGCCCCTGCCAGAGCAACCGGGCCATCGCCCGAATTGTATTGATTTGGGACGCTTATGAGCCAGAACCTTACCATTTCAGAGACGGGCCTGAGGTTGATTAAGGCGTTTGAAGGCTATCGGCCTGTCGACCGTGAGCTCATTACAGGTCAGCGCATTGTTGGACATGGTCACCGGCTTTACTCCGAAGACGCGGTCACGATGAATAAGGGTGAGGCCGAGGCGACCTTGCGGGCTGATTTGGCGCCTTTTGAAGATATGATAAATACCGAGGTCCACGCGCCCATGTCTCAAAGTCAGTTTGATGCACTGTGTTCCTTCGCCTTTAACATTGGCCCAAAGGCCTTCTTGCAGAGCGACACATTGCGAGCGTTGAATAATGGACGTCCGCTGGATGCGGCGAATGGGCTCGATATCTGGCGGAAATCGGAAATCGATGGGAAAGTTTATGTTGTTGACGCGCTGATGCGCCGCCGGACCGCCGAAAAAGCGCTCTTCTTACGTACGAAACGTGATGTGCCTGCGGGCAGGGAAGACTTACCGCCGGTTCAAGATACAACGATTATTGGCTTGTCGACCGAAGACGCCCTCCCTGTTTTTACAGAAAATGATTCAAATGGTATCGTTGCAACGGCCCCTTATGATGCGGCTGATACGCCTCACCGCCGCATAGAAGACGGCCCTGCCGGAGCGCTGCAACTATCTGAGCGGGACGTCATGGAAACTGAAAATACTCCAGACGAGTCAACTGTTTTGGATTTTCAAACAAATGATGACGCCGCGCTTGATGACCAGCCACTCGAGCCCTTGGATTTAGACTTGGATCTTGACCTCGATCTAGGCCTTGATCTTGGCTCTAAAGATACGAAATTAGACATAGAGCTTCTCGACGTGCCTGAAGAACGCCCAATGCCGACCTCGCCTATTGCTGCCGCTGCGACGGATATTGTCGCCAGACTGGACGCTTTGATCGATGGCGCTGTGTTCCGTAATGGAGATAGAGATACGGATTGGCCCGAAAGCCTTGTGACGGCGAATGGCGATACTGAAGACAATTATTTCGTCACCGATCCCGCTGAAACAGCTGAATTGGATGACCAAGAAAATATCATTGATTTGAAATCGCGTGTCTCCCGAGACACGGATGCAACACGTGCATCCGTAAATGAGGTTGAAACCAAAGCGCCGGCAAAGACCGTTGCGCTGCAAGAGACCACGCCGCAGCAAGAAACCAAGCCAGTCAAGGTTATTGATGAATTGGCACAAGATGATGCGTATAAAATCCGAACGGACTCGGCTGCAAAATATATTGAAACGACAGAACCCCTTAAACATCACTCAGTTGAACCGCGGCAAGGCGGCACAGGGGTTTGGATTCTCGTTGTGCTTGGCTTCTTACTCGTCGGTCTCGCTGGCGGGGCGATGATGAGAGACTCTCAGGCCATTTTGGGGGACTGGGGACCGATTATCTCATTTTCCGGATTTGTCATTGGTGTGGGTCTCATCTTAGCGGGTATTTACGCGGCGTTAAGGATGAACCGAGGCGATTAGCTCTGAAGAAAGACTATTTCAATATTTTGCGTGTAATTGGTAACCATGTTGAATGAAAATACCAATGAATCAGTTGAGTCCTCTAGAGAAGCGGTCCCGAACTCTGGGATCGGCGCTGCGCCGTCAAAGATGTTACGGAATTGGACAGACGCTAAAACACAAGCTTTCCAAAAAGAGATTATGAGCTTTGAGCATAATCTTGGTGCCACAGGATTATTTACGGACGAGGCTCTCATCAACCTTCTGGAACGCCATCCGCTGGATAAGCTGGATGTGTGCACAATGGGGGCGGCTGACCATCCTGAATACCCGAACAAGTTTCGAACTGGCGACTCACGCGGCGTGTCGGCCAAGGCATTATTGGATGCGGTAAAAGCGGGACGTATCTGGCTGAATCTACGCCAAGCGATGAATATTCATGACGATTACAAGCGCGTTTTGGATGCTATGTATGGTGAACTCGCAGAGGAAACGGGCAATAAAGCCTTTAATCCAAAGGGCGGGATTTTAATCTCTTCTCCGGTTGCGCGTGTGCCTTATCATTTTGATAAGACGGAGACGATTTTGTGGCATGTACGCGGTAAAAAACGAATTTACATTTATCCTTTAGAACAAAAATTTATTTCTGACAGTGATTATGAAAAGGTTTTGACCGACGCGTTAAATGATGATTTGCCTTATGACTCCTCTTTTGACGCGGACGCAAAGATTATCGATTTAGCGGAAGATACGGCTTTGCTATGGCCGCTTAATTCTCCTCATAGAGTTGATAATCAGAGTTTTTGCGTGTCGGTCACAACTGAATATTCCACTCGTCAATCGGGTATGAAAAATGCAGCCATGTTGACGAATGCAACCTTGCGCGCGAGGATGGGGTTGAACCCATCCTACAGCGATGATGGACATATGACACGTCACGTTAAATCTATTTTAGGCCGCGCTATTAGTAAGGTCTCTCTGGCGCCTAAAATAGTAAAGCCTGATATGGTCACGTTTAAAATTGATCAGGACGCTGAAGATTTTCTCGTGGATGTGGAACCTTTTCAGCGTAACTTCTAGTCATACGTGCCGCGTCGTCCTAAATGGACGGCCATGACGGTTCACCTTCAGAAATTATCAGTTGGATCAGAGTCCATACAGACTTTGGCGGATTGGCAAGAACATGTCGTGACGCGGCGACAGCGAAAAGGCCTCTCAGCTCATCATGTTCATGTCACGCGTATGTTCCCGAAACGCCGCGAAGAAATTTTAGATGGCGGCTCAATTTATTGGGTCATCAAGGGGAATATTCTCTGCCGCAACGCTATTGTTGGGTTAGAGGAGACAACGAAAAATGGACATCGCGCGTGCGCGATAATGATGGACCCAAATTTAATTCCGGTCATGCCAAAGCCTCGGCGCGCTTTTCAAGGATGGCGATATCTTCAGGCAGGAGATGAGCCGGCGGACCTTACTGGCACGGAAGCCGGGGTCGATTTACCGGTTGCCCTGCGCGCTAAGCTCATCGAAATTGGGGCGTGGTAGGTCAAAAAAAAAGCCCCGGAAAATATCCGGGGCTTTCGTATTTGTAAGAGCAATCCGATTTAGAAATCGACGCGGACTTTCGCGTAATATTGACCGCCATTGAATCCAGTTGGCGCGGCTTCTGGATAAAGTTGCCCTAAGCCACCTGCACCCGGGTTTTCGTCCGGATAGTTATCAAAGATATTGTTGCCGCCAATTGCGATTTCAATGCCGTCTCTAACTTCCGCTGCGATTTCCGCATCGATCAAAACTTCTGGGCTAATGTCATCAACACCGTTTCCTGTATCATCCCAACCACCAAAATAGTTTGCACGTAAGAGACCCCGGAACATACCTTGTCTATGTGTCCAAGTCGCATTGCCTTTGATGTTCGGCAGGAGGTCTTCCAATGACTGCACCCGTCCATCCGAAATAGGGTTGATGTCACCCACATTCGTAACTTTCGTGTCCGTATAATTGGCTGCGACTGAGACGGTTGAGTCTCCGCCAGCTAAAGCAAATGGATAGCGCGCGACAACATCAACGCCGCGAGAGCGTGTGTCGAAGCTGTTTGAGAAGAAGCGGAACTGCGATAGATCGTCAAGGCTCAAGAAGTCTGAACGCGTAATTGTTCCGTTTCCAGATAGCGTATCTAAAGCCTGGCTAACGGAGTTATAGCCTGCAACGGCCACATCTGTATCGGTATTTTGACCGCCAGCAAAACGAAGCGCTGAGAGGAAGTCAACATTGGCGCCCAATGCGATGCGGTCGTCCACATCGATTTGGAAGGCATCAACCGTGACGCTTAATCCTTCATAGTTGAAGGCGACACCGGCTGAGAAGTTTGTTGCATCTTCAGGTCCTAATGTCGGGCGGCCGCCTGCCGTGGCTTCGATGAAATCTGCGGCCAGTTGACCTGCAGCTGTGCTGAGCGGCAAAGTGCCTTGATCAATCAAGTTACCGTTCACGTTTTGCGTTGTCACATTGGTGATGTTCGCTTGGCCAGCCGTTGGTGCATGAAACCCTGTTGAATGGGTTGCCCGCAGGGACACATTGTCATTCAACTTGTAAAGACCTGCGACTTTATAGTCGAAGGTATTCCCAAATTCAGAGAAGTCTTCATAACGCACCGCGCCTTGTAGTGTCAGTTGGTCCGTCACTTCAGCTTCAAGGTCGACATAAGCACCGATTGAGTCTTGTGAATTAGAAGAGCTATTCGGGAAACCGCCAAACCCATTAGAGCTGGAGGAGAAACCTTGATCGGCAAGAGGACCAAGTGCGAAGGACGCTTCATCACCTGCGAAGAGGTCGAATTGTTCTTTGCGATATTCTGCACCGAAGGCGACAGAAAGATCTGAGGCTAAGCCAGCGTCAACGAGATAGCCGAAATCAGCGTTTACCGTTGTTTCGATCTGCTCTTGACCACCCGGCGTGAAGTCACGCGGGGTGTTTGGCCCAAGTGAAGCATTGACGGTATTATTGATGAAAAATTCCACCCGAGACGCGCCATGTGTGACGGACAGGTCATAAGTTAACCCTGTGCCAAGGTCGACTTCACCGCGAAGTCCAGCTGTGAGGCCGAAGTCACGCAAATCACCGCCGAAGCGAGGCACGAAACCGCCTGGGATTGTTTCTGTAAAGGCGAAACAATTTGCATCAGCTGCGATATCAGCAAAGATACCAGCATCTTGGATGACGCCATTTGTTCCCGTGAGTGGAACACCGTCAATACACGTGTCGCCGCCGTCAAGATCACCTACGCGAACGGAGGCGCTTGGGTCGGCAACAACCGCATTTGTGCGGCGATCACGGAAGAAATCGTCAGTTGTATCGTCTGGCGTTCCATTATCATCTGTAATCAAGCTGTTACCCGTCGTAGGGTTAACTTGAGGTCCGGCATAAACGCCGCCGCGGTTCGTTGGATTACGATAGAAGAAGCCGCCAGTCGTCGTGCGTGAGGCATAGGTGCCCGTTGCGTAAGCTTCTGTGTTATCGCCAATTTCCAAACCCGTATTGAAAAGAAGTTTCAAATCATCATCAACGTCTGGCTGACCCCAATATTGTGGAACTTGACCAGTATATGTGTTGATTGTTTCGAAGTCACCAGCAGCGAGGTTGCCCGCTGCGATAAGGCCTAGGACGTCATCACGAACAACTGAGCGGACTGTTCCCCGCGTCTCGCCATACTCACCCGTCACGTTGAAGAAACCTTGGTCACCGAGAGCGAAGCCAAAATTGGCACCAATTCGGTAGTTCTCGCCGTCGCCGTCATAAGTTGTACCCGCTTTGGCCTCAATTGTGCCGCCGGTCGTGTCATCTTTCAAAACAAAGTTGATAACGCCCGCAATCGCGTCCGAACCATATTGTGAGGATGCGCCGTCGCGTAGGACTTCGACTTGCTTTAGCGCTAAAGAGGGAATGGACGAGACGTCAACACCCTGCGCGCCATCAGCGATCCCGCCGCCGAGGAAGGCAATCACGGCGCCGCGATGACGACGCTTACCATTGACGAGAACCAATGTGTTATCTGGGGACAACCCGCGCAGGTTTGCCGGACGAACAATTGATGCGGCGTCTGAAATTGGCTGCGTATTGACGTTGTAAGACGGAACAGCTGTGCGAAGGAGATCCTGCACATCATCGGCTGCATTCGATGTAAATTCGACACCAGAAATGACGTCAACTGGGGCAGGCGTATCAGCCGCAGACCGCTGAGCGCGGCGCGTGCCTGTTGTAATAACAATGTCCTGAGCAGAATTTACGGTTGTGTCGCTAATCTGAGCCTGTGCAGAGACAGGGAAAGCGGCAAGCATGAGGGTCGACGCGGACAGCGCGAGCCATGATTTGTGGGCGAGTTTTTGCATGTGGAGTTCCTAAAAAGTTTCCGGAGACATCTGGCTCGAGGGCCATATTCTGTCATGGGATGCGCTTATCGGCTAAACAGCGGCAAACAACTGTGATTCTGAGAGTCGCCGTTGATTTCTGATATTCTGTGACTTTTTTGTGACATTAAGTGAATGCTATTGGCTCGATTCCTAGATTTTTATGCGTAATGGAGTCGATAATGATGCAATTTTGTTCCTTTGAGCGAGAGCCATATGAATTTGAAAATCGCCGAAATCTCTGACATCCCTCAAATTCAGCAGCTTATGTCCCGCGCCATTTCCGAGCTTCAGCGCGATTTTTTGACGCCCGAGCAGATCGAAGCCTCGCGCGGGGGTATGGGACTCGATAGTCAACTCATTGCAGATGGCACTTATTTTTGCGTCTGGATAGACGAGGCTCTTGCTGGATGCGGTGGGTGGTCTTTTAGGGCCACGCTTTATGGCGGTAATCACTCTGCTGATCGCAATGCCGCTCGGCTCGATCCGGCCTTAGACGATGCCCGAATCAGGGCTATGTATACGCATCCTGATTTCACGCGGCGCGGTGTGGCGAGACTGATCCTCGAACACTCAGAAAAGGCTGCCAAATCGGCTGGGTTTTCGGCTTTGGAAATGGCCGCAACTTTGGCCGGGGAGCCATTTTACCTACGCTACGGCTATAAAGTCATTCGGCGGTGGGAAGATAGGACCGGACCGGTTGGTTTCCCTTTGATCACAATGAGGAAATCTATCTGATATATTGAAAATGACATGACCGCCCTGTGTAAACGAGGTGGCCTCATCACCCAAATTCAGAGAAAATTAAGGGCGTTTACCCTATTTTGCTCCTTCGTCAGATGGACAGGGATGTAATGACCGCGATTAGCTTCAAGAGCCGAAAATCCATAAAGCCGCGTGAAGAGGGTGAAATCTACAAGATTTTGAAGGCTGCCAATATCGCCTGTGCGCGGATCGGTGAAAATCGGATCATTCAACATGTTGAAGGCGATGCGGCGAAGGCATTGGGTTTGGACACAAATGAAGATCTTATTGGGTTAGATGTCGCGCAGCTCTTGCAAGGCTTCAAAGTCGAGGACCCCGTAACCGGTAAAGTGTTCACGTCTGGGGACTTTGCTGCACGCATGGACTCATCCTTAAAGGCAGATGAGGGCCACAGAAACTCCGTTGTCCTGACGACACGAGATGGTCGCCGGCTGCGTGTGAATAGCTGGTTTGATGGCGCTACGTCTTGCACGATGGCGATACGGGATATCACCGTGGAGAGCCGGTACCGAAACCTATTTGAAATCGCCATGTCCGCCGCGGATGCTGGCTTTTGGTCGATGGATTTTAAAACGAGAAAATTCACATTTTCGGCCTCGGTGACGGGCCGTTTAACGAAAGATGAGCAAGCCAAGTTGCAAGCGACAGGGTTGTTTTCGATCATCCATCCCGATGATGTCGAGGCAACACATGCCCAATGGCGAGACGCCATAGAGGCGAGGCGTGATTTCGATCTGAAATATCGTGTGCGCCTAGAGACGGGCGGCACGTTCTGGCAACGCTCCATTGGACAGATAGATTGTGCGCCTGACGGAACACCCTTAGGCGCGACAGCCTTTGTTATGGATATTAGCGAAGAGGTAAATAAGGCAAAAGCCTTGAATGACGAACGGTCCGCTTCAAAAGCCAAGTCAGATTTCCTCGCGAGAATGAGTCATGAAATCCGCACGCCTCTTAATGCCATTATTGGCATGAGCGATAGTTTGCATGATGAAGAGCTGAGCGACGATGTGCGCGATGTGATCTGCGATATAGAAACTGCAGCCGAGGGACTAAATAATCTTTTATCTCGAACGCTCGATCATGCAAAACTCATGAGTGATAAAGTTGAAATAAATTTAGACGCGGCAGATCCTCGCCAACTCTTGGAAACGGTCTCGCGTTTGTGGAGGCCTCAAATCTCACGTAAGGGCCTGAAATTTCAACTTATCATAGACCCGAAATTACCGTCATCTCTAATTATAGACGAATTTCGATTACAACAATGTTTGAACAATCTTCTGTCCAATGCAGCCAAGTTCACTAAGACTGGCAGTGTCTCCCTGATCGCTAAGGCGGTGAGTGTTCAAGGTAATGCCCGTGTGCTCTTTGCCGTGAAAGACACTGGGATTGGTATGTCGGACGCTGAAGTCGCGCGTGTTTTTGACCCCTTCACCCAGGCCGATAATTCCATTCAACGCGAATATGGCGGAACCGGTCTTGGGATGAGTATTACGAAAAATCTGTGCGAACTCATGGAGGGTCAAATCCGTGTGAAATCTCAGCCGGGAGCAGGGTCTACATTTGCAGTTATTTTGCCCCTTTTGGAGGTCGGTTCAAACCTGCTTACGCCTCCCGAGGAGGTCTCAGAACCCCCTTTTGCCGCGCCGCCTCTAGCCGATAATGTCTCTGTTCCGCCTGCGCCAGCTATTGAACCCTCTACCCCAAAGCCTGGCGCAGATGAGCCGCCTCACTTGGCTGAGCTGCGCGTGGACGAGCCTGCTCAGTTGGCAGAGCCGGGGATAGGTTCAATCGCAAACCTCCGCGCTCAAGAAGCGGAGACCGCCAAAGCGTCGAAGCCCTTTGAAGGCCTTAATGTCTTATGCGTGGAGGATAATCCCATCAATCAGAAAGTTGTGAAGCGCCTAATCGGAAAACGCGTGAGCCAGCTCTATTTTGCAGATAATGGCCGAGAGGCCTTAAACGTGCTGAATACGGTCCCCGTCGACGTTGTACTGATGGATATTCACATGCCAATTATGGACGGCATTGAAACGACGCTCGAAATCCGAAAATCAAGCGAGACCTATGCCAATGTCATTATTATCGCCCTGACGGCAGATCCCGATTATCAACAGCGCCGGATTTGCCGGAATATCGGCATGGATGATACAATTGCTAAGCCTGTGAAACGTGAAGATATTTTGGAAGCTTTCGACCGAACCCTATCGCGGCTTTCAGAAAAATATGGTCAGGAAGTCGCGCTCACTGCCTAATCATATGCCGATATGATGGACGGTCTAAACAGGGAAGTTATCAATAAGGCGCACGCTTTGGCCTTGGTTGGGGCAATGCGCCGCGACGAGCACGCGGGCCGGCCCATTCAGATAACCGCCCTCTAAGACCGTCAGCGAGTTCGGGCTTCTGACTTCGACATAATCGACGGATGAAAACCCAGCTTTGAGAAGCGCAGATTTAGCTTCGGAGGTGGCCATGTCGACATGCTGACCCTCACGCATATCGGCCGCACATTTTCTCATGATGATATTTAATTTCCGGGCTAGGGTAAGGCCGGTCTCGTCGAAATAGGCATTTCGTGACGATAGGGCCAATCCGTGCGCATCGCGGGCAATGGGCGCGCCGATGATTTTGATGGGCATATCCAAATCTTCGACAAGCCGCCGAATGGTTGCGAGTTGCTGATAATCTTTTTCGCCAAATATCGCCGTATCGGGCTGCACGCGGTTGAAGAGTTTGGCCACAACGAGGGCCACGCCGTCAAAAAAAGTTGGGCGATAATCCGTCTCTAGGCCTTTGGCTACGCCGCCGACCTGCACGGTCGTGGCATGATGCACATTATACATAGTGTCTGGGTTGGGGATATAGACCATGTCTACACCTTCCGCCTTTAGCAGGCGGGCGTCTTCTTTTTCTGTTCGGGGATAAGCCTCAAGATCTTCGCCCGGCGCAAATTGCGTCGGATTGACGAAGATAGAGACGACAACGCGCTCGCCATATTTTTTGGCAAGCCGCACGAGGGAGAGATGACCTTCATGCAGAGCGCCCATCGTTGGAACAAAGACGATGCGATCGCCTGATCCACGCCAACTCCATATGACCTTCCGCAGGCCGCGCTCTGTTCGCACTAAGTCCATATGTGCGTTTAGGCCTTAGGGCGAAATAAGCAAACATTTGGTTTGAGGATGCGCCGATTTTATGTCCCTGCAGGCCTGTTTAGCCTTTGGGGATGATAGTCCTGATAAGCGCAGCTGAAAAACAGGACGTCCCTGAAGAAAGCCGCTGGAGATGTCTGCTGGGCTTTGGGGCGCAAATTCTGCGGCCAATGCGCGGGCATAGGGTTCGTTGGGCAGGTTTTGGACGCGGATAGCCCAAGGCTGAGGCGCTTTGCGCATTGCGGCCCCGCGCAAAATTGTCGTCGGGGCATTTTGCGAGGCCAGAATAAGCTGGGGGCCCTGCGACGCCGGCAGAACGCCCATCACATCGAACCCGCGCTCTATGAGGTCACGCATATGAGCATTGCGGCTTTTTCCGCTCGCACCGCCGAAAATAATCGCGACTTGACGACGATTATGTCTGATGGCGCTCACCATTAGGTTATAACCGGAGGCATTGATATAGCCGGTCTTAAATCCGTCGACCTCAGGCATATCATGGAGCAGGGCATTCGTGTTCTTTTTCCCGCGAAACGTCTTTTGTCCGAAATAGTGATAGCGATCATAATGGGTCGAAAGAATTGAATTGGCGAGTTTTGCCATATCTCGCGCTGTCGTGACTTGCTCGGGGTGGGGCAAGCCATTGGCTGTTTTGAAGGTCGTTCGCGTCATCCCGAGGCTTCGCGCCTTGGCCGTCATCATCTCTGCAAAACGCGCCTCAGTTCCGCCGAGCCGCTCCGCGAGGACCACAGCGGAGTCATTATGGCTGCGCACAGCGACGGATTGGATCAATTCGCCAATCGTGATGGTTTGTCCCGTGCGAAGCCCCAGTTCCACAGGCGGCGTCCGGGCTGCATTACGGGAGACTTTGACTTTTTCATTTAACGAAATCGCGCCGTCATCAAGTGCGTCGAACACGAGATGCAGGGTCATAACTTTGGTTAGGGAGGCGGGATAGCGCTGCGAGTCAATATTGCGGGCGTGGACGATATCCAATGTGTCCGCGTCCAATATAATGGAAGCATAGCGCTGCTTCGCGCCTATTGTCTGGGCCCAAGCGGGGCTGGCCAGTATCAGGCAACAAAAGCTTATCAAGAGAAATCGGATCATCCCTCCGTCCTCGCCCGCAAGGGTTATGATAGGGTTAATGGGGTGTTAAATTTACTGTTATCAGCTTTCTTCAGTTTTCGGTGCTTAGCGTCTTGGCGCGCTCGGCGAACGTCCTATATAAAGCCCCCATGAGCGAACGATTCACACAGCCATATGCGGGTCCCGACAAGGACAAAGGTGCCGAAGGCGGAGAAGAGCGCGGCGTTGCGACAAAAATTCGCCCGAAGACCAAGAAGCCGTCTATGTGGCGCGTGATTTTAATGAATGATGATTACACGCCGATGGAATTTGTCGTGTCTATCCTGATGGGGATTTTTAATAAAACCTCCGAAGAAGCCACGCAAATCATGCTCAACGTCCATCAATCGGGCGTTGGCACCTGCGGCGTCTACACCTTCGAAGTCGCGGAAACCAAAGTTGCGCAGGTCATGGATAGCGCCAAACGCGCCCAACACCCCCTGCAATGCACGCTGGAGAAGGTGTGAGTGTATGTCAAAAGACGGGCGATCAATTGAAGAGCGCGTAATTTTGAAAATGATGGGTTTGGGGTTCATTGATATAAGAGCTGATGCCGGGAAAGAAGTCGGAACTAACAAGGAGCGAATGAAAGCTTATATAATTTCAGATTTGTATCATAATGTTCCGGGAAGTCTGGCTCATGGTGTCGACGCCTCTGAGATACTTAAAGAAATTCATGAAAGAGCGAAGCGCCATGGTGTGGAGCGCTACGTCATAAATGCAGAAGCATGGGCAAGACGTAGCTCCGAGAAAGAGTAAGTCTAATTAAAGATCAGGCCATTCTTGTTTTGAATGCAGCGTGTTTGGGATAATCTCATAGCTATAGGGCAGGGAGAAATGACCTGGAACATGGCTGACGCCTTGCGATAAGTTGTCAACATGACATGAAAAACCTTTGCGTCCAGCCCCTTCTCCTCAGCGGCGAATCTCGCCCATATTCTGTTCATCACATTTATCTCATTAAGGTGTGACAGTTTGCGACTTGATTCATGGCGGGATGTCCCCACATCCTTTTATCGAAAGGAAACACTTCTATGGCCTCTTTTTCCCCCATTTTGGAAGAAACCATCCACCGTGCGCTGACTTTGGCGAGTGATCGCAAGCATGAGCTGGCAACGCTCGAGCATCTATTGCTCGCGCTGTTGGATGACAAAGACGCTGCGGCCGTCATTACGGCGTGCGATGTCGATCTTGAGCCTCTGCGTGCCGATGTGATGCGCTATCTTGATGAGGATCTCGCGTCGCTCTTTGTCGAAGATTTTGAGGAAGCCCGCCCGACGGCAGGGTTCCATCGCGTGATTCAGCGCGCCGTTATTCACGTCCAAAGCTCTGGCCGCGAAGAAGTCACGGGCGCAAATGCGCTTGTCGCGCTTTTCGCCGAGCGCGAGTCCCACGCCGTCTATTTCCTGCAAGAGCGGGATATGACGCGCTATGACGCCGTCAATTATATCTCCCACGGCATTAGCAAAACCGGCGAGGCGTCTGCGTCAAAATCCCCATTAGGCGCAGATACGCCCGAAGGTGAAGACGCCAAGAAGAAAGACCCGCTCAAGGAATATACGGTCAACCTGAATCAAAAAGCCAAAGACGGCGATATTGATCCACTTATCGGCCGCGATAATGAGGTTGAGCGCTGCATTATGGTGCTCTCGCGCCGCCGCAAGAATAACCCGCTGCTTGTGGGCGATCCCGGCGTCGGGAAAACGGCAATCGCCGAAGGTATCGCCCGCCGCATCGTGCAAGGCGAAGTGCCAGATGTTTTGGCGGATGCCACAATTTACTCGCTCGATATGGGCGCGCTGCTGGCTGGCACGCGCTACCGCGGTGACTTTGAGGAACGCCTCAAAGCTGTCGTGACCCAATTACAGGAAACTGACGGCGCGGTGCTGTTCATCGACGAAATCCATACCATCATCGGTGCGGGCGCAACATCAGGCGGGGCGATGGACGCCTCCAACCTGCTGAAACCGGCTCTACAGTCCGGCAATCTGCGCTGCATGGGCTCAACGACCTATAAGGAATATCGCCAGCATTTCGAAAAGGACCGCGCGCTCTCACGCCGCTTCCTGAAAATCGACGTGTCAGAACCAACCGCCGAGGACGCAGTGAAAATCCTGCAAGGCCTGAAAGTCTATTTCGAAGAGTTTCACGATGTGACCTATTCGGCTGCCGCCATCCAAGGGGCAGTGGATCTCTCCGTTCGCCACATCACGGATCGCAAGCTACCGGACAAAGCGATCGACATTATCGACGAAGCGGGCGCGCGGACGAAACTCGTGGCGGAAGACAAGCGCCGCAAGAAGATCGGCATAAAAGAGATAGAAAGCGTGATTGCGAAAATTGCCCGCATCCCGCCAAAGAGCATTTCGCGCGACGACGAGAAAGCGCTCAAATCTCTGCCGATGGACCTCAAACGTATGGTCTTCGGTCAGGACGACGCGATTGAGCAAGTTGCCTCTGCGGTGAAACTCGCCCGCGCGGGATTGCGCGAGCCGAATAAGCCGATTGGGTCCTATCTCTTCGCCGGACCAACAGGCGTCGGTAAAACCGAAGTCGCCAAACAGCTCGCCATGACGCAAGGTCTGGAGCTGCTACGCTTCGACATGTCCGAATATATGGAACGCCATACGGTCTCGCGCCTTATCGGTGCGCCTCCCGGATATGTCGGCTATGATCAAGGCGGCCTCCTCACGGATGCGGTGAATCAAAACCCTCATTCTATCTTGCTCCTCGACGAGATCGAAAAAGCCCATCCGGACATCTACAACATCCTGCTGCAGGTCATGGATAATGGCTTCCTGACGGACGCGAATGGCCGCAAGGTCGACTTCCGCAATGTCATCTTAATCATGACAACAAATGCGGGCGCGGCAGATGCGTCAAAGGCCGAAATCGGATTTGGCCGAGGCCTCAAGGATGACGAGCAAGAGGCCGCGATCCAGCGCCGCTTCACGCCGGAATTTCGGAATCGTCTCGACGCGGTTGTTAGCTTTGCGGCGCTTACGCCGGAAGATATTGCCAAGGTTGTCGACAAGTTCGTCATTCAACTCGAAGCGCAACTCTCCGAGCGGAAGATTGAATTTGAACTCTCCAAAGGGGCGAACCTTTGGCTTGCAAATAAAGGCTATGACAAACGCTACGGCGCGCGTCCGCTGGGCCGGGCCATCCAAGAATATATCAAAAAGCCGCTCGCGGATGAGATCTTATTCGGGAAGCTGAAAACCGGCGGATTGGTCAAAGTCGGCGTGGACCGCAAGAAGGAAAACCTGACCTTCAAGATTGTGCCGCCCGCCAAGGGTAAAGCCTCTGGCAAGGGGTCCAAAGCGCCGAAACCGAAGGAAGATGCGTAGAGCACTAAGCTTTATCTCTCCGTCACCCTCGGGCTTGACCCGAGGGTCTATCGCGCCCCGTAAACATGGATCCTCGGGTCAAGCCCGAGGATGACGGGATAGAGAGATAGGTTTAGAAAAAGCGCCGAGGCGGTAACGCCTCGGGTGTCCCAATGTAGAAACCGACCTGTTTCGGATAAGTGCAGACCTAATAAAAAAACCGCGTTCCATAGGAGCGCGGTTTTTTTTTTGGGTATTTATTTGAGCTGTAAATTGAAGCGTTCTTGGTTAAACGTTTTGCATGACAAAATTCACGCTAGAATATGTTCTTGATAATCATGGTTGGGCCAGCGTTAAGTTTTCCGATTTGAATGCAACATGTCAGTGGGCAGTCTCTTACCTTCACGATAGTCTGGCACAGTTGGCAGATATGGCTCTTGAGCTCAAAGGAGGTCTGTTGGACGCAAAAGCAGTTTTTATGGGCGAGCCCGGTGAGATACAGTTTGTCGTAAACGTAAAAAATGAAACGGCTTTTTATGAAGTTAGGGAGTATAGAGATTGGGCGAGTTGGGGAATGCATCCGCAAGATGATTATAAGGTCTTGCTGAAAGGAGACTGCCCGACCAGTCGAATTGTTCAACAAATCAGCACAAACCTCTGGAAAATTCATGAAGACATTGGTGTGGAGGAATATCAGAGGCGATGGATTGAGCATCCGTTTCCGATTGAAAAGTATAAAGCGCTTTTAGCTAAGTGAGTCGTTAATTCCTCTGCTTAACTCGCGAGATCTAAGGCATCTGTAAATTAACCCTGCCTTTTCAACCCCGCCTTTCCGAACGTCGTCATCACAAGACTTGTTCTTGTGATCCACCTGTAGCTACTTTTGGATTGCAAGAACAAGTCTTGCAATGACGGGGTAGAGGGGGCGGTTTCATTTTTCACATCGCTTAGACGAGGGGGTAACGCATCGGGTGTCCCAATGTGGAAACCGACCTGTTTCGGATAGTGCAGACCTAATTAATAAGCCGAGTTTGACAGAGCGCGGTTTGTTCAGTTTAAGGATTTTAAACCGGCTCCTGGGTTAGATTGAAGTCTTGTAAAAAATCGAACCTGTCTCGCCACATATTTTGAGCCTCTTGCCGAGTAAATTTAGCGCGGCGGCGAGCCTCAGCTGACCGCTGCCTTAAGCGCTGACTGTCGGACCGCGTGTTCTCTAATTTTTTTACCGGACATAAATCTGAAAAATCAGGCTCTTGAATTATCTCAAGGGTATAGTTTGTTCCATAAATAGGAACAGCCACTTCAATTTGATGTTTCGCGAGGCGATTAGCCACAAGTTTATGCACGTTGGAAGGCATGAAAACCCTTTCAATTTAAATACTCAATTTTGATGTTGGAATTAGCAGCCTAATTTGCGCCCAACCTCTGGGCATAAAATAGTTAAAAATATTCCGGAATATCAAGGGCGGATTAGTTAATAGAAATTAACGACTTCAGCGCTATCTTGCGCCTCCTTAATTCATTGATATTGAATGAAATTTCTTAATGCCACGCACCTACATGTTGTGTCTATATTTTGACACCTATCTGACATGGTTTTGTCTTGCAGGAACTGTTCATTTTTCAATTTAACATCCGACCTATAAGCTCAAGAGCCGTAAAATTGTCCGGCGGATGGGTGAGGGCGCGAGGGAAGTGACTGCGCAGGTTTACGCATGACTGTTGTTCTTATTCGGCTTTCGCCCTAGACAGCCTCATGGACAGCTCTTGAATGCCCCTTGGCCGAGCAGGGGGTCGGATTAGCGCTACGCGCAAAGCCCCTTAATTTTTTCGGTCCGAGGTTAGACCTCGGAGATCCTTGCCCGCTTATTTAGGAAATAGTCGTAAAGTTTGGCATCGCTTTGATTTAAATGGGTGAGTAATTTGAGGGCCTCATCGCTTGGGACATCTCTATTTGATACGCCGCTTCTTACATTTCGATTTTTCAATTCAGAGAGGTCCCAGCCATAATTTTTGAAATAGTCTAAATCATCCGCCAAATATTCTTGTAACAATACATGGTCGAACATGTCTAATCGAGAAATTGCTGCGTCTGTCGCCTCTTTGTCATATTCGCGAACCGTAACCCCCATTATTTGAAATATCATAAAATTATTCGCCCATTTCGTTTTTGACGCTCTGGTCAAGACGAATGAATTTAAGGTCTCCTCGAATGAATTGAGGTGCTTGGTATGATGGAAATGGCTGATGGTGCGTTTTATCGGATTTCTCAAAATCGTGAAATATATCATCTCATCTAATGTTTCGAAATTTTTACCGAGATGTCCTTCATTGGCTATGAAGTTATGGGTGTTTTTTCTCAAAAAATCTCGCTGCTCTGGTTTGTCCAAATTCCAGAACGGATAAAATTTTGCGGTATTAGATAATTTAGTATTCTCAGATAAATCAGTATCTTCAATGATCGGGTTTCCATTTGCATGAGGGTGATGGAAGGTCACGTGAGCTTGTTTTCCAGCAAGACCAATTAGTGTGGTGCCGGCACATTTTTTGATATGCAGGAAATAGAACCTTAATTTTTTATGGGGCGTAACCCGGCTAAGTTGAGCTCTGACGGAAGACTGTCGCTGTTTTTCATCCTCTAGCTTCTTTTTTGCATTTTTAAGGCCCAGCTCTACCCTATCGAGATGAGCTTGACGTTTTGCAAGTTCATCATCCGCTCCAGCTGAGGGCGAAAATTCTCTACCTTGTTGGATTGAAGTTTGGCGTTGTTTTTCCTCTTCAAGCTTCTTGCGTGCATGATCAAGGCCAAATTCTATACGATCATGATGAGTTTGAAGTCTTGTAAGCTCCGCGTTTTCTTCAAGAGACAGCAAGAAATCAGCCTCCAGCCCAAGCGCATCAGATAGTCTTAGAACAAGCATGGGGTTTAGTTTTTTTTGCCGGAGATAAGGCGGTTAAGTTGAATTGAGTCCAGACGCAGGGCTCTCTGTAACTCATCTTTTGCCGCCGCTTGGTTTTCTAACAAGTGACCCACGATGTATTGCCCTAACGGGCTTGCCGATAACGCCTCTTTTTCGGCAAGTATAGACGGAGATGACTCTGGCATGTGCGAGGACCCTTGGTATGACATTCTAGCTTCGGCCTAATCGCAAAAAGCGCGCTAAACAATGATAACAAGACACAAAGCTCAATTTGAGAACACGCCTAGATGAAATAACATTTGAGCGAAAGGTGACTGACTGTTGTTCTTATTCGGCTTTCGCCCTAGACAGCCTCATGGACAGCTCTCCAATGCCTTCGGCCCGCAAACGCCCGCTCGTCACCCCCACAGGATTACTCACCGGGGCTATCGCTTTGGCGCTTCCCTTCATTGCGGATCGCCTCATCCTTGCCGTCATGAGCGAAGTGAAAGACGCATCCATAGGTTCGGTTATCGGCATGGCCGTTTATACGGCCGCGCCGTTTGTCTTGCTCGATAGCGCGATGCGGCCACGGCGGCGGGTGCGCCTCGCGCTCTGGATGGGCTTGGCTTTGACGGCTCTGATCTGGGCGGCTTTCACGCAGACGGGCCGCGCTGCGCAGATTGATCCGGCGGCGGGAAATGCTCATGTGGGGCTTTATATGCTCACCATGATTTGGCCGGCGGCGGTGATTGGAATCATGGGCGCAGCAGCTAAAATTGGAGAAAAACCTGATGACGCTTGAAGTCGTTTTATTTCCCTGCCTGTCCGATAATTACGGATTTCTTCTGCATGATTCCGAAACGGGCGCGACGGCGGCGATTGATACGCCAGACGCCAAAGTGATCGCCAAGCAATGTGAGGCGAGGGGGTGGGCCTTGACCGAGATTTGGAACACCCATTGGCACCCCGATCACGCGGGCGGCAATGTTGCGCTGAAGCGGCGCTATCACTGCCTCGTGCGCGGACCGGAACAGGCGGCGATTCCGGCGCGGGACATTACGCATTCCGGCGGGGACTCTTTTGAATTTGCAGGACATAGCGTCAATGTCATCCACACGCCCGGCCATACGGATGAGCATATTATTTATCATATTCCGTCTGCCGAGATTGCCTTTGTCGGCGATACGATCTTTGCGCTCGGCTGCGGCCGCTTGTTCGAAGGGACGCCAGAGCAAATGTGGAGTAGTTTGTCCCGTATTGCAGATATGCCCGAGGCGACGAAGCTCTATTGCGCGCATGAATATACGCTCTCAAATGCAAAATTCGCCGTGTCTGTCGATGACAAAAATCCTGACTTATTGGCCGCGATTGAAGATGCCAAAGCGAAACGCGCGGCGGGGATTCCAACGGTTCCAACAACTGTGGGCGTCGAAAAGCGCGCAAATCCGTTTATCACGGCGGGAAGCGCGGCAGAATTGGGCCGGAGACGGGCGCTCAAAGATAATTTCTAAGGCGCAAGCTTTAAGAGCTCTGCCGCGTTAATCTGGCAAGTTAATCTGGCAAGTTAATCTGCCGTGTTAATCCGCCAAGTTAATCTTGGCCACGTTAACAATGAATGGAAAGTTAACGTGACAATCAGCCTCCGCTCAGCTTTAAAGGCGTAGGAGGGTATCATGACACATTTGCGCACATCAAAATTCTGGCTTTTGACAACGGCGGCTTTGATGTTTGGCTCGCAAATGCCCGCACATGCGCAGGTCTCCATCGCGTCTGCCTCAACCTATCAATATGGCACACCAACCATGGTCGCCGCTGCGCCCAGTTTACCGTCCGTTCGGGCCGAGCAAATTGCGCAGGATGTTACGTCAGAGTTTAATCCGCGCACAGGCCGAACAGAACTTGCCGCTGCGCCTTTTGATCCCTTTGAAGACGACCCGAGCCTGGCAGGTTCATTGCAGCTTCGCTCCGCAGATGGCAGCGTTTCGGTAGATGGACAATCTCTGCAAGGCGGCGCGATTGTAGATGTGGATTTTTATTATAACTCTCCGTCCGATGATCCTTATGGTGGCCGCAATTATGGGGATGCGAGTTTCGTCAATGGACAGCTGGCGCCCGTCGTGACGCGAGATACACGTATTCTCGAATGCTCAACGCGCGTCGATAATGTCGTTTATGACCACAGCAATTATTATAGCCGGTCGCCGCATATTGGAATTTACAGACCCTATCGCCATTATGCGGGGCATTCTGGATTTGGATTTGGATATGGGTCTAACTATTTCGGGCCAGGCTTTAATTATTATAATCGCAATCGCGGAAGTTTTCATCATGCTCGCCGGGGCTCTTTCCCGCGTCTCTTAGGTGGTCTGCGGCGCGACTCCGATGATCGGTATAGGGATGATCGGTATAGGGATGGTGACCGGGATCGCTATAGAGATAGGGATGGCGACCGAGATCGAGTCAGGGTCAGAGATGGCGATAGGGTCCGGGACAGGGACCGTAGAGACCGCGATGGTGACCGCCGTGATGACCGCGCTGATACAGGCACGACGCCTCGGACGCGCCCGCGCGATACGACAGATCAACAACGCGAAAATCGGTTGCGCGCCATGCAGCTCCACGGTTCAGCTTTGCCGTGGTCGGGTGCGACACGCCGGAACGGGCGTTCAACCCTGAGATCATCTGCGCCTCGGGAACGCATCGTGATCGAGCCGATCTCGCCGCAAACACAGACGCAATCTCGTGCGCCCACAGCCGTGCCGCGGGTGAGCCAGTCAGATGCCAAGAGCCCTGAAAGACGCTCACAAAGGCGTCGTTTTTCGACGCCCCAGCGACAGGAAAGTAGAAACACGGTCCGCCGAGCGCCAACTATAAATCGCGCAGGGCGATCGGTTGGAGAGGTGAATCGTCGAACGCCGCCGCAATCACAGGCCCCTCGCGTTCAGGCCCCCCGTGTTCAGGCCCCCCGCGCAACGCGCGCGTCTTCGCGGCCATCGCGCCCCGCAGCGTCAAGATCATCAACTCCGAAAGACTCCAGATCTTCAAATTCTAGGTCCCGGCCTTCAATATCGCGCTCTTCTAGCAATAAAACGAGCAAATCCCGCGCGTCTAGCTCGCGGAGCAAATCGTCTCGGTCATCCTCAAGCCGTGGCAATAGAAGTCGTAAACTCGATTTCTTCCCGGCCTCTGCTCACGGCGGGCGCCAAATTGTGACCTCGCGCAGCGTGGATTGCGCGCGAGAGGATAAGCTTCGCGTCTTTGTGTCTAACGAACGTTTAGACGCGGCCCGCTTCGACGGATTGACCTTGATTGCGCTGGACGCGCAGGGCGGCGAGACACCGATCTATATTCCGCCGAATTACATCGAAGGTTTCCGCCTGGCTTCCTCGGGGCGGATTCGCCCCCAAGGTTACCAATCTCAAGGTTATCAATCTCAAGGTTATCAATCTCAAGGATATCAACCCCAGAGTTATCAATCACAAAGCTACCAATCTCAGCAGCCCTATAGCGGTGTGCCGGTTCAGGTTCAGCCGCCTTCACGCCAGATTGAAGCCGCGCCTTGCCCAGCCGGAACATCGAAACAACCCGATGGAACCTGCCTGCAAACGAGCGTTCAGGGTTACCCCTACCGCTAATTGTTTCAATTCCGCACAGTTTCGTAGAACTGATGTGCCGTTTGCGAGCTCTGGGAATAAAATTCGCCCGAAAAGCGTAAAGCCGCTTTCCGAGAATCTTGGCACGGGTGTTGCACCTAATCCCTTGAACCTCGGGGGGCACCCCAATGTTCCCACGTCCGTCTTGATCTTAACTCCCTCAGGCCGGTCCGTTAGTTAGACAAAATGAAGCCTCGTTTGCAGCAAGTCCTGTAAACGGGGTTTTCTTTTTCGGCCTCCTGTCTAATGTGTTGCGTAGACACAACGATACACTCTTTTCCTTAGGGGATAAAAATGGGCTTTTCCCTTTCTCGCGAGATTAAATATATAGGCGATTTGTTGCGGATGCTGCGGGCGGTCAAGTCCGTTGACGCGGAGTCAAATTTCTTACTGGCCGATGAGCTTGAGATGCGTGTAGATGCGTTTGGTCCAAATATCGCTTTCATTGAGGGCGAGCGCCAGTGGACCTATGACGATATGGAAACCTATGCCAACCGAGTTGCGGCCTGGGCGAAGTCTCTAAATCTAACGAAAGGCGATACGGTCGCGGTCTTTGCCCGCAACCGCTTGGAATATATTCCGCTCTGGTTTGGCCTAACAAAGTTGGGCGTTATTCCGGCTTTGCTCAATTATCAATTGGCCGGAAAGGCGCTAGCCCATTGCGTCAATATATCAGACGCGAAGCATGTCATCATGGACATTGATATGGCCGAGCAATGGGCCGCCGCGAAAGACCGTGTAGAGGGCGCGCCAAAAGTTTGGTCCGCCTTTGGAGAGGTCGAGGGTTATGAGAGCTTTGATGCGGCCATATCAGAGATGCGTCCTGACCGCCCCGCTAAGTCTGAGAGAGACGGCCTCATTGCTGGCGGCCAAGCCATGAAGATGTTTACCTCCGGCACAACGGGATTGCCTAAGGCCGCAAAGGTCACCCATGTGCGTGCGCAAAATTATCTGCGCGGTATTGGAACCGGCGCGAAGGCCAAAGCAACAGACCGGATGATGATGGTGCTGCCTATGTATCACGCAACAGGCGGATTGGTTGGATGCGGTGCGATGCTGACTTACGGCGGGGCGGTCATCGTTATTCCGAAATTCTCGGCCTCTAAATTTTGGGACGATGCTGTGCAACATGGCGCAACCATGTTCACCTATGTGGGCGAGCTGTGCCGTTTTTTACTATCGCAACCGCCAACAGAGAATGAACGCGCGCATAAGATAAGCTGGATCATCGGCAATGGCCTGCGGCCGGAAGTTTGGGAGAGCTTTGTATCGCGATTTAACATACCCCATGTCATTGAATTTTACGGCGCAACAGAAGGCAATGTTAGCCTTATCAATGTCGACGGCCCCGTCGGCGCGGTGGGACGTGTGCCCTCATATCTGGCTTGGAAATTTAATATCGACATTATCCGATATGATGTTGAAACCGGCGAAAACCCGCGCGGCGCAGATGGGTTTTGCTTAAGAGAAGGGCCGGATGAAGTCGGCGAAATGATCGGCGAAATCCGTGAGGATGACCCGCGTTTCCGGTTTGAAGGCTACGGCACAAAGGAGGCGACGCAGAAAAAAATCCTCCGAGATGTTTTCAAAAAGGGAGATGCGTGGTTCCGGACTGGCGATTTGATGAAACGCGACGAAGATGGATTTTTCTATTTCATGGACCGCGTTGGAGATACCTTCCGTTGGAAGGCTGAAAATGTGGCGACGAATGAAGTCGCCGGCGTCTTGTCCGTCTTCCCAGGCGTCACACAGGCCAATGTCTACGGCGTCGCCGTGCCAGGTTATGATGGCCGCGCGGGCATGGCATCCATCGTGGCAGAAGGCGATCCAGATTTAGCGGAGTTAAAGGCGCATGTGGAACGCGAGTTACCGCATTATGCGCGGCCTGTATTTATTCGCTTGTCCAAAGATAGCGACACGACGAGCACATTTAAATTCAAAAAAACAAACCTCGTCAAAGCTGGATTTAACCCCGCCAATATTTCTGATCCGCTTTATTATGCGGATCCGAAAACCGATGGATATTCCCCGATTGACGCGGAGGTGTATCAAGGCATCCTTGACGGGACTGTGAGGCTGTAAGTGAAAGGGGCGGAGGATATTCTCCGGTTCTGGTTTGGGGCCGAGGCAAAAAAACATTGGTTCAAATCAACAGATGCTTTCGACGCGGAAATTCGGCAGGAATTTGAAGCGTTAGCCATTGCGCTGGCGGCGGATCAATCCGGCAAGGCGTCGTCGCCGCACGCGTGGGAAAAACAAAGCCCAGAGGCGCATTTGGCTTTGATTATTGCTTTGGATCAATTTCCGCGAAATATGTATCGCCACACGCCCGCAGCATTTGCTTGGGATGCATTAGCCCTGAAATCCGCAAAGCGCATGATCTCGCGCAAGACCGATATTCACCTCACGCAAACACAGCGTCCTTTCGCCTATATGCCATTGATGCACAGCGAAAACCTCGCGGATCAAGAGGACTGCGTGCGCCTATGCGACGCGCGTTTGGAAGATGGCAACACGTTGAAATTTGCAGAAATACATCGGGACGTCATTGCGCGTTTCGGACGCTTCCCCCACCGGAATAAAGTGCTGGGCCGACAGACCACTGCGGAAGAACAAGCGTTTCTCAATGACGGCGGGTTTTCGGCGTGATTGAAATTGGAATTTTGATTTTCGACGATATTGAAGAACTCGATTTTGTCGGACCTTGGGAAGTTTGGAACATGGTCAATACCGTCAGCCGCTATCGCGGTGATGAGGCGCCGTTTCGCGTGCGTCTCATCAGTCCTGATGGCGGGCAAATTAGAGCTGTGAAGGGCATGCGCGTTTTAGCCGATGCCGCCATGGTCGATGTTGAAAGCCTGGATGTAATCTGTGTGCCGGGCGGGCAGGGGGCGCGGGCCGTCATAGAGCAAAGCGATATAGTGGATTGGGTAAAATCAATCGCGGGCGGCGCAACATGGATCACAAGTGTCTGTACTGGTGCCTTTGTCCTCGCGAAAGCCGGCCTGACGAAAGATAAACGTCTGGCCACCTATTGGGGGGCCTTCGACGAATTTGAAACGTTAGGGTTACCCGGCACGCTCGTTCCGAACGTGCGTTATGTGCGGGATGGCAATGTTCTGACATCTGCCGGGGTCTCTGCCGGTATAGATATGGCGCTATGGTTGGTAGGCGAGTTGTTCTCGCCGCAGTTTTCGCGCGACGTGCAGCGCGCAATGCAGTATGATCCAGCGCCCCCTTATGCCGGAGATGTATGATGGCTGATAATTTTATCTCGCGTCTGAGAAAGCTTAAAGACGCTGCGGAAACGGATGAAGAGAAGACATCCTTGTTCCAGCAGCAGCTTGAAAAATTCAAATTTGATCCCGATCAAGTCAATGTTTTTCAAGATGGGTTTCGGCGGGTAACGAACCAGTTTGATACGCCTGGACCGCGTATGGCGCGAACGGATAATTTCAATGTCGGAGAGGGCGAAACCGCCATCCCTTGCCGAATGTTTGTGCCGTTTGGCGCGGATGAAATTCAGGGGCCATGCTTGGTTTATTTTCACGGCGGCGGCTTTGTGACCTGTGATGTGGAGACCCACGAAGGGATTACGCGGCGCCTCGCCAATGGCGCTGTCTGCCGGGTTCTCTCCGTCGATTATCGTCTCGCGCCGCAGTATCCTTATCCGGCGGGACCCGAGGATTGCGAGACGGTTTTGAAGTGGGCTCTGGATGGTCAGGGATTGGATGAGCACGGGATTGATCCAGAAAATATAGCCGTTGGCGGCGATAGTGCGGGCGGAAATATGGCCGCTTTTTTGGCGCAAAAATACCGGAGCCAACTCAAGAGCCAGATCTTGCTATATCCGCTGATGCAGCTCATCGAATTTAAGCCGCCGAAACCGGGGCCGCAA
>CALDTL010000191.1 GCA_937923965.1 uncultured Caulobacterales bacterium
GCGCGTCAAAGATTTGCCCAAAGCGGGCGAGACGGTGATGGGCGGAGATTACCGCGCATTGCCCGGCGGCAAAGGCGCAAATGTCGCCGTCGCCGCGCGGCGTTTGGGGGCGGAGACCGAGATCATGGCCGCCGTCGGAAATGATGATTATGCCGCGCAAGCGCTCGTGAATTTGGAAACAGAAGGCGTGTATCTGGACGCGCTCCGGCGGCTGGACGCGCATACTGGATTGGCGTTTATTACCGTCTCGGAGAGCGGCGAAAACCAGATCGCCGTCGCGAGCGGGGCCAACGCCGCCTACGCGCCGGAGCATGTGCCGAAGCTCTGTAGTGATGTTCTTATCACGCAGTTTGAGATCCCGACGGAAACCATAGACGCCGCGCTGAAAGGCTATGAGGGTTTTGTTGCCGTGAACCCTTCACCTGTGCGAAGCGGCGTTGACGCAATTCTGACCCGCGCCGACCTCATCATCGTCAATGAAGGCGAAGCCGCGCAATATGATTTGAACACCCACGTGGGCTTGGTCGCCGTAACATTGGGGGCAAGAGGCGCGGAACTGCGCAAGGGCGGCAAGGTCATTGCCACGGCCACCCCGCCCAAAGTCGATGTCATGGACACAACGGGCGCGGGCGATGCTTTTGCTGCGGCGCTCACTGTGGCTCTCGCGGAAGGACAATCCGAACAAGAGGCGCTCGAATTTGCCTGCGCCGTCGGGGCACTCACGACGACGCGGTTGGGGACGCAAACCGCGAGTCCGAGACGGGCGGAAGTGGATGGGGTGTTAGGACGGGCTTAAGGTGTTTAAATTGGGTGACCAAAATTAGACACGTCGAAGCTTCATTCTATAGAGTAAAGTATTCGGAAGGATGAAAGATGAGTTATCGAGAGTGGGCCGAAGATCAGAGTATCATTGCCCCTGTTTACCCGCGCCCGATGCCGAGGGAGCAGGCCCGTCTTATTAAGGAACGCAATCATGCCTTCAAAGCTGCATTAAAATTGCAAGCAAAGGGGTCCGGTTGGCGTCATGCGGATGGCTCAATCTTCAAACAGGAAGGTGAGTGGTTTCTAAGCGTTTTGCCGACAATGTCTTTTTTGAGCGGCGCAACCGTTCGTTGGCAATGCAAGCCTATGGCAATTGATCCTTTGTTTTGGGAAATATTTCATCTTGAAGACAATAAAAAATTGCCGCTTTCTTTTAGAGATAGAGGAGCTTGGACAGTACGACCTCTTTGGCCCTGCAGATATATTGCAACTGATGAGACGGAACGTAATAGAATAGCCAAAGCCGTCTTAGAGTGGTCAAACGAAAGACGAAATGAGCTTTCAGAATTTTCAATCGAGAAAATGCTCGACCTTTTAGGCCCCCTTGATCAATTAAAAACTAGGAAAACAGAGGCCATTTGCCTTTTAATATTGCTTGACCGTTTAGATGATGCAGAGAAATTGTGCCGAGATAGCAACCCGAAAGATACAGGTGGATTTACTGCCAGCCGAACTGATGGCGGTGATAGGTTTTATGATTATGCGTTAGAGTGGATTGCACGCAACAACTAAGACACTCCTAAACCTTCGGCCCCATCCCAAAATAGCGCTCCGGCATTGTGCCGCGCGCTCGGATTTCTTCCTCTGAACACCCCCGTAGTTCATGCGGGAAGACGGTCCATTGGTCGGTTTCGTGAATATAGAAATCCGGGATGCGGTCCGTGAGGTTTCGCTTGGGTTTATAATAGAGGGTGGCGACGCGAATGTCTTGCGGCGTGTTTTTCCGGCAGCGGTCGCGAAGGCCTTGCAGGATCGCCTCCACGCTGCGGCCACTGTCATAAATATCATCTATAATTAAAAGCCGGTCTTCGACATCCACCACATCCACAACATGCTGGAGGCCCATGACCTGAACTTCAGGTAGGGCTTCGTCGCCGTCAAAACTTTTTGTTCGTGCGCCGTAGCTCGCCGTGCGGATAGCGAAATGATTGGTCGGGCAATCCAGCGTTTCCCAAACTTCCTGCACGGCAATCCCAACAGGCGCGCCTCCGCGCCAAACACCGAGAATAAAGCTGGGGCGAAAATCAGATTCATGAATCTGCAGCGCGAGTTCGAATGAGTCGCGCAAGAGATCTTCGGCGCTGATGAATGTTTTCTGCGGAGTCGGGTCGGCCATGAAACTCTCTCATTGAGCGTGAGCCTTCCCGCATAAAGCAGTGAGGGCTTTCCCTCAAATCCTTTCCTGCCCATAAGCGCGCTATGGAAAGCTCTGTTTTTGACTCCAGGCCTTTGATATTTGATTGCGACCCCGGACAGGATGACGCGATCAGCTTGATGATGGCGCTCTCGCCAAGCAGCGGTTTGGACATTCGCGCCATTACGGTCGTGGCGGGGAATACGACACTCGCGAAATGTGAGCGCAATGCGCGGATGATTGCGCAAGTTTGCGGACGGTCCGATGTGCCGATCTATGCAGGATGCGACGCGCCGCTGCACTATCCCCTCGCCACCGCCGAGGAGGTTCACGGCGTCGAAGGCCTTGACGGTATCAAGATTTTTGAACCGGAGATCCCCCTACAAGCCGAACATGCGGTGGGCGCGATTATCCGAATTTGCCGAGAGGCGGAGGATTTGGTTCTCGTCCCAACAGGACCGCTGACAAATATCGCCGCCGCCCTCACCCGCGCGCCGGATATTATTCCGCGCATCGGCGAGATTATCCTCATGGGCGGGGCGCGGTCGGAAGGCGGTAATATTACGCCCTCTGCGGAATTTAATATTTATGTCGACCCACACGCTGCGCAAATTGTCTTTGGGGCGGGCATTAAGACAACTGTTTTTGGATTGGACGTGACCCATAAAGCCTTAATCAGCGAGCGCCATATCGCGCGCATCGAGGCGCTGGACTCCCGCCTCAGCCGCACTCTCACCGCAATGCTCCGCAGCGGCTATGCGGAATATGACCGCGCGAAATTTGGCGCGTCCGGCACCCCAATCCATGATGCTTGCACCACGGCGTATCTGTTGCGGCCAGATATTTTCACCTTCAAATCTGTCAATGTGAGTGTGGAAGTGGATAGCCCTCTCACGCGCGGTCACACGAGTGTCGATTTTTGGCAAACCACGGGAAAAGCTTGCGGCGTGAATTGGGCGGTGGGCGTAGATGCTGAGGCCTTTTTCGATGTAATGATCCACAGCATTGCGGCCTATAAGGATTAAATGGCCTCACTGTGTTGTGATAGACCCGCCCGCCAAAGCCCCAAAGAGAGCCTTGAATTGACGGGGTTGAGCCGCCACATGAAGCCCGACTAAGTAGCGAGATTTAATATGCCCGACACAAACCCAGATATGATGACTGACATTGTCAAAGAAAGCTCCGACGCCGATTTTATCGCGGATGTCGTGGAAGCCAGCAGAGATGTTCCGGTCATTCTCGACTTTTGGGCGCCGTGGTGCGGGCCATGTAAGCAGCTTTTGCCGCGCCTCGAAAAGGCCGTCCTTGCGGCTGAGGGCAAGGTCAAACTTGTTAAAATCAACACGCAGGACCATCCGAGCGTCGCCTCTCAATTGGGCGTGCGCTCCATCCCGGCGGTTTATGGCTTCAAAGGCGGCGAGCCTGTTGAGGCGTTTGTCGGCGCAAAACCTGACTCTGAACTCAATGAATTTATCGCGAAGCTGACAGCCTAATCGCGCGAGAGAAAATAAGGTCAAACATGCCAGATACAGCGACAGATATCGTCAAAGATAGTTCCGACACGGCCTTCATGGTCGATGTTATCGAAGCCAGTAAAGAGGTTCCCGTCATCGTCGATTTTTGGGCCCCTTGGTGCGGGCCGTGTAAACAGCTCATGCCGCGCCTCGAGAAAGCGGTGAAAGCCGCCGGCGGTAAGGTGAAGCTCGTAAAGATCAACACGCAGGAACATAATGGTGTCTCCACGCAACTTGGCGTGCGGTCCATTCCGGCGGTTTATGCCTTTAAAGACGGCCAGCCCGTTGACGGATTTATTGGCGCGCAGCCCGATACGGCGCTGAATGAATTTATCGCGCGCCTCACCGGCGAGAGCGACCCCAAAGAAGAATCAAAAACCCTTGTTGCGCGGGCCCGCGATAGTTTGGCTGCGGGCGACCCCGGCGGCGCAGCGCAAGATTTCGCAGGGGCCCTGGCGCTGGATGATACGAATGCGGCGGCCCGCGCAGGCCTCGCGCGGCTTTATATTGACGGCGGAAATGACGAAGGCGCGCTGCAGCTTTTGCAAGACGCGCCAGAGTGCTGCTTGGATGATCCTGAAATAACCGCCCTGAAATCAAAATTTGATCTTCGCCCCGCCGCAAATGCGCCTGATCCAACCTCTGATCTTGCGGCAAAAGTCGCGGCGAGTCCCGATGATCTGGATGCCCGGCTAGAGCTTGCAAAGGCGCTGGTCGGCGTTGGCCGCAACGCAGAGGCCGTGGATCATCTGATTTATTCCGTCGGCAAAAACCGTGCGCATAACGGCGAGGCCGCGCGGCTGTTCCTGCTCACAATATTCGAAGCCGAAGGCACCGATTCAGAAATTTCAAAGGAGGGCCGCAAACGCCTCTCGTCTATTCTTTATGCGTAAAACTCGGAATGCGCAAAACTCAGGATGCGTAAACCTCAGGCCGCCGCGTCGCCTTTGCCAACCCAACTCAAATAGCTGGCGACAATAAATAATCCGGCCATGAAACAGGACGCCTCCAAGGTGAGCGCGCGCAGAAATATAACCGGCACATCTATTGCGGTTACGATCTCAAGCCCTGAGGCCACAAACATCACAGCGAAAACGACGCTAAAGAAACCCGTATAGCGTTTCATGAGGCGCAAATTCGTCGCAGCCAATGTGGCGGCGAACGCATAAAGCGGACCGATGACATAAAATACGGTCTGCACAGATTTATCCTCCATCGCTCCGGCGGACGCGAGGACGGCAAGGCTCAATATAATCAGAGCTGTTGCTAAAAGGAGCTGCCCGATTTTCTGCGGTCCATATTTGACCCGCAAGAGATAGCCCGTGGCCGCCATAATTCCGCTCCATTGGAATCCAATACGGGTTGAGCCAGACGGAATATGTTTGGCCTCTGCCCTCAAATCAGAAATCCAAATTTGCCTCTCGTCAGGTAATTGGCGCTCTGCCCACGCTAAAATTTTGTCTAAGACCGCGCTCATTGAACTGTCCTCGCGCTTTGAGTGTTAAGCTTCATCTCCGTGCGCGCGCTAGGCCCTTCGATTTGCGCGCGCCCCAAGGACGTCAATGTATAGACGCGGCGCGGCGGACCTGACGCTTCGGGGTCCATTTCCCACTGTTTCTCTAGCCATCCTCTATCGGCCAGTCGCG
>CALDTL010000192.1 GCA_937923965.1 uncultured Caulobacterales bacterium
ATCAAGAGACGGCCCCAGCCAGGCGGGACGCCTTTCGATATGGGGCTATGCTTCCGGTTGCTGGGCTGATGACGATTGGCCTCACACTCACAATGGCCGGATTAATCAAGGCCGAGTTTACCCCTCAGGACAAAACGGAAACGGTGACATTTGAGATAAATCCAAAAGTTGAAGACATCAAAGTCACCATAAAGGAAACCACGATTGAGGCGGTCAAAGAGGTTGTGCCGCCCCCACCCCCGCCCAGAATTGAGCAGGCGCAAGCCGAGCAGCCAACGGTGAAAATTACGTCGATCATAGGCGCGGTTCCGGTCTTTAAAGCCTCCGTGATCGATAAGAAAACATTCGAAATTGTCGTCGACAGCACCGAGAAACCGCTCCTCCGTATTCCGCCGGTTTTTCCAAACCGCTTTTCGCAAGGTGATGTTTCGGGCTATTGCCGCGTCCAATTTGACGTCAATCCGGAGGGGCAACCCTTTAATGTGGAAGCGACATTTTGCACAAATACCCAGCTCATGGCGCCAACCGTGAAGTCCGTTCAAAAATGGAACTATGCCCCAAAGGTCTCAAATGGCCAAGCCGTCACGCGATCGGGGCTCAAAACAACTATCCGTTTTGATCTCCAAGATGAGCGCGGCAATATTCTCCCGCTACCGGCGAGGTATTAGGCCATGACACGCTTTACTGGAAAAGGGATTATTGATTTTTTCATGGGCGGTGTCATCGCCGCCGCTCTGATGAGCTCGGCCTCGGCGCAGGGCCAAGAGCGTCAATTCTCCGCCGCTGCCGGAGCGGCCGTAAATGATGTGCTGGAATTAGCGCAAGGGGACCAACACCAAGCCGCAGTCGACAGGCTTGAAAATCTCATCCAGTCCTCGGCGCTCAACCCCTATGAGCGCTCGACCATTTATCAGATGCTCGGCCAATATAATTATGAGCTTGGCCGGACCCGCGAAGCACAGGGCGATTTTGAAGACGCCATTAAAGCGGGCGGACTATTGCCCGGTGAGGCGGATAATATTGGAATTGTGATCGCGCAGCTTATGATCGGGAATGGTCAATATCGCGAGGGCGCGGATCGCTTAGAGGCATATTTAAATGCGGGCGGCGCGCCTAAACCGCAATATGTTGACCTGCTGGTCAATGCTTGTGTTCAAGACGAGGACTATGCCCGCGCTCTGCCTTGGGCAGAAAAATGGTTTGAGGCTGCAAACCCAAAAGCGCGAAAGCATTACGACCTTCTGAATTTTCTCTACACTAATCAGGGGATGGAGGACCGTCAGGCCGAAATCGTCAAGGAAATGGCCGCGCGTTGGCCGGAGGATAAGTAGCGACGTCTATGTCGCTGCGCAGCGAATGATGAATATTCCAGCGGCCGGAGACCGGACGAAGGCGGAAGGTCCGGCAGCTTGGCGTCTATGAGCCCTCAGACCTCCCGGCGGTATCCCATCCAATATCAGCGAGAAATTGGTCTTGGTTCTTTGGCGAGATCAGGATTGTCTTGGTGTTTTCATAAGTTATCTCCAGCCGGTCTAAGGAAAAGGCCGGACCTGCTAGGGGATTGTTGCTCTTAACTACAGATTGAATGGACTGAAAAGGAATGGTCACTTTGTAAAGCCCGGCGTGGACAATCATCTCACTCTCGGAAAGCTGATATTTCGTGGCGAGGAATAACCAAATAATGAAACCGGCATAAATGGCAAAGAAACCTCCTGACAAAATCAAATCGGGCCAGATTGGCCGTTTGAACAGAAGCGCAACGACAAAAATGGAGAGGACTAGCAGGCAAGACCCGCCTAACACGGCGGCCATCCACATATCTATTTTAGATCGATAAATACGCATTCAAACTGCCTTCGCTAGATTAATCTCCTCGATCTATGTCTCGGATCTAATTCCCACATCATCTATTTCAATATCCGACTAAAGTGAAAATTGAGTGATGTGCAAGGTTTGGCCTGATTTTCAAAGACCGTCAATCTTGATGACGCGGGTCAAAATTTGGCGTATTCCGCATTCGCCTTGATGTGCGCCGATATAATGGACTTTTTGGAGTCTAGAAATTTTACCTAATATGCGGCTTGTCCGCATAGAATTTTATGCCGATAAGATCATTAATATTGGACGCGAGGCGAATGCAAAAAGGCGATGAGAGATGAAAAGCGGCTTGCCGAACTGGGACATCACGCAAACCACAATCGGCGATGAAAAAGCGCCGCTTCTTATGATTGATAATTTTGCGCCCGAGCCGGATGCGTGGGTAAAATTTGGCGCGACGCAGTCTTTTGCGAAGCTTGCCCCTTATTATCCGGGCGTTCGCGCGCCTATAACGCGCGATTATTTGCAAATCCATATCCCGCCTTTATTGCCCTTGCTGGCTGATGTTTTCGGATATGCGAGAGGGGCGAAATTTGTGGAGGTCTTCTACTCCATTGTTACGACAGCTCCTGAGGATTTAGTCGCGATGCAAAGCATGCCGCATTTTGACGGAGGCGGAGATGAAAAATTGGCTCTGCTGCATTACTTATGCCCGGCTTCAATGGGGGGAACAGCGTTTTATCGACATAGATCAACGGGTTACGAAACGATTTCAGATGCCCGACATGCCCACTATAAAAAGAGTCTCGAGGCCGATGTCAAAACGCATGGCCTACCCGAGAGCGGCTATATCTGCGGGTCAACACCTATATTCGAACGTATTGGACATTGTGATGCGGCCTATAATAGAGCCGTGATCTACCGAGGCACCAGTCTACATGCCATCGACATCGCGGAAAATTTTGCCTTTGACCCGTCGCCAGAAAGCGGGCGTTTGACAATCAATACTTTCCTCCAGCCCGCCTAGTCGGTCAGGTTTTCAATGGCTGATAAGCCCCTAACTCAGCCCCGCACACTCTAGCGCAAAGGCATACTCCAGCGCGGTTTCTTTGAGGCTGTCATAGCGTCCGCTTTCGCCTTGGTGCCCCGCGTCCATATTGATCTTGAGCAAGATTGGCGCTTCGCCTGTTTGATATTCGCGCAGTTTCGCCGCCCATTTCGCGGGCTCCCAATAGGTCACGCGCGGGTCGGTCAATCCGCCGGTGATCAGGCAGGGCGGATAGTTCCGGGCTGTCACGTTATCATAGGGCGAGTAGCTCCAGAGACGTTTAAACGCGTCTTCATCGGTAATCGGATTTCCCCATTCCGGCCATTCGGGCGGGGTGAGGGGAAGCTCTGTATCGCTCATGGTGTTCAGCACATCGACGAAGGGCACGGCCGCGATAACGCCGGCAAATAATTCGGGCGCTTGGTTCATTGCGGCCCCAACGAGCAATCCGCCCGCCGATCCGCCATGGGCCACGATGCGCCCCTCCGAGGTCCAGCCGAGATCTGCGAGGGCGCGGCCAACATCGACATAATCATTAAATGTGTTGGTTTTTTTCTCGAGTTTTCCATCCAGATACCACTGGTAGCCTTTGGACATGCCGCCGCGAATATGGGCAATGGCATAGACCATGCCGCGGTCCACCAGCGAGAGCAGGTTTGTGCGAAAGGCCGCTGGGATCGTAATCCCATAAGAGCCGTAGCCATAGAGCAGGCAGGGGTTCGACCCGTCAATTTGGACATCTTTGCGCGCCAGAATCGTGACCGGAATTGACTCCCCGTCGCGCGCGGAAATCGAAATCCGCTCAACGCGGTAATCCTCGGGAGTATGGCCGCTCGGCACGATTTGTTCGCGGACTGTCACGCGCTCGCGGGTCTTCATATCATACCGATAAACCGTGCCGGGACGTGACGGGGAAGCGTAGCTAAAGAACAGCGTATCGGTAGCATATTCATAGCCAGATTTAATCCCTAGACCGTAAGCGGCCTCGGGCATTTCAATCGCATGTTCTTCCCCGTAATCTGGGCCGCTTTTCATATTGCGGATAACGAGGCGGGGCAGGGCGTCTTCGCGCTCAAGGCGCACGAGCCAATGGGCGAAACTCTCCATACCCAGAATGAGGCGTCCAGATTGATGCGGAATGTAAGACTTCCACTGCTCGGGCGTTTGGCCGGACTCTCCCGTCATGATTTGAAAATCTACGGCCCCGCCAGAATTGGTCAGGATATAAGTCGTGCCGCCTTGGTCATGCAGGCTATATTCGATGCCCGCCTGACGCGGGGAAAAACAGACCGGCGGCGTCTGAGGGACAGAGGACGGAATCCGGTGTATTTCGCTCGTCGTGTGATTATGCGCGCTGATTTCAATATACTTATCATCATCAGAGCTGCTAACGCTGACGAAAAAACCGGGGTCTGTTTCTTCATAGGCTGTGTGGATCTTACCTCTGGCGTCGAAAATATCCCGAAAGCGCACAGCATAGGGACGTTGGTTTTCATCCCGCTCGACCCAAAACAAAGTTCGGTTATCAGCGGCCCAAATTAGCGCGCCGGCAGAGCGATCAATCCCGGTGGAGGACACCTCACCGGATTCAAGGTCCCGCAAAAAGACTTGGTAATTCTCGCTGCCCTTGTCGTCATAGGAGTAGGCGAGCCATGCGTGGTCGGGGCTGTGGGAGACATCGCCGAGGTCGAAGAATTTTTTGCCTTTGGCTTCTGCGTCGCAATCTAAAATGATGTCGTCTTGCGGATCTGATGCCGCCACATCATGACGGGCATAGACGCCGTGCTGATCGCCCTCGCGGTAAAAGTGGAAATAGGCGAAGGGGCCGTCCGGCATGGGCACGCCCCGCGCGGTTGGCTCTAGGCGGCCTTTCATTTCTTCAAAAATTTTGTCTTTAAGGTCTGTTAGCGGCGCGAGCGCGTCTTCGGTATAGGCGTTTTCGCTTTCCAAATGGGCGCGGATATCCGCGTTTAAAACGCTCGGGTCCCGCATTACCGCTTGCCAATTATCATCGCGCATCCACGCATAATCATCTGACCACTGCACGCCAAAACGGCTTTGCGTATGGACCTGTTTCGGGGCGGCGGGGGCAGGCTGTTTTGGGCGAATTTTCATGGCGGCGGCTCCTGTTGAAACACCCACATAGGAGGCCTGTTAGGGAAAGTGTAGAGCCGAAGTTCAGGTCACTTCCCATTAACCCTATCCGTTTAGGGTGCAGAGGATTCGACCCCGTAATGAAGAGCGCCAAATGGCTGGACTAGCGATTAATCAGAAAAGCGATCTGCCAAGTGAGGCTCCGCTCGCGCTAGATCCGGCGATTGTGGATGATAATGCCGTCCGGCGTCAGCTCGCGAAACGTTTGGCGGATGTTATTTGCATCCCCGCCAGCCAATTAACGCCGCAGGAACGCCATATGGCGGGTGATATATTGGTCGAACTTCTCCGCAGTGCCGATGCAGATATTCGCGAGTCTGTCGCCAAGCGCCTCGTGATGCTGAATGAGGCCCCGCGCACGATCCTCGTCATTTTGGCGAAAGATGAAATCAAAATCGCGCGTTATGTCTTGGAGGAGAGTAAATCCCTCACAGACTCAGATTTGATACAAATCGCACGAAAAGTCTCGGGCGCGCATCGCGCGGTGATCGCGAGGCGTCGTAAGATTTCGGATGCGGTTGTTGATGCTTTGGTTGAGTTTCTCGAAGAAGATGTTGTCGAAGCTTTGTTGAAGAACAAATCCGCCCATTTCTCTGAAACCGCCATCCAGCGTATTTTGACTATCTCGCGTTCCCATCAAACCTATGTCGAACTCCTTGTGAAGCGCGACGAGCTGCGTCCCTCACATGGCCTCACCATGTTTTGGTGGGCCAACACGGCCAACCGTAAGAAAATTCTGCACCGCTTTGCGGTGACGCGGAATGTCTTGCAGGAAAGCTGTAGCGATTTATTCCCAAAGGCCGCGGCTGATGGTTGGACAGATGCAGGTGTCCGCAAGGCGCTGCAGTTCATTGAACGCCGCCAGCGCAACCGCGCCGCGATTGAGCGCTCACCCTATGAAGGTCTCGAGGCTGCAATTGACACGGCCGAACAGACTGGTCTGACACGCGAATTAACCGAAGAAATTTCATATATGGCCGGGGTAAAACCGGCGACAGGCGCTCAAATTCTGACAGATAAGGGCGGCGAGGGCATTGCGATTTTGTGTAAGGCACCCGGGTTAAAACGCGACTTTATCGAAAAATTATGGCGTGCCTTGAAACGTCCGGTTCACGATGAGGCGGGCAATATGCATGAGAGCCTCGCGCGGGTCATGGAAACCTATGATGTGATTTCCACCGATAAGGCCCAGACGGTTCTGCGCTATTGGAACTGGTCACTGACGGCGTCTCTGAACGCAGATGTCCTGCGCTATATCAAAAATGGCGTCATCCCGCGCGAAGAAGAATTTGGCGCAGCGGCCATCACAGCGGCCTTGGTGTTTTCGCACCGAGGGTAGGGCTGACTCTCGCGGAGATTTCCCCGCCCCGCAGTCCGCTAAGGGGTTCTGCGGTTTTTACAACTATCGCTCGAGATTTATGATAGGTCGTTAGAAAACGGCTATTGGGGACCCTATCATGAGATGTTTTACGTTGGCGGCGACCTGTCTGGCGGCTTTCTTATGGGTTTCCTGCGCGGAGGCTCCGCAAAATAACGAGAGCACAACGGTCTCTCCGGATTTTGACTTGGCCGGCGCTCATGCATCACAACAAGACAGACCCATTATTCAAAGCATGCCAGCGCCGCAAACCTCTGTGGTGGCTGATCCCTCATGGCATTCGGAGAGATTTAAGGGCTTGGACCCCAGGGAGATTTCGCAGGCTGAAATTGACGAACTCATCGCTTTGGAAAAGCGGCTGCGGGAAGAGACCGAAGTGTTCCAGACCGAGTTGCAAGCGTGGTACGCAAAAGATCCTGCGACCAGAGGGCCGCAACCCGTGCTGACAATGGAGGCTCAATATGAGCGGCTGCAGGCGTTGAACGGCAAGGTTCAACTGGCGTCAATTCGCAAGACATATGGAGATATTGACCCAGCCATTCTGTCCGAAGCCGAGTCAGAGGAATATATCGCCTTAATGCTGGCGCAGACACGCGATGCCTTAGAATATCAAAAGCAATTCGCCGCTTGGGCCAAGATGGACCCAGCTACCAGAGGCCCTCGACCCGAAAATCAGTCTATGCAGATGGGATGGAATAATCCTCGCCTTAAAGAGCTTGAAGATAAAGTCCAAGGCGCCCGTCAGGCAAAACGAGAAACTGACCGCATAAAACGACTGAGCGCGGCGCATAACATCCCGCTTTTGGATAATGAGATGAGCGAGTTGATCGGGCTTCACGCAGAAAACCATAAGCTTCAAGGAGAAATGAACACCGCCATTCTTCAGGCGATTAAAGGGCCAAATGGTCAAATCCATGCGGAGGCGATATCTGGGGGGCAGCTATCTGCCGACGTTTTTGAAAGGCTGCCTAAACCCTTGCTTTATCGCATGTCTGAGGTGAACGGGCGACTTGACGCGATTCAGGCGCCTTTCCTCGCTGCAGAGAAGGCCCAAAAAATCCGCTTAGATATGGCCAAGTTGAGCGAAACATCAGGGGTTCCCATTTCATCGGTCGAGATTGAGGAAGCGGTTTTTCTAAATGCGGAAAAAGACAGAATTATAAAAAATACCCAGCGCGAGGCGGGACGGAAATGGAAAGCTGAGGGCGGCCCATTGAACATCGGAACAGCCCCTGTCCCAAATGCGGAAGATGCAGCGCGTTTGGAGCAGATTGAAGCCAGACTTAAGGCAATTTCCGCCCCGATGGCTCAGCAAAAGTAAGCGCTTCATACTGGTTATTGGAAATTAGCCTCGAGAATGCCGAAATTTCTTCTCCCCACTCACATTTATCCACACGGTTAAGGCTTTTATCGCTGCGATTCCCTCGCTATGACGGAGAACGTTTTTAGGGAGCGGGTTCTGCTGCGCTATAGTTTCATATTAATTGTCGCTTTGGTGGCCACTTGGCTCACCCTTTCGGGCTATTTCAAACCCATGCTCTTGAGCTTGGGCGTGATATCTATTGCCCTGACGGTTTGGATTGCCAAACGCATGCGGATTTTGGACTCCGAAACCGCGCCTTACCTGACCGTGCCTCAAACGCTTTCCTATTTTTGCTGGCTCTTCAAAGAAATCGTGAAAGCCAATATGGCCGTTGTGCGGGCTGTCCTGTCGCCGGATATGGTTGTCTCGCCGGTTTTGACGCGTATTCCGACGCCGCAAAAAACGGATATTGGTAAAGTGATGTTCGCCAATTCGATTACGCTGACGCCTGGCACTGTGAGTGTTGATATTCAAGATGACCATATTCTGGTCCATGCGCTTTTATCGGATATGTCTGATCCGTGGGATTTTGCAGAAATGGCCGAGCGCTCTGCCTTTGCGATTGGCGAGACGATTGATGTGCCGCGCCGTCCCGGCTCGGGCGAGGGAGCGTCCTCATGAGTCCGGTCATGGGATATTTTATGCTGGGCTCGGCCCTTTTTATTATTGTGTCGATGGCCTTGATGCTCGGCCGCTTGCTGGGCGGGCCAACGCTTTATGACCGCCTCTTGGCCGTGAATAGTTTTGGCACCAAGACTGTTTTATTTCTCTGCGTTTTCTGTTTCATCATTGGCCGTCCCGACGGCGTGGATATTGCGCTGCTTTATGCGCTCATGAATTTCATTGCGACCATCGCTGTGTTGAAGTTTTTTAATTACCGCGCTCTGGATGTGGATTTGACGCAAGCCGATGAAGCCGAGCGAGGGGGCGCGCGATGAGCTTGATTTTTGCGGCAGCGGCGGACGCTTCCGAAGCTGCCAAGGCCGCCAGCTATGTTGATTGGTGGGGCGTGATCTCGAATATTGGCACAGTCATGTCTATGCTGGCTGGATTATTTTTTATCATGGCCGGGACGATTGGCGTTTTGCGCTTGCCGGATTTTTACACGCGGCTACATGCGGCGGGTATGACGGATACGCTTGGGGCAGAGCTGATTTTACTGGCGCTGATTTTTCAGTGCGATAATCTTCAGATGGTTCTGAAATTACTGCTTGTGGCGTTTTTTCTTTTAGTGACCAGTCCAACGGCCACACATGCCGTGGCGCATGCGGCTTACCGTGCGGGTCTGAGGCCGCTCTTGGGTGAGTACCGCGCGCCAACGCTAGACGAGGACGCATCATGAGCCTCATTTTCGCTGCCGCCGCGGACGTCCCATTTGTGCCGCCGCTTATCCTCATAGATATTTTCCTCCTGTCGATCCTTGTGGTCGTCGCGGTCGCAATTGTGCGGATGCGTTCGCTCTTTGGCGTGGTCATGTTGCAAGGCGTCTATTCACTTGTCTCTGCGGCGTGGTTTGTGACTTTGGACGCTGTGGATGTTGCCTTCACCGAAGCGGCTGTCGGGGCAGGGGTTTCCACTGTCTTGATGTTATCCGCCATGCTGCTCGCGGACCGCAAATCGACGCCGGTTCCCATGCGCCGACAATTTGGCGCGCTGGCTGTGGTTGTCCTCGCAGGGGCTGCGATGCTTTACGCGGTCGGTGATATGCCCGCTTTTGGCGATGTCAATTCGCCCGCTAACGCCTATGTCGGCATGGATTTCATGGCCAAAACGGCGGAAGAGATAAAAATTCCCAATGTCGTGACGGCCGTATTGGGCAGCTATCGCGGCTATGATACTTTCGGCGAAGTCGTCGTGATTTTCTCAGCAGGGCTGGGCGTTTTATTGCTCCTCGGACTCAACGGAAATTCAGGCGGCTGGGTGGCGCGTCCAAACGGCCAGATGCTCAATGATCATTCGGCGCCGTCCGCCGCCCTCTCGGACAGCAATGTGGCCGAAGACCCGCAGGCGGAGGATGCCCAATGAGCGATCCGCAAAACACCTCTGATAATCCCTTGGGCCGTGATCCGCATGTTCTTTTACGGGTTATCTCAAAATTCCTTATTCCGCTTATCGCGCTTTTTGCCTTTTATGTGCAATTTCACGGCGATTACGGGCCCGGGGGCGGTTTTCAAGCGGGCGTGATTCTCGCGGCCTCTGTAATTCTTTATGCGCTTGTTTTTGGCCTCGCGGAAGCGAAGCGCGCCTTTCCGCCCCGGCTTATTCGCTATGGTATGACTTTGGGCGTTTTGCTTTACGGCGGCACAGGCGTAGTGAATTTTATCTTGGGCGGCGAGTTTTTGAATTATTCAACGCTGGCCAGTGATGCGGCGACAGGGCAACATTACGGCATTCTTGCGATTGAACTGGGTGTTTTGACCACCGTTACGACCGTTATGATCGCGATTTTCTACGCTTTTGGGTCGCGCCAACCTGAAACCTCGGATGAGGATTGGTAGATGCCTGATATTTTTTCGCATTTTAATTATGTCGTTGTCATCGTCCTGATGATGACGGGACTTTATACGGTTTTCGCCTCGCGCAATTTGATTAAAAAGCTTGCGGGGTTGTCGGTATTCCAGACATCCGTATTCCTGCTTTACATCACCATCGGTAAAGTCACGGGCGGCCAGCCGCCGATCCTGATTAAAGATAAATCCTACGGCGTAGATGACGAGGGCCAGGCTCTGCTGGACGGAGTCGTCCAAGTGGCGGCGGGCAAAGACTCATATATTATCGGCGGCCCGGGCACAGATATTCTTTATTCTAACCCGCTCCCGCATGTCTTGATTCTGACAGCCATCGTTGTGGGCGTTGCGACATTATCCATCGGGCTCGCCCTGACGGTGCGTATTCGCGAGGTTTACGAGACCATTGAAGAAGACGAAATTGAAGCCGCAGACTTTGTCTATAATCTCGAGGGGACGGCTGACTAATGTCCTTTCTTGAACTTATACCGGATTGGCTGTTGATTCATGGGCCAGCCTTTCTGATGGCTTTGCCGCTTATCATGGCGGCGATTACCGCCATTTTGCCGAATAAGCGCGTGGCGTGGGCCAGCACATTTATTGTCACGGCAATTCTCACGCTTACGGCGTTTTCAATCGCGCTCTATAATGCCGAAGTTGGCTCCACCCTATACAAGATGGGGGGCTGGGCGCCGCCGCATGGGATTTCGCTTGTTATCGACGCGCTCAATGCGCCTGTCATTGTCCTAATCGCCGTCATGGCTTTCATCACCGTGATTTACGCCATGCCGGCGACGATTGCGGAAATTAAACCCAATAAACGCGCGCCTTTTTACGCGGCCTTTTTACTCAGCATTGCCGGACTATTGGGTATGGTTGTCTCGGGCGATGCGTTTAATGTTTTTGTCTTCCTCGAAGTGTCCTCAATTTCGACCTATGTGCTCGTCGCGATGGGCGCCGCCCGAGATCGCCGCGCGCTGTCAGCCGCCTATAATTATTTAATTTTGGGCTCCATTGGCGCGACTTTCTTTGTTATCGGAGTCGGCTTTCTCTATATGGAGACCGGCACGCTCAATATGGCGGATATGGCGCGTATTCTCGCCGATATGGACGGCGGCTCGCGGGTTTCCAAAATCGCCTTTGGCTTTATTGTGATTGGTCTGGGCCTCAAGCTCGCGATGTTCCCGCTACATGCGTGGCTCCCCGGAGCCTATGCCTATGCGCCCACGCCCGTCACGGCGTTTCTCGCCTCGACCGCCACCAAAGCGGCGCTTTATCTCTTGCTCCGTTTTACCTTCTTTGTCTTCGACCCGAGCTACACTTATGTCGCGGACGTGTTGATGTTCGTGCTGGTTGGGCTTGGCGTGATTGGGATGCTCTTCGCGTCTCTCCAAGCGATATTCCAAACAGATGTAAGGCGTATGCTCGCATTTTCTTCGGTCGCGCAAGTCGGCTATATGTTGCTGGGTGTGGGTATTGCGACAACGGCTTCGGTTGCGGCTGGATATCTGCATTTGCTCAATCATGCGGTGATCAAGGGCGGGCTTTTCCTCGCGCTCGGCGCGATGTGGTATCGCTTTGGGATTACGCGCACACAAGATTTTCAGGGCCTCGGTCAAACTATGCCGTGGACAATGGGCGCTTTCACGATATTGGGTCTGTCTCTGGTCGGCGTGCCCTTTACGGCCGGGTTTGTGTCCAAAATTAATCTCGCCGAAGCCGCTGCGGATGCGGGATGGTGGTGGGCCGTTGGCATTATCATGCTAACCTCTATCCTGGCGCTGATTTATATCGGGCGTGTTTTGCTCATGGCCTATTTCCAATCTCCGCCGGAGGTCAACGGGAACGTTGTTGACCGAAATGAAGCGCCCTTGATGATGCTATTCCCCATGTGGGTGTTGGCGATTGCCTCCGTCGTAATTGGTGTTGAGGCGGGCGTTATGGTCGATGCAGCCACACGCGCCGCCGAACTCTTGCTGGGTACGGGGTAGGGGCGATGGATATTTTCATGACACCCCAAATCGCGCTGGCGTTGCTGCTGATTATTCCAATGGTAGCGGCGGTGATTATCCCTATCTTTGGCAAATCGCCAAACATCAGAGAAGGCGTCACATTTGTCGCTGGGCTCGCGCTGCTGGCGACGGTGGTTTATCTTTGCCTAGATGTCGCGCAGGGCGGACGGCCAGAGCTGCAGATGGGCAGCTTTGCCGGAAAATTTGAATTTACCCTCAAGCTAGAGCCGCTGGGCGCGACCTTTGCGGCGATTGCGTCCTCGCTTTGGATTGTGAACTCCATGTTCACCCTCGGCTATATGCGCGGGAATAAGGAAAAAAATCAGACACGGTTTTATGCTTGCGTTGCGGTCGCGATTGCGGCGGCAATGGGCATAGCGGCCTCGGCGAACCTGATTACGCTTTTCATCTTCTACGAGGCCTTGACGATTTCGACCTTCCCCTTGGTCACCCATAAAGGCGACGAGAAAGCCAAGCGCGGCGGCACGATTTATGCGCTGATCTTGATGGGCACCTCTCTGGCGTTGTTATTGCCCGCGATTATCGGAACCTATGTCATTGCCGGAACGACTGATTTTGTCGTGGGCGGGATATTCCCCGAAGGCACATCGCTTGTGGCGACATCGCTGCTCTTGATCCTCTTTGCGTTTGGGATTGGTAAGGCGGCCCTGATGCCGACCCATCCTTGGCTGCCCAATGCGATGGTCGCGCCGACGCCTGTTTCCGCCTTATTACATGCCGTGGCCGTGGTGAAGGCGGGCGTGTTCACCATGCTCAAAGTTGTGACCTATACATTTGGGCCGAGCCTGACTTTGGCGACGCCGTCCTCGACATGGCTCGCGTGGATTGCCGCAATTTCCATTGTTCTCGCCTCTGTGATTGCGCTGCGGCAAGATAATCTCAAAGCGCGGCTGGCCTATTCCACGGTCTCGCAGCTCTCCTATATTACGCTCGGTGCGATGCTGGCGGTGAGTATGGGTATCTTGGGCGGCGGGCTTCAAATCGTGATGCACGCTTGGGGCAAGATTACATTATTTATGTGCGCAGGCGCGATTTACACAATTGCGCACCGCACGAATATCTCCCAGCTCGACGGATTAGGCCGCACCATGCCCTGGGTTTTTGGGGCGTTTCTGGTCGGCGCGATTTCTATTATCGGGATTCCGCCGCTGGGCGGCTCCTGGCCCAAATTCTTCCTCATGATGGGCGCGGTTGAAAGCGGCAAAGCGATCTTGATTGCCGCGCTGATTGCCTCGTCAATTTTGAATATTATTTATCTCGTGCCCATCGCCGTGCGCGGCTTCATGAAGGTGCCCGCGAATCCCGAAGATGATGCCCATATTGCTGAGGTCCGCAAAAAACACCGCTGGGTGATTATCCCGCCGGTTATCACCGCAATTGGCTCGCTTGTGCTGTTCTTCTTTGCTGGCGGTATCGTTGATTTCCTACAGCCTATCTTGCCCGGAGGCGGCCTCTAATGATGACTGAGACCGAAACCCCGCCTGTTGACGAGAGCGCCGCTGATTCAGCAGCCGCCGCCAAGGCCGATGATATTCATCCGGCGGCGCGGCCCTTCCTATTTTTGGGCAAGGAAAGTGTGAAACGTAATTTCATCTGGCTGCCTCTGATCGGGATGATTGTTTGCATCATCATTGGGGTGTTCTACCCGCAAGCCAAAGCGCTCCCGATTGAGAAATATATTCCCGGGTCTTGGGCGATTTACGGCTTTCTGGCTTATTCCGCCATCGTGCTCTCCGCCAATACGCTGTTTAATTTCCTCGGACGTGATGAGGCGTATTACGGGGAGGGCGGCTTGCCGGACCCAGAGTATTCTACAGATCCCGCCATAACCGGGGAGCCGCATCATGATTGAGCAAGTCCCACTCCTCGCAGAAATTAATCCCGGTCTTTGGGTTATCCTCGCAGGCCTGATTTGTACGCTGCTGCCGATTGGTCATGCGCGTAAAGCCTTCGTCATTGCTGCGCCGATTTTTGCAGGATTTCTAATTTTTCAAATAAACGGCCTTAACCCCGGCGCGCATTTTGGCGGACGGCTGAATTTTGGCCCCGTCGAGCTCACAACGCTGCGGATAGACAAGCTCTCAGTTGTGTGGGGCTATCTCTTCTGCCTCGCGGGGATCATTAATGGGATTTACGCGCTGCATGAAAAATGCCGTATGACGGATAGTTCCGCGCTGATTTACACAGGCGCGGCCATCGCAGGCGTGCTCTCCGGGGATATGATTACGCTCTTTATTATGTGGGAGCTGACGGCGATTAGTTCCGTTTTCCTCATTTGGAAGGGCGGCGATCACGCCTATGCGGCGGGCGTGCGCTATCTGGCCATCCATGTCCTCTCCGGCGTGATGTTGCTGGCGGGCGCGATTATGTTCGCGCAGGCCAATGGCGGTGATTTCATGTTCAACGAGATCGGCCTCGATAGCCCTGGCGGCTGGCTCATGCTGTTGGCGATGGGGATTAAGGTCGGCTTTCCGGGGCTGCATATGTGGATGCAGGACGCTTACCCGAAAGCCTCGATCACCGGCACAGTTATCCTCGCCAGTTTTACAACGAAATTCGCCGTCTATGCTTTGGCGCGGGGGTTTGCAGGCGAAGAGATCCTGATTTGGGTCGGCGCGATTATGACCTGTTTCCCCGTCTTTTTTGCTGTGGTTGAAAATGATCTACGCCGCGTTTTGGCTTATTCTCTGAATAACCAACTTGGCTTTATGGTTTGCGGTATCGGGATTGGCTCTGCGCTGGCGCTGAACGGCGTTGTCGGACAGGTGTTCGTCCACGTTATCTTTAAAGGCTTGCTCTTTATGTCCATCGGCGCGGTCATGTACCGCACGGGTACAGCCAAAGCCTCAGAGCTCGGCGGGCTCTTCCGCTCCATGCCCTATACGGCGGTGTTCTGCCTCATTGGGGCGGCGTCCATCGCCGCTGTGCCGCTCTTTGCGGCCTTTGTGACCAAGGCGATGATTTTGGCCGCCGCCGTTTATGATCATCACTATATCCCGTTCCTGATGATGCTCTTTGCCTCTGCGGGCGTGATGGAACATTCGGGGATTAAAGTCCCGCATTTCACTTTCTTTGCCCATGATAGCGGCCGCCGCGTGAAAGAAGCGCCGTGGAACATGCTCACGGCGATGGGGATTGCGACCTTCTTCTGTATCTATCTGGCGTGGCCTGTTGGCGGGTATCAGAACCTCTATGCGCTCATGCCTTATGAGCTGGATAAGGCCTATGTGCCCTACACGATTGATCATGTGGTGTTCCAAATGCAGCTCCTCTTCGCCGCGATATTCGCCTTCACCTTGCTCAAGCGGTTCAAGCTCTATCCAGCGGAACGGCGCGCGGAAATCCTCGATTTAGATTGGACCTATCGGAAGATGGGTCTGGGTATCGCGAGTTGGGCGTCAGCGATGTGGGACCGGTTGTCTGTCCAGACGGGCCGTTTGAAGACGCGCGTCCTCGGCGCGGCCGGGCGCAGGCTCTATCAGACCTTTTCTCCTGCGGGCGCGGCGTCCGAAGCCACGCCATCGGGATTGGCGGCGATTATGACGGCAGGGCTTCTCTTTGTTGTTTTGATGTTTGAGTATTTTGCCAAATAAGCCGGACAATGCGGACGACCCGCTTTTGGGCCTGACGGCGCAAATCGTCTCATCCGTTTTTGCAGGCGCGCAGGCCGGCGGTCAAAAGCCCGAGCCAGCAGACGTCGCCGAAATGATTGCAGTCGTCCATACCGCGCTCCAGCGCGCGCAATCCGGCGAGACAGGCCCTGTTCACGGACAGGCCCCCGCCGTGCCCATCGCGGAGTCTTTGCGCGATGATGCGCTTGTGTGCCTCGAAGACGGGCTAGAGTTTCAAAGCCTGAAGCGGCACCTGCGGGTAAAATATAATCTCACGCCCGACGCTTACCGCGAGAAGTGGGGATTGCCGCGCGATTACCCGATGGTCGCGCCGGATTACGCGAAGCGCCGTTCCGCGCTGGCGAAACGCTCAGGTCTCGGAAAATCCAGCTCTTAGACGCGGGATAAACCCGAGCCGAAGACGTGATTCGCGGTATCATCCTGTAAAGATTGATAAAAAACGTGAATTTCACCCACGGCTCGCGAAATTGAATCGGAGCCGAATCGGAAACGGCCCTGTTTTTACTGTGTAAGCCGAAACTATGGTTAACAAAGTCTTGATGATTGGAGTCTATTAAAGCGATTATTAATCAAGGAAAGCGTTTCGGGATAGGCGCTTTACCTGGGGAACATCAAAGGGGTCTAGCGACTATGCTATCGGGGAACGCATTGCGGCATCAAATTATCCTGCCGCAACAACAAACATTTTATGATTATTGGCGCAGTAAATGCCGAGCGGGGGCTTTCCCGTCGCGCCATGATATTTTGCCGGAAGATATCCCGGCGCAGCTACCTATGACAACGATCATGGAGCGCGTGGACGGTGAGGGCGCGCAAGCTCGCCGCTATCGTCATCGCCTTGCGGGGACGGGGTTTTGGAATCTTTATGAAGGCGAAATTCAAGGGCATTGCGTCGATGAGCTGCCGATTGGATGCCGCGTCGATTATTGGCACAAAATTCTTGATAAGGTCATTGAGACTCGCAAGCCTTATGTTGGGGTCACCCGCCCGAATACGCCAAACGGCTCGCATATGGCGCAGTTCTGGGTGCGCCTGCCGCTCTCTGATAATGGCGCAGATATTAATATGATCCTCGGCTATGATCATCTCATCAAAATGAGCGAGGTCGCGGAGCTCGCCCCTATACGTCAGCGGGAAGTCGCTTAGGGTTTTTGAATAGCGAGGCGGCGCGGTTAGGGCTGGGTTTTTTCCCTTGCTCTGTTAAGCTCGCATCATGACCCAACCCCTAGTTACCTCGGAGACGATTAAGACCGCTGATCTGGCGGGGCGGTATAAATCAACCGCGGGCTCGCAGGCCCAAGTGGATCCGTTGATCGTTAATGATGCGATGCAGCGGATAAACCAAGATGGGTATATCATCTTTGAAAAGCTCTTTGCGCCAGCGGCTATGGACGCGCTGAAGGCTGATGCCGCAGCCCGTTTCAAACATGCTGCGGGTCGAAATAATTTCGAGGGCTTGGCGACTCAGCGGCTTTATTCGATGATGGCCGAGACGGATATCGCCAACCCGATGGTCGAGCATCCGCTTATATTGGCGTTACTGGATAAGATATTTGAGCCCAATTATTTACTCTCGCAATTACAGGTCATCAATATTCATCCCGGCGAGGCAGCCCAACCCCTGCATTATGATGATGGTTTTTATCCTTGGCCGCGACCCCGCCGTGCGTTGGGCGCCGCTACGATTATTGCGGTGGATGATTTCACCCCTGACAATGGTGCAACCGTGCTCATACCGGGGTCCCACGACTGGGACGACCGAACGCCCGATGCAGCCGACAAAGCGAAACTCATCAAGGCTGTAATGCCCAAGGGGTCCGTGCTTTTCTTTCTTGGGACCCTTTGGCATGGCGGCGGCGCGAACCAAAGCGCCGATCCTCGCATGTGCCTGACGGCGCAATATTGCGCGCCATTCTGCCGAACGCAGGAGAACTTCTCGCTCTCCATTCCAAAGCCGCGGGTCCGGACATTTTCGGAGACGATCCAGCGCTTGCTCGGCTATTCTATCCATCCGCCCTTTATGGGGATGGTCGAAGGTAAGCATCCAAAACGGGTGCTGGAGGATTAATTTAAAAAATCTGGCAGGCCTAGCCATGAGGAAATAGGGAAGGCGCGGCGGCGGTAAATTTAGCGCTCTGATGCCTGATAAATGCGGCGCGATTATCACCTTAGACACCGAGAACCGCCTTTGCCAAAAATGGAAACCTAAGTATTAACAATGGGTTAAGCCCTATTGACAGATTCCATTTTACAATATTTAATTGAATCACAAATCAAGACAACAGGGGCGCTTCCTGATGCAAGACATGACTCAACGCAGTCCCCGGCGGGTATTTCGCCGTGGAAGACAAACGCTAGGTGTAAAGGATAGGCTTGTTCTATCTACCCCGCCCAATGGGGGTCTCGCGTGCAAGGCGGGTTATGTCTCGGCATTAATCTCGCCCTGTATTTCTTTGCGGCCTGATTTTCCGGCAACACTTCCATCCCCAAAACTTTGGAAAACAGAAGAGAAAGTGCCTCGCATTTTCCCCGCACTTTTATTCGGAGGGACCTATGCTTAGCGTGATTATTGACGCCGCTCTCTTTTTATGGGCGCAGCAGGTCTCATTGGCTCCGCGACAATCCTAGGATGGGAGGTGTATAATGGGTGAGCTATCTTACGTCATTGGTCTCATATTATGCGGGCTATTTATCTTCTCTGCGGCGAGCGTGTATTATCATTGGCCGGCGGAAGGCTACAAATCTGATCTGGAATGATTAGGCTGGCGGTCTTCACCGCTCCAGCGGGACAAAACAATCTACGTCATCTTTTTTGAGGCGATTGCAGAATCTGGTCGCTCTTTTTAGGTTTGGAAATCCGGTGATGCGTAAGCGGTAGACGACGCCTACATTTTCAACCGCGGCCACTTGCACGCTGGATGTCTTCCGTCTGAGATATTTGAACTCTTTTTTAAAATCAGCCCATCTTTCATGCGCGAGCGGTTCATTGGGGTAGGCGCCGATCTGTACGGTATAGCTGCGCGGCGTTTTCACTTTGGGGGCGGGCGGGGATTTATCCGGCGTTGTTTGCGCCGCGGCCTCAACTCGGCTGGGCGGCGGAGCAATCTCTCGCTTGTATACCGCCTGAACCAGGCCTGGGATAGGGGCCGAGGACATAACCTCTCGCTCAACCAGGATCTCGGGTTCTAACCTGATCTCGGGTTTTACCCCGATTTCTGGTTCTATCCTGACCTCTGGCTCTACCACGATTGGGGGCAGCGGGACCGGCGCTGGCGCAATGATGTCTTGAGGGATTATATCGACGCTCGCGGCGGGCGTTTGGAGCCATGCGGGCACGGCGTAACTGCCAGTTTGATTATCTAAGGTGAGGGTTTCAACGGCGGACGTTTCGTTGCAGGTCGAAACCGCTTGAGCGCTCTCGATGTCCAGCCAACCATCCGGCGCTGGCAGGGTAATTGTCCCGGATTTATAGACCACAGATTTGTACAATGCGGCCGGGTCCGCCAATCTCAGCTGGGCCGGCTTTCCTGTCCCGCCCATGAAATCTTGGCTCGGAAATTGACCGAATTTATCCGCTGCGCGATTTGGGCGAATGGCGTAACGCGCCCCGCCATCTTGCGCCGCAAACGCCGCACCTTGCTCGGCCAAGCTGACGAAATGGAGGCGCGATGGATAGCCTGTCCAAACGAATAAAGCGCAATCTCCGGGGGCTAGATTTAACGACTCCGCGGCGACCTGATTTGGTTGCCTCTCTTGAGCGAAGAGCGGAGCGGCGGCGCCAAGAACTCCGGTCAGAGTGAGTGCAGCGCAGATGATTCGTCTGTTGGACATCAAATGAAACGTAAAGGCGCTAAATACAGAACACAATGATTCGTGCTAAGCCGTGCTCAAACCCGCTTAGCGGGGGGCTGACCGGTTCAGGCAGGGCCCGATTTATTCGCCAATCACTCCATCCGCCAATGATGTTTAATAAATGAAATTAAGCGGGTTTCACTGGGATGCATTTCGCCGTCTGAGATGGAAATCATATGCAGCGTATGTAACAGCGCGTCAGGACGAACATGATCCGCCACACGATCGAGTAGGACCTTTAGCCGGGCTTCATACTCTGGCCGAGGTCCAAAGACGACGGCCCGGATATCTGCGTGGTATTTTGTAAACCAAGCGCCGGCGCTCTCCTCAGACGGCGGCGTGGTCACTAACTCAGAGAGGCGAAGCTGAGTGGCCGCTTTCGTGAAAACCTCGACTTCTTCTGAGACCACACGCCCATCCGCCACAATACTAATGGCGAGCAGGGTCATCACATCGTCTAATTCGCCCACACATCCCTCCGAGCTATCGACCAAATAGGGCCTATCTCAGCCCTATTTAATGAGACGACGTGTTATCAAATCCGGAGGCCAGTGCAATGGCGGGTTTATTTACCGCCGTCGAGTTTGCTTTGTAAGGCCTTGAGCGCGTCCATTTTCCCGTCGCGGGCGAGCCGTGCCTGTTTCGGCCAGCTGTTGGGCTTGTGGAATGAAAAGCGCGGCCCTGCGGCTTTTAGGATCTTTTCCAACGTTCCGACTTTGGCCTTGGCGAGATCTGCAAAGGTGACGATTCCGTCTGCATTGAGCAAACCCGCGATTTTGGGTCCGATGCCCTCAATCAGCGTCAATTTATCTTTTGCCGCTTTTTTGGTTTTAGGCTTTGCTGTCTTTTTCGCCTTTTTTGTCGGCTTAGCGCGTGAAGAACTCGGCGCTGTTTCGGCCTGATGCCAATAAACATCGGGATGCTGACGAAAGCCGTCCGCCTCTGCGATGCGGTAGGCTTCAACCTGTTTCATTTCATATGTCGTTTTGCCAGCCATTTTTATCTCCTCGGCGCGCGGTCGTTTTCCATTACAACGCCGCCTTAATTGCCGGCCCCGTATCCCGCCAAATCCCGTATCACGTCAAATATTGATTTGTAAACTTGGAAATCGCTGCGCCGTGGGGGTGTGTCATTAGACAGGATATCTACCGAATGCCTCAATTTTCATCTTAATTACGCAGCGCCTCTCGCGCTGAATGATCGCCCGTTGAGTCCCATTTGGGCCTCCGCCGCAAAACTTAATCCCCGCTTTTTTCCATGCTGCGAAAACCTTCCGCAGGGCGGCCCAAATTCCGCTCACAGAAATATATCACGCGGAATCAACGGCTTGGAAAAAGTTAGAACGTTTCATGAACATCTGCCGTTGACTCATTAACCTTTTATGTAGGAATATAATCCTCACATTGGGAGCTGCGGCTAGACTGGGCCTTCATCACCCATAGGAGGATTTATGCCCATGAGACGATATAACGCCGACGACCCGAGCTATGCGCGGCTGGCCGTAGCGGCGGTTGCGCTGGAATTTGGTTTGCCCGATTTAAAGCTAGAGCGGGACGGGCGAAAGATCGGGATGCGCCGAGGTCTTCGGGCGGCAGGTCGCGGTCTATCTCTGCCGGACGGTGTTTGAAATGAGCACGCCGCGCGTTGCGTCCCTATTCACGCGGGACCGAACGACCATTCTCCATGCGCTCAATGTGGTGGAGGACAGCCGCGAAGATCCGGTGTTTAACCGCAAGCTTTTGCAGATCGAGGACTTCCTCAGTCAGAGCCTCCATGTCTTTCGTCCCGTTCAAACAGGAGACGCCGCATGACCTATACCGCGCAGAAACTCGCCATGACCCATATGGTGCGCGACATTCACAAGGTTGATGGTCTCATCGCCCAGGATGCACAGGGGCGCGATCATCCCGTCTTTCCGCATCGCGACCAACGCAAACGTCCCGTGATTTGGATCGAGCAAGCGGGGTTTCATTGGCTGCGCGGGCAGGGGATGATTGAACCACATCTGAAAGGCTTTGTCCTCGCGCAGACCGTTGTGCGCCGCCTTGAGGCGGGGGATGAGATTGAGGGCGACCCAAACCGGCAGCATCAGGACCGGGTCGAGCGCGAGATCTATACGCCTGATCGTGTGGTGCGCCCTGCCAATGTCAATACGCGCACGGCGCCGCTGGACCGCCTCGCGCGGCGCGTAGGGCGAGAGGCGAATAAGCGCTTCCTGAGCGCCGCCGAAATCGAAGCCGGAAACGCGCTGGCGCGGGACTACCAC